>JAPLEX010000036.1:0-10346 GCA_026390995.1 Flavobacterium sp.
TTGAGCGATGGGCTTTCACCACTGACTTACTAAACCGCCTACGGACCCTTTAAACCCAATGATTCCGGATAACGCTTGGATCCTCCGTATTACCGCGGCTGCTGGCACGGAGTTAGCCGATCCTTATTCTTACAGTACCGTCAATCTCCCACACGTGGGAGGGTTTCTTCCTGTACAAAAGCAGTTTACACACCATAGATGCTTCATCCTGCACGCGGCATGGCTGGATCAGGCTTGCGCCCATTGTCCAATATTCCTCACTGCTGCCTCCCGTAGGAGTCTGGTCCGTGTCTCAGTACCAGTGTGGGGGATCTCCCTCTCAGGACCCCTACCCATCGTAGCCTTGGTGTGCCGTTACCACACCAACTAGCTAATGGGACGCATGCTCATCTTTTACCGTTGGAACTTTAATTATAATACGATGCCATATCATAATGCTATGAGGTATTAATCCAAATTTCTCTGGGCTATCCCTCTGTAAAAGGTAGATTGCATACGCGTTACGCACCCGTGCGCCGGTCTCTAGCTCCGAAGAACTATACCCCTCGACTTGCATGTGTTAAGCCTGCCGCTAGCGTTCATCCTGAGCCAGGATCAAACTCTTCATCGTATATTGTGCGACATGTTGCCATGTCATTTATCTTAGACGAATGCTAGTCTTTAATTCAAATCTTTCGATTTTCTTACTCTCTTTGTTGTTCTGATTTACATCAGAACGGCTGTCAATTCAATATGTCTAGGAACGTGTTCTTCTTTTTAGTATACGCTTTCATTCTCAAAGCGGGTGCAAAAGTAAGCATTCTTTTTACTTACACAAATCTTAATCAAACTATTTTTGAAATTATTTTGTCAAAATCTTGTGCCAGTAATTTATAAGAACCTTTTCCCTTGTGCGGGGGGCAAGGCAAATGTAAAACCTTTTTCCCAAATTCTAAACAAAAAAAACGCCTTTTTTAGTTCCGTTTTCTCTTCGCTAGTAGTCAGGATGTTAGAAGTAGGAAGTGGGGAGTGCTAAGATTATACTAAAACTAAAGTGAATATTGAAAGATTTAAAAATTTAAAGATTGGACGTAAGAGTAATAACCAATCGAAGAAAGATAAAAGCTCTAAGAAAAAAAACAAACAACCGACAACGGAGAACGGACAACTGACAACCGACATCAGCCAACAAAAGAACATTATATATTGTATCTATTTCGTCAATGCCTTATATTTGCGCTTCCAAAATAAAAAATAATGATACAAGTTACTTTGCCCGACGGGTCAATTAAAGCGTATGAGGCCGGAAGCACACCTATGGATGTAGCCAAAAGCATCAGTGAAGGATTAGCCAGAAATGTACTATCTGCTAGCTATAACGGTGAAACAATTGAAACGAGCACGCCTTTAACCACAAACGGATCATTAGTTTTATACACCTGGAACGACGCCAACGGCAAAAAAGCGTTTTGGCATTCTACTTCGCACGTATTGGCGCAAGCACTGCAAGAATTATACAGCGGCATCAAATTGACGATTGGTCCTGCCATCGAAACTGGATTTTACTATGATGTTGATTTTGGCGAACATAAAATAACCGATGCCGATTTCAAGAAAATTGAAGATCGCATATTGGAAATCGCCAGAGAAAAACACGAATTCACCATGCGTTCGGCCACCAAAGCCGAAGCCTTGGCCTTTTACGCACAAGAAAATAATCCCTATAAAACCGAACTCATCAGCAACCTCGAAGACGGAACCATTACGTTTTGTGACCATGCTACCTTTACCGACTTGTGTCGCGGCGGACATATCCCAAACACGGGTTTCATCAAAGCAATGAAAATCATGAGTGTGGCCGGAGCCTATTGGCGCGGTGACGAAAAAAACAAACAACTTACCCGCGTGTACGGTGTTTCGTTCCCCAAACAAAAAGACCTGACCGACTACTTGGAATTATTAGAAGAAGCCAAACGTCGGGATCACCGAAAATTAGGTAAAGAATTGGAGTTATTTGCCTTCTCTCAAAAAGTGGGACAAGGTTTGCCTTTGTGGCTGCCAAAAGGCGCTGCCTTACGCGACCGATTGGAACAATTTTTGAAAAAAGCACAGAAAAAAGCAGGCTACGAACAAGTGGTAACGCCGCACATTGGCCAAAAAGAACTGTATGTTACTTCGGGGCATTATGCCAAGTATGGAGCCGATAGTTTTCAACCCATCAATACCCCAGCTGAAGGCGAAGAGTTTTTACTTAAACCGATGAACTGCCCGCACCATTGCGAGATTTACAACACCAAACCCTGGTCGTATAAAGATTTACCGAAACGCTACGCCGAATTTGGTACCGTATACCGCTACGAACAAAGTGGCGAATTGCACGGATTGACTCGCGTGCGTGGGTTTACGCAAGACGATGCTCACATTTTTTGTATGCCCGAACAATTGGACGAAGAATTCAAAAAAGTAATCGACTTGGTGCTTTATGTATTTAGTTCCTTAGGCTTTGAGAATTTCACGGCTCAAATTTCGTTGCGCGATCAAGAAAACCGCGAGAAATATATTGGCTCGGATGAAAACTGGGAAAAAGCAGAAAATGCGATCATCAATGCAGCCAGAGACAAAGGATTGAATACCGTAGTAGAATATGGCGAAGCGGCCTTCTACGGACCGAAGCTTGATTTCATGGTAAAAGATGCCTTAGGAAGACAGTGGCAATTGGGTACGATTCAAGTAGATTACAACTTGCCAGAACGTTTTGATTTGACTTACAAAGGCTCTGACAATGAACTACATAGACCAGTGATGATTCACCGTGCACCCTTCGGTTCGATGGAACGATTTATCGCCATTTTACTGGAACACACCGCCGGAAATTTCCCGCTTTGGTTAATGCCTGAACAAGCTATAATCCTGTCTTTGAGTGAGAAATATGAAAATTATGCGAAAAAAGTTTTGAATCTGTTAGAAAATCACGAAATTCGCGCCCTAATTGACAACCGAAACGAAACAATCGGGAAGAAAATTAGGGATGCAGAGATGCAAAAAATGCCGTTCATGTTGATTGTAGGAGAAGATGAAGAACAAAACGGAACGATCGCTGTACGCCGACACGGACAAGAAGGAAGAGGCAACAACAGCATGACTATTGACCAATTTGCCTTGTTAGTTCAAGAAGAAATCGATAACACATTAAAAGTATTCAACGTTTAACTGCTTGTTTATCAAGCCTAACACACTAAAGTCATAGCAATACGTAGCAACAGGGGGTACCAACCCAGAGTAGAAAAAAAAGACGCGCACCGCATTAACAATTTAATTCGTGTGCCCGAGGTTAGACTTGTAGGAGAAAATATTGAGCCTGGAGTTTTTAAATTAGCCGAAGCTCTGAGACTCGCCGACGAATTTGAATTGGACTTGGTTGAAATTTCTCCCAACGCCGACCCGCCGGTTTGCAAAATCATGGATTATAAAAAATTCGTGTACGAGCAAAAAAAGCGCGAGAAGGCCTTGAAAGCAAAATCAACGCAGGTGGTCATCAAAGAAATTCGATTTGGACCGCAAACGGATGAGCATGATTACGAGTTTAAACGCAAAAACGCCGAGAAATTCCTCAAAGAAGGATCAAAATTAAAGGCGTTTGTGTTTTTTAAAGGACGTTCGATTATCTACAAAGACCAAGGGCAAATTTTATTGTTGCGTTTGGCCACCGATTTGGAAGAGTTTGGAAAAGTAGAAGCGATGCCGGTATTAGAAGGAAAGCGAATGATTATTTTCATTGCGCCGAAGAAGAAAAAGTAGGGCCAAGAGTCTAGCACTTAAAGCTAAAAGATAGTAAGTAAGAATAAATCAAAAACTAGGAAAAAATGCCTAAAATGAAAACCAAATCTAGCGCCAAGAAACGTTTTAAAGTTACTGGTTCTGGAAAGATTAAAAGAAAACACGCTTTTAAAAGTCATATTTTGACTAAAAAGTCTAAAAAACGCAAATTAGCGTTGACACATTCAGCCTTGGTACACAGTACCGATATGAAAAGTGTAAAACAACAATTACGAATCATCTAATTGTTAGTTAGGTTAAAAAACAATTTAATAACCTTGGAGTACGGCCTACAAAGTTCCTTTGATTCAATTCAGGACGCCTGCTACAAAAAAACAAAAAAATTATGCCAAGATCAGTAAATTCAGTTGCTAAAAGAGCAAGAAGAAAAAAGATAATGAAGCAAGCCAAAGGGTACTTTGGTCGTCGTAAAAACGTTTGGACAGTGGCTAAAAATGCCGTGGAAAAAGCAATGGTTTATGCTTACCGCGACAGAAAGCAAAACAAGAGAAACTTCCGTGGTCTATGGATCCAACGTATCAACGCTGGAGCTCGTTTAGAAGGAATGAGTTACTCACAGTTCATGGGGAAAGTAAAAGCAAACAATATCGAATTGAACCGTAAAGTTCTTGCCGATCTTGCAATGAACCACCCAGAAGCTTTCAAAGCTGTACTTAATAAAGTAAAATAAACGTTTTATCAACTCGATTTTTACTCACTTACTATACAAAGAACCCAGTCGAAAGATTGGGTTTTTTTATTGCCCAAAAATGCCCAACAACTAGTTGGTTTTAGTATTTTTATGCCCACTAAATTTTTCCCTATGAAAACAACCTTTTATACATTAGTAGCCTTGGTATGTTCTATTGCCATTGCACAAGCTCAGCTCAAAACCATTAGTCTTGACGACAGCGTGTTGCAACAAAACCGAGCATTCCGTGCCGATAAACTCACTGGCTTTCAGTGGATCCCCAACAGCAATTCCTACGTCTATTATACTGATTCTTGGACCAAAATGATGCAGGCCTCAGCAACGAATACCAAAGCGGTAGAATCGGTAAACTTGGCCGAACTAAACAAAGCCTTGTCCACCAACTTGAAAACATTTTTTGGGGTTAGTTGGATCGACGCCACGCAGTTGTTGGTTCCAGCTGACGGCACCTATTACTCCTATTCGACCGTTAACAAAACCGGAAAATTGTTGGCCAAAACTCCTGATACAGCCGAAAACCAAACCTGGGATGCCGCCAAAAAGCAATTGGCGTATACCGAAAACAACAATTTGTATGTGCTTACAGCTAGTCAAAAAACAATCGCGATTACAGCCGAAAGCTTTGGAATCGAAAACGGTATTTTTTGGTCGCCCAAATCAAGTTATTTAGCTTTTTACCAAAAAGACCAAAGCGAGGTGGCCGACTACCCAATCTTGGATATTACCACTACTCCCGGTACGTTAGAATCGATTAAGTATCCGATGATTGGACAAAAAAGCGAAAAACCGCGTTTGGGCATTTACAATTTTGCCACGCAGCAAACGGTTTTCATAAGCCCGCGATACCAAGCCGACGATTATTTGACCAATGTGTCTTGGACTCCTGATGAAAAATACGTCCTCATTGCCGAATTGAATCGAGGACAAAACGACATGTCATTGAATGTATATGATGCAAACACGGGTGCCTTTGTGCGAACAATCCTTCGTGAACAAAACAGCAAATGGGTTGAGCCCGAGCATGCGGCCTACTTCCCTTCGGCTACCTCATCTAATTTTATTTGGTTTAGCGAACAAAGTGGATTTCAAAACTTGTACTACTACTCTATTGAAGGAAAACTCATCAAACAGCTCACGCAAAATGCATTTCCAGCGCGTGAAATTTTGGGCAACAGCCCCGACGGTAGCGAAATCTATTTCACGGCTACTGGCGAAAACCCACTCAATATGTTGGCCTACAAAGTCAATTTAAAAGGCAAACAAAGCCTGCTCACCAAAGAAGCAGGCGTACATACAGCAGCCATTTCTACTGATGGCAAATGGGTGTTTGACGAATACAGCAACCACAACACGCCTTCAAAATCTTTGCTATTAGACGCCAAAGGAAACAGCAAAATGTTGGTTGAAAGTGCCAACAAATATGACGGGTACACCATTGGATCAGCCGAAATCAAAACAATCAAATCGGCCGATGGCACAACCGATTTATACACCCGTTTGATTAAACCCAGCAATTTTGATCCTTCCAAAAAATACCCGGTTTTGGTATATGTATATGGCGGACCGCATGCGCAAATGATCACGAATTCGTTTTTGGACGGCGCCAATTTGTGGATGTATTGGATGGCCGAACAAGGCTATTTGGTGTTTACGATAGATAACCGCGGATCGGACAACCGTGGATTTGCGTTTGAAAGTGTAATTCACCGAAACTTGGGTGTAAACGAAATGGACGACCAACTCAAAGGCGTT
Organism: Flavobacterium sp.; assembly: GCA_026390995.1. Classification (GTDB taxonomy): domain Bacteria; phylum Bacteroidota; class Bacteroidia; order Flavobacteriales; family Flavobacteriaceae; genus Flavobacterium. The sequence continues at coordinate 6,260 of JAPLEX010000036.1, forward strand.
GACTATTTGAAATCATTGCCGTTTGTAGATGCCAATCGTTTGGCCGTGCACGGTTGGAGTTATGGCGGATTCATGACCACTTCCTTGATGTTGCGCAAGCCCGATGTGTTTAAAGTAGGCGTAGCGGGTGGTCCGGTTACCGACTGGAATTATTACGAGGTAATGTACGGCGAACGCTACATGGACACGCCGGCCGAAAACAAAGAAGGTTTTGAAGAAGCCAGCACCTTGAATTACGTAAAAAACCTAAAAGGCAAACTACTCCTTATTCACGGCACCTCAGACGACGTGGTAGTGATGCAAAACAATTTCTCCTTAATCAAGAAATTTGTCGAAGCCCAAAAACAAGTTGACTTTTTCCCCTACCCGATGCACAAACACAATGTGCAGGGTAAAGACAGAGTGCACCTCATGAAAAAGGTGTTGGATTACGTGATCGAGAACAACAAGTAATTAAATTCCAATTTTATCCCGACGCTTCGGGACCCAAATTCCAACTGCTACATAAGTTGGAATTTGGGATTTTTTTATGGCTTTACTTTTCTTAAACTTGGAATTTCCTGAGTTGAGCTTACTTGTTGTCTTGAAACTAATTAAAGCACCTACACTTCATATTTTTCATTACTTTTGTTGCGTATTCTAAAACAGAAGAATACATTTTATTGGTATTAAAATTAGCGTTTGCTATAATTCCTGTATCTGAAAGGTCGAATTTTCAAAAATCCACAGGAGAGTTTAAGCGGATGCTCACGTCAAGGCGTGGGCGTTGCTCTACTTTGTGGATAGGTATTCGACCACCTCAGATACAAGTTCAGCAAGTGTCCCACGCTCTTTATTTATATTAACACTACAATTGGGACATTGTAGAGCTAATATAACAATCAAATGAAAAACAAAAAATTACTTCTTTTATGTATTGGGTTACTGATGACAACCCAAATGATTTTCGCTCAAGTGCCTTCTTATGTTCCTACAAATGGGTTAGTTGGTTATTGGCCGTTTAATGGTAACGCAAATGACCAAAGTGGTAATGGGAATAATGGAACGGTGAATGGAGCAACCATAACTACAGATAGATTAGGAAATGAAAATAGTGCTTATGATTTTGACGGAGTGAATGATGTAATAAATTTAGGTAACGTTAATTATATAAACTCAGGAGTAGTTAATGAATTTACTATATCTATTTGGGTTAATTTAAATAGATATAATGATATAAATAATGGAGAACAGGCAATGATTATAGGAGATGAAATTTCACAAAATAATGGGACTATTTTACAAATACATTCATCTTACGGTTTTGGGACTTATACAGCAGGTTCATCAGGTTATTATTGTAATTGTATTCCGAATCTTAACTCATGGGTTAATTATGTAATTATTCAAAAAAATAATGGACAATATCTATTTATAAATGGACAATTATGGGGGCAACTTACTTCCGAATTGAATAGTGAAGTTAATACACCTATTCGCTGTGGTTTATTTGATGGATGTAGTGGTGCTTGTCAAAGAGCACTAAAAGGCAAACTCGACGATATAGGAATATGGAATCGTGCTCTTACTGAACAAGAAATCACTAATCTATATAATGCCAATCAATGCATATACACCATTACCGTTACGGATACACTTATAATTAATGTTGGGCAGTTATCTTTCATCAACCCAATTGTATGGGCAAATAACATCACCATTGCTCCCAACCCAGCAAGCACACAGGTGAATATCAGTTTCAATAACATTTCTGATTTGACAGGTGGTTCAATTAAAATCATGAACTCTTTAGGACAGCAAGTGGCTACAACGCCAATTACAGCTACCGGAACCAATACCACCATGGCGCTGAATTCATGGGGCGGAACAGGATTGTATTTTGTTCAGATTGTGAATGCGCAAGGACAAATTGTAGATATCAAGAAAATTATTTTACAATAATCATTTCTTTGGTAATGCAAAAAACCACAGCCCATAAATCTGTGGTTTTTTATATCTTATTTATTGTGTTGAATCATCGAAAATCGAAACCCGAGTCCCAAAGCTTTGGGACGAACTGGCGAAGCAATCGTTAATCGCTAAGTCTTCTGCTTTTTCTTCTTGGCAGCCGGAAACAACACATTGTTCAAAATGAGACGAAATCCCGGTGAGTTGGGATGCAAATCGAGCACGGTGGGTTCGTCGCCCACGCGGTGCTGGTAATCTTCGGGATCGTGTCCGCCGTAGAAGGTAAAAAATCCTTTTCCTTTTTGGCCGTGAATGTAGCGCGCCTCTTCGTTGAGTTCGTTTTCGCCCAAAACCAAGACCGACGATTTGAGTAAAGAACGTTCAAAAGCCGTGGTTTGTCCCATAAATCCTTTGATGAGTTGGGTGTGGTTTTGGCACAACATGCTGGGAATCACGTCCCATTTGGCCGAGAAATCCATGAGGGTGAAATAATCTTTTTCAAAAGGAATAATCCGTTTTTCGGTCATGTCGATATCCGAAAACTCATAGTGATCGGGACGCCTGTCTAAGATAAAATCCTTGAAGGCAAAACTTTTGGTGTAATCAATTTTGGTTTGGTAGTTGGGATCGCTTTCGTCGCCATCAAACATGGGCTCGCAAATGTCCACCCCCTCGGCTGCCAAGGCAATATCAAAACTATCGGTAGCTGAGCACATGGCAAACATGAAGCCGCCGCCAATTACAAAATCACGAATTTTTTGAGCCACGGCCAATTTTTCTCCCGAGACTTTGGTATAGCCCAATTGTGCGGCCAAGGCTTCAGCCTCTTTCTTTTGTTCGATGTACCAGGGCGCATTGCGGTAGGCCCCGTAGAATTTTCCGTATTGGCCCGAAAAATCTTCGTGGTGCAAATGCAGCCAATCGTACAACAACAACTGATCAGACAACACTTCGGCATCATATATTGGGGTGAATGGAATCTCGGCATAGGTGAGCACCATGGTTACCGCGTCGTCCCAAGGTTGTTTACCTTTTGGAGTGTATACTGCCACTTTGGGCGCTTTTTCGAGCACCACGGTTTCCATGTTTTGCGAAGGACTCGAAATTTCTTCCAAAATCTGGTTGGCTTCGGCATCAGACAAAAGCTCAAAACTCACTCCGCGAATTTGGCATTCTTTGCGAATATCGGGCGAATCGGGCAACAAGAATGATCCGCCGCGGTAATTGAGCAACCAACTCGCTTTGTATTGTTTGTCCAAACACCAATAGGTAATCCCGTAGGCCTTGAGGTGATTCTTTTGCGAAACATCATCCATGGGCAACAAGATGAAGTTGGCCTTTGCGGATAGGGAGATGAGCAAGAGAAAAAGGAATAGTGAATTTTTGTTGAACATTTTTTTGAGATGAGAGACTGAGAGATGAGTGAATTCTAGTATAATTTAGCTAACCGCTGAAAGCTAACCGCTAACTGCATTCATGGCACTGCCAAAGGCTTCATTGGGCGAAGGCAGATTCTTGGTGGTAAACGGATTGTCTTCGCGGTTCATCTTGGACGGCAAATCGTCGTAGGCGCCACCAAATTCATCCAAGTTGTCAAATTTACCCAATTGTGCCACAAACTTCAGTCGGATATTTTCGAGCGAACCGTTTCGGTGTTTGGCAATGATAAATTCGGCTTGACCTCCTGTAGGTGAGGCCTCATCGTCATCCCATTCTTCTATTTTATAGTATTCGGGGCGGTAAATAAACGACACGATATCGGCATCTTGCTCAATCGCACCCGACTCCCTCAAATCCGAGAGTAACGGACGTTTGCTGGTTCCACGGGTTTCAACCGCACGCGACAACTGCGACAAAGCAATTACTGGCACACTGAGTTCTTTGGCCAAGGCTTTCAAGTTTCTGGAAATGGTCGAAATTTCTTGCTCACGGTTTCCGCCTCCTTTGCCGTTGCTTCCGCCGGCGGTCATGAGTTGCAAGTAATCGACAACAATGAGTTTAATGCCGTGTTGCGATGCCAATCGACGCGACTTGGCCCGTAAATCAAAGATGGAAAGCGAAGGCGTGTCGTCTATAAACAAAGGCGCTTTTTCTAGGTTTTTTACCTTGATGCTCAATTGCTCCCACTCGTGTTTTTCTA
>JAPLEX010000036.1:10366-20598 GCA_026390995.1 Flavobacterium sp.
AATTTTCCGGTTCTGAGTTTCTCGGAAGACAAACCGGTTTCAGACGAAATTAAACGGGTAATCAACTGCACCGAAGACATCTCGAGTGAGAACAAGGCGACTGGATGACCAAAATCAATGGCAATATTTCTAGCCATCGACAACACAAAGGCGGTTTTACCCATACCCGGACGTGCCGCGATGATAATCAAATCGGAAGGCTGCCAGCCCGAGGTGATTTTGTCCAATTTTTCAAAGCCAGTTGCAATCCCGCTCAAGCCTTCTTTGCTGGCAATTTCTTCGATGCGTTTTTTGGCTTGCAGTACCAAGCTTTGTGCTGTTTCGGAACTGCGTTTGATGTTGCCTTGGGTTACTTCGTACAAACGCGATTCGGCTCTGTCCAATAAATCAAAAACATCGGTGGTTTCGTCGTAGGATTCTTCGATAAGCTCAGAAGATATTTTAATCAGACTGCGCTGAATGTATTTCTGCAATATGATGCGCGAGTGAAACTCAATGTGCGCTGAGGAAGATATTTTTTGAGTGAGTTGAATTAAATAGTAATCGCCACCGGCCAAGTCTAAGGTGCCGTTTTTGCGCAACTGGGCCGAAACGGTGAGCAAATCGATGGGCTGTGTATCGGTAAATAATTGCACAATCGCTTCAAAAATATGGCGGTGCCCGTCTTTGTAAAACGCATCGGGCTGCAAAATGTCGATCACATCATCAACCCCTTTTTTGTCTATCATCATGGCACCCAACACGGCCTCTTCTAAATCCAAAACCTGTGGCGGCAATTTGCCTTTCTCTAGGTTGATAATCGTTGCTTTTTCGATGCGTTGCGGGCTGGTGTTTCGTGCATTTTCCATAGGGCTAATGTAGACATTAAAACGGCGAACAGAGGAAGTAGTTATGAAAGTCCACTGTTCATAAACCGTTAATTTTTGTTTATAAGTCAAAAAAAATCCGAAGCAGTTACGTTTCGGATTTACTTTTTAGGGGAATTAAAAGTGATTACTCGTTAAATTCTCCCATTTTGCTGTATTTATCCATTCGTTGTGCCACCAATTCGGCTGTTGATAAATCTTTTAATTCGTTGTAGCCTTTCATGATGTATTGCTGCACCGTTTTAAAAGTGGTTTCGCGATCGTAATGCGCTCCACCCAACGGTTCTGGAATAATATCATCGACTAATTTTTGTTTCTTCATGTCTGAGGATGTCAGTTTCAAGGCATCGGCGGCTTGCTCTTTGTATTCCCAGCTTTTCCATAAAATAGACGAACACGATTCGGGTGAAATGACAGAATACCAGGTGTTTTCCATCATATATACGCGGTCGCCCACGCCTATTCCCAGGGCACCTCCTGAAGCACCTTCGCCCACAATCACCGCAATAATTGGAGTTTTGAGTCGCACCATTTCAAAAATGTTACGGGCAATGGCTTCTCCTTGTCCGCGCTCTTCGGCCATTTTCATCAAACGCAAAGCTTTGCGGTAACCTTCTGGGTTGGCCATCCCGAAATTGCGGTACTGACGCGTTTTGGTGTTGTAGCCTTTTTGTTGACCCACAATCATAAACGATTGGCCGTCAATTTTGCCCAATCCACCCACCATGGCTTTGTCGTCTTTAAAGTTACGATCGCCAAATAATTCCAAAAACGAATCCCCACATAATGCATGAATATGGTCCATCGTGTAGGGACGATTGGGGTGACGTGACAATTGCACACGCTGCCAAGCCGTCAAGTTTTTGTATATTTTACGCTTGGTTTCTTCCAGCTTTTTTTCAATTTGCTTACAAGTAGTCGAAACGTCTACATTGGATTCTTGCCCAATGATTTCGCATTTGTCTAATTGGTCTTCAAGTTCTTTTATTGGAAGCTCAAAATCTAAATATTCCATAGGATTTGTGCGTTAGTGTTACTTTTTGGAAGGGCAAATATAAAATTTTATCGGCGTAAACCCATTATTTTTTTACGCTTAGTTTACATCTGCATAACTTGGTTTGGGTTATTTTTTACTTTTTTTTACCAGTGCATTCATCAACACAGTTGCCAATATGATTCCGGCGCCTAAATAAAATACGGGATTCATTTTTTCTTTGTCGTCAAAAATGAGCAAAGCCAAAACAATGCCGTATATAGGTTCTAAATTTATGGTGAGCATCACGGTAAAAGGCGACAAAAACTGCATGATTTTTACCGAATTGATCAAGGCATAGGCCGTGCAAATGGAACTCAAGATTCCCAAATAGACCCAATCTGATCCTGCAATACTAAAAAAATTGGGGGTAAACGCATCACTCATCCAAAGCAAGATCGAAAAGAATCCCACCCCACCCAACAACTCATAAAAAGCAATGACAGGCGCATCATATTTTTGAACCAATTTACTGTTGATGACCGCAAACAAAGCCGAGAGAAAAGCCGAAACCAAAGCCAAGGCGATCCCCAATTTGTATTGCATTTCTACCTCAAAGATGATCACCAGTCCCACAATAACAAACATACCAAACAGCACTTCTATCCATTTGATCTTTTTTTTCTGCAGCAAGGGTTCCAAAAACGAAGTAAAAAAAGCACCCGTTGACAAACACGCCAAGGTGACCGAAATATTAGACACTTTGATGGCTTTAAAAAAGGTGAACCAATGCAGCGCAATGATGCAACCCGCCGCCAAAAATCGGGCTATCACAAGCGGTGATGCGCGGAAAGGAATTTTTTTATAGACCAAATACAGGGCAATCATCGCAGCGGCCAAACTCATCCGAAACCAAACCAAGGGCAAGGCGTCGAGTGTAATTAAAGCACCCAGAATGGCCGTGAATCCCCAAATAAAAACAATGAGATGTAAATGCAGGTAGCTTTTGTAGTTATCGCTTGGCATTGCGCAACAAATAAATGGCTAGTATCCCAAAAAGTAAGTTGGGAATCCAAACTGATATAATGGGAGGAATACTCGATTTCTCGGCCAACACCCCAAAAATTTTATCCAAGAACACAAACGAAAAAGCCAATAAAATTCCGATGGCCAAGTTCATTCCCATCCCGCCACGGCGTTTCATCGAAGAAACCGCTACTGCAATTATGGTGAGGATAAAGGCCGAAATGGGTATGCTGTATTTTTTGTACAACACCACCAAATAGACATTCACGTTGGCGTTGCCGCGTTTTTTTTCGCGGTCAATGAAGTGAACGAGATCGCCATATTTTAAAGTTTCAGCCACATAGACGGTGGGCGTTAGATCTTCTAAGTCAAAGCTAAATTTGGCATCTTTTTTTTCGGCGCGATCTATTACATCATTCAATTCTCCTACAGTGCGTTTCACATACCCAAAAAGTGTGTAGGTGCTGTCTTTGGGATTAAACTTAATGCGGTTGGCCGTAATTTTATAATCGAGTTTGTCGCCTTTAAATTTTTCTAATGAGAAGTTGAAGGCCGTTTTAGAAACCGTATTAAAATTACTCACATAAATAAATTCATCGGCACTAATTTGGCGATATACATCGGTTTCGTCGCGCATTTCTTCGCGGCCACCGCCTATTAAATAGGTGTACCGAAAATTATTGTAGACTTCATTGGCCTTGGGAGCCAAATACAAACCCATGAGTAATGCAAACAACGACACCATGGTTGCGCCAATAATATAAGGCCGCAAAAATCGATTAAACGAAATTCCCGAACTCAAGATCGCAATGATCTCGGTGTTGTTGGCCAATTTGGAGGTGAACCAAATGATCGACAAAAACAGAAATATCGGGAAAAGAAAATTGGCAAAATGGATGGTAAAGTGAAGGTAGTAATTGGCGATTTCGCCAAAAGGCACTTTGTTTTCGAGCATTTTATTGACCTTCTCAGACACGTCAATCACGATTCCGATAGGGATAAACAGCAGCAACATTACCGTAAACGTAACGAGGTACCTGCGCAATATGTATTTGTCAATAATTGTCAGCATGCCTTATAATCGTTGGCTCATTTGGTTCACCATCATGTCTTTCCAAGTTCTAAAATCTCCGGCTAAGATATGTTTTCTGGCTTCACGAACCAACCACATATAAAAGCCCAAATTGTGAATCGTAGCGATTTGCTTACCCAAGTATTCGTTGGCAGCAAACAAGTGGCGCAAGTAGGCTTTTGAATATTCGCGGTCTACAAAGGTGAGGCCCATTTCGTCTACAGGCGAAAAATCGGCTTCCCACTTTTTATTCTTGATGTTAATGGTTCCATGTGCCGTAAACAACATCCCGTTTCGGGCGTTGCGCGTGGGCATGACACAGTCAAACATATCTACGCCCAAGGCGATGTTTTCTAAAATATTGATTGGCGTTCCCACACCCATCAAATAACGGGGTTTGTCTTCGGGCAAAATGCTGCACACCACATCGGTCATCGCATACATTTCCTCAGCCGGTTCTCCCACCGAAAGTCCGCCAATCGCATTGCCTTGTTGGCCCGAATTGGCAATGTACTCCGCCGATTGCATGCGCAAATCTTTGAAGGTGCTTCCCTGTACAATTGGGAAAAACGTTTGATCGTACCCATATTTTACAGGCACTTTCTCCAAATGATTGATGCAGCGATCCAACCAACGGTGCGTCATGTGCATCGAGCGTTGGGCATAGCGGTAATCGCAAGGATAAGGCGTACATTCGTCAAAGGCCATGATGATGTCGGCACCAATGGTACGCTGAATTTCCATTACATTTTCGGGCGTAAAAAAATGAAGAGAGCCGTCTATGTGCGACTTGAACTTTACCCCTTCTTCCTTGATTTTTCTGTTGGCCGAAAGCGAATACACTTGATATCCGCCCGAATCGGTGAGGATGTTTCGGTCCCAATTCATGAATTTGTGCAAGCCACCCGCCTGTTCCAAAATGGCCGTTTGCGGACGCAAATACAAATGGTACGTATTCCCCAAAATAATATCGGGATTGATTTCTTCCTTGAGTTCCCGCTGGTGCACGCCTTTCACCGAAGCCACTGTCCCCACCGGCATAAAAATGGGCGTTTCAATCGTCCCATGATCGGTGGTGATGGTTCCGGCACGCGCTTTGGATTGCGGATCTGTATGGAGTAAATCAAATTTCATAGTCGTATTTTTTGCGTGGGCAAAGATAACCGAATTCCAAAAAGCAGCGGGATAATTTCTATTTTATTTGGGGCGTGCCCACAAGGGTCAGGCTATCCGTTTTTATCTTTTTTCGCTGCCGCTTCAAACCGATAACCACTGCTATCCTTCACGCAAAACCAGTTCATAAAACAGGAATTTAAATGCATTCTAAAATAGCGTTCCACTACAATTCGAGTGATTTTTAGTTTAAATTTGATACCCAATAAAAAGCGCAATCATGAACGAATACTCCTACCAAGAACAACACCTCAAAAGCTCCGATTTTATTACCGATATTGTGATTGGCATGAGCGACGGACTCACCGTACCTTTTGCCTTAGCCGCCGGATTAAGTGGCGCCGTCGATTCGAATGGCATTGTAATTACTGCGGGAATCGCCGAGATAGTAGCGGGTTGTATCGCCATGGGCTTGGGTGGCTATTTGGCTGGAAAAACCGAACAAGAACACTACGAAAGCGAACTCAAACGCGAATACTTTGAGGTAGACAACTACCACCAAAAAGAAATCGACGAGGTCAAAGAAATCTTTGCCGATTACGGCATCGATGAAGACGGACAAACCTTACTAGCCAACCAACTCGCCAAAGACAAGAAAAAATGGGTCGATTTTATGATGAAATTTGAATTAGGTCTAGAAGAACCTCATCCCAAAAGAGCGCGAAATAGCGCTTTGACCATTGGTGTTTCGTATTTTATTGGTGGCTTACTGCCGCTCACCGCCTACTTTTTTACCGAAACGCCTTTTGAAGGATTGATTTTGTCGTCCATCATTACCATTTTGAGTCTGTTTGTTTTTGGCTACTTCAAAAGCAAAGTAACTGGACAGCCACCCATTTGGGGTGCCTTCAAGGTTACCGCGGTGGGCGTGATTGCCGCAGCAGCTGCCTTTAGCATTGCCAAACTCATCGGATAAAAACCAAACGCTTTTCGGAGCGTTTTTTTATAACTTTTAATAACTTTTGAAAAAAGGCCAAATTCAACAACCAAAAGTATAAGTATCTTTGACCCGTCTAACATTACAACACTAAACAATGCCAAACACCACACAACTCAACGATTTTACCACCCAAGTGCGCCGAGACATTTTGCGCATGGTGCACGCCGTCAATTCGGGACATCCCGGAGGTTCTTTAGGCTGTGCCGAATTTTTAGTTTCACTCTACCAAAACATCTTAGTCCGCAAACCCGGCTTCAGTATGGACGGCATTGGCGAAGATGTTTTTTTCTTGTCCAACGGACACATCTCCCCTGTTTTTTACAGCGTATTGGCCCGCAGCGGGTATTTTCCTGTAGCCGAATTGGCAACCTTTCGAAAAATCAACACGCGTTTGCAAGGACACCCCACCACGCACGACGGTTTACCCGGAATTCGCATGGCTTCTGGGTCTTTGGGACAAGGATTATCAGTAGCCATTGGCGCTGCCCAAGCCAAAAAATTAAACAAAGACGCACACACCATCTATTGTTTGTTGGGTGATGGCGAATTGCAAGAAGGACAAAACTGGGAAGCCATCATGTATGCCTCAGCCAAAAAAGTAGACAACTTGATTGCCACCATCGATTTAAACGGGAAACAAATTGACGGCACCACCGACGAAGTATTGTGCATGGGAAGTCTAAAAGCCAAATTTGAAGCCTTTGATTGGCAGGTGCTCGAAATCAAACAAGGAAACGACATCGACGCTATTCTTGCTGGAATGCAGACAGCCAAAAGTTTGTTGGGCAATGGTAAACCCGTTTGTGTCTTGTTGCACACCGAAATGGGGAACGGCGTAGATTATATGATGCACACCCACGCTTGGCACGGAAAAGCACCCAATGACGCGCAACTCGAAGCGGCCTTGGCACAAAATCCAGCCACTTTAGGCGACTATTAATCACTCAGCACGACACACACATGAAAAAATATACCAACACAGGAAGTAAAGATACCCGTTCCGGATTTGGAGCTGGAATGACCGAATTGGGTCAAACAAACGAACAAGTAGTAGCCCTTTGCGCCGATTTGATTGGCTCCTTAAAATTTGACGACTTCAAAAAGAATCACCCGGAGCGTTTCTTTCAAATAGGCATTGCCGAGGCCAACATGATAGGCATTGCAGCCGGATTGACCATAGGCGGGAAAATTCCCTTTACCGGAACTTTTGCCAACTTTTCTACTGGAAGAGTATACGATCAGATTCGTCAATCGGTGGCCTATGCTGATAAAAACGTAAAAATTTGCGCCTCGCACGCCGGTTTAACCCTTGGGGAAGATGGCGCAACGCACCAAATATTGGAAGACATTGGCCTCATGAAAATGTTACCTGGCATGACCGTAATCAACACTTGCGATTACAACCAAACCAAAGCGGCTACACTGGCCATTGCCGATCACCATGGTCCTGTGTATTTGCGTTTTGGCCGCCCGGTAGTGCCCAACTTTATGCCGGCCGACGAAGCTTTCGTAATTGGAAAAGCCATCGTGTTGCAAGAAGGAACCGACGTGACGATTGTGGCCACCGGACACTTGGTTTGGGAAGCCTTAGTCGCTGCCGAAGCCTTGGCCGAAAAAGGCATTTCAGCTGAAGTGATTAACATTCACACCATCAAACCGCTCGACGCAGCAGCCATTTTGAAATCGGTGCAAAAAACAGGTTGTATTGTAACTGCCGAAGAGCACAACATCCTAGGTGGTTTGGGCGAAAGCGTTTCAAGCTGCTTGGTACAAAACCACTTAGTACCTCAAGAATTTGTAGCCGTAAACGACAGTTTTGGCGAAAGCGGTACTCCCGCACAATTGATGGAAAAATACGGCTTGAACAGCGCCGCTATTGTTGAAAAAGCAGAAAAAGTGATGGCTAGAAAATAATTTCTATTTCTATATTAAATCAAAATCCTCAAGCAATTGGGGATTTTTTTTTATTTTCACATTCTATAAGCCCAAAAACATGAACTGGAAAGCCAAAATTATTTTCTACAAAGAATCTACACGTATTGCTGTTTATTTTGAAAAAAATGCAGTACTAATTGCTCAAATAAAAACATACAAGGACGCGCGCTGGAGTGCTACACAAAAGTACTGGCATTTACCCGATACTGAAGCCAATCGTATGCAATTTCAACTTCCACTTGCGCATACTGTAGTTCCTAATTCTGAGGGTGTCGAAAGTATCATTACGTTTAAACGGTATCTATTATCCAAAAGGTATAGCCCCAACACCATTTCAGCTTACAGCGAAGCTTTGAAATCGTTTTTAACTTTTTGTAATGCTAAAGCGGTAAACGAGATTACGAATACTGATGTTATAGCTTATAACAATGATTACATACTCAAGCATAATTTATCTTCTTCCTATCAAAATCAGATTGTCAATGCCGTAAAACTGTATTTTAAAATTGTTAAAGAAACCAAGATTGAAATTGACAAAATTCATCGGCCTAAACGAGAAAAGGTATTGCCCAATGTGTTGAGCAAGGAAGAGGTAAAAGCTATTCAAACCTAAAACACAGAACCATGTTGAGTTTAATTTACTCTTGCGGATTGCGATGTGGCGAATTGCTCTCCCTACAAGCCCAACACATTGATTCGAAACGAAATATTATTTTAATTAAAAACGCAAAAGGAAAAAAAGATCGCATAGTGCCGTTGAGTTTAAAAATTTTGGCGATGCTACGCGAATATTACCAACTTTATAAACCTAAAACCTATTTGTTTGAAGGGCAAAAACAAGGCGAACCCTATGATGCGCGAAGTTTACAGCTAATTTTAAAACAAGCTATTGCAAAAGCCGGCATTTCAAAAGCCGTGACCTTGCATTGGTTGCGGCACAGTTATGCAACTCATTTGCTTGAAAGTGGCACCGATTTGCGATACATTCAAGAACTTCTTGGGCATTCTAGCAGCAAGACAACTGAAATTTATACTCATGTGAGCACCAAAAGCATCCAACAAATAAAAAGCCCTTTTGACGAGTTGTAAGCAATATTTTTATACGTTTACGTCTACAATATATAGAAACAAAACTTCGTATAGCCACCCTAGATTGGGTGCATACTAGAAATTTAATAGCGCATATAAACTAGTTACCTGCAAGGCTCACAAGAAAGACTCAACGACAATAAACTACTAAATATGCGACAACGAATAATCGGATTTGACTTAGCAAGAGCATATGCTATATTTGGAATGTTTATAGTCAATTTTAATTTTAGCTTTGGCTCTATTATGTCGCCAACAGACAACGTTGGACACTTTCTTAACATTTTTACTGGTAATTCGACTGCGATCTTTATTATTTGTGCTGGAATGGGCGTTTCATTAATGACAAACAGAAACAATTACAGCAAAGAAGAAAAGGCAACTTTAAAATCAAAAATTCTAAAACGTTCTTGGTTTTTATTTGCAATGGGATTATTACTTTACAATTGGTGGTCGGGTGACATTTTACATTTTTATGGTGGTTATATGCACTTGGCGGCTTTTCTGCTTTTCGTCCCGAAACGTTATTATTTACTGGGTGCTTTATTAGCAATCATTATTTTTCATTTCTTACTTTTTGTTATTCCAATTGACACAAGTTGGGATTTCAGCACTTTTAAATACAAAGATTTTTGGACATCAATTGGATTTTTGAGAAACACCTTTTATAATGGTTGGAATTCAATATTTCCTTGGATTTCCTACTTTCTTATTGGAATGTGGCTTGGAAGATTAAATTGGCAAGACAAACTTATCAAACGAAATATTTTCCTAATTGGACTTGTGGTTTTTATAACCATTCAAGCATTGCGTTTAATGGTTCGGCAACATTTTTTCAATCCATTTTGGAGCGATTACATTATGGCTGAATATTTTCCGCCTTATTTACCTTTCGTATTGGTGACAATAGCTTTTGCATTTATGGTAATTCCCATTTGCATGGTTATCGGAGATAAATTTCCAAACAATAAATTTATTTTAGCTTTACAAAAAACGGGACAAATGACACTATCCCATTATGTTATTCATTTGACATTGGGCATGGTTTTAATGGCTTTCTTAACAGGCAAACATTATACAGGCTTACTTGAAGACGAAAAACCAACTTCTTCAATATACATACTTACATATTCAATCATTTTTTATATTTTCAGTATT
>JAPLEX010000016.1 GCA_026390995.1 Flavobacterium sp.
TGAATACAGAAATCAATGGTTTAACCATGGGTGGTGTTGGTTCTGGAACTACAATTGACTACGTTCAAGTATCTCATTCTAATGACGACGCTTTTGAGTGGTTTGGTGGATCTGTAAACTGTAAACACTTGGTTTCTTTCAGAAACTTAGATGACGATTTTGACACCGATAACGGATACAACGGAAACGTACAATTTGGTTTATCTGTAAGAGACCCACAAGTTTCTGATGCGCCTGCTGTTTCTACTTCTGAAGGTTTTGAATCAGACAACAATGCATCAAGTACTTCAGTTTCTCCTTATACTGCTGCAATTTTCACCAACATGACTATGGTAGGACCAAACTTCCGTTTAGGTTTACCTAATGGTGGAACTTTGGCTTCTGGTTACAAACGAGGAGCTCGTATCCGTAGAAATTCACAGTTGAAAATTTACAACTCTGTCTTTATGGATTACAACGAAGGTGTTCACGTAGATGGTTTAACTACTGAAACTAACGCCTTAAACGGAACTTTACAATTTAGAGACAACGTAATTGCAGGCACAATAAATACAGCAAAAGTTTACCAAGTAAATACTTCTGGTAACAATGCTTCTTTTAACATCGCTACTTGGTATGCGGCCAGTAACAATACTACTGCCACTACAAACGCTGGATTGTTAGTAAATCCTTACAACAGTACTTCAGCTACAATTTATACTGGGTTAGATTATCGTCCAGCTGCTGGTTCTATCTTGTTGAACTCGGCTAACTTTAGCGAAACTGCTCTTGGTGCTGCAACTGCTTTGGTTGCTCCAGAAGTTGCTTCACCTGTTAACTTGTGCTACACACAAGTGGCTTCTCCATTGACTGCTACTTTATTGGGTGGTACTTCATTAAAATGGTACACTGTCGCTACAGGCGGAACTGCTTCGACTACTGCTCCAACTCCGGCTACCACTGTAGTGGGTACAAAAACCTATTATGTATCTCAAGTTCGTAATGGAATTGAAAGTTTACGTACTGCTATTGTAGTGAATGTAAATGCATTGCCTACAACTCCTAGTTTAATCATCGGAACTGCTGCTCAAGGTGTTTTGGTAGGAACTGCTACTACAGCAACTTATGCTACTACTGATGTAGCCGGTGCTGTATCCTACACTTGGTCTGTTCCTGCAGGAGTTAACATTATTTCTGGTCAAGGAACTACCTCAATTGTGGTAAATTTCTTGAACGTGGCTCCTGGAGCTGGTACAATTGGTAATTTATCTGTTCGTTCGGTAAATGATAACGGTTGTTCTAGTGCTGCTAAAACATTGTCTTTAACTAAAGCCTTGCCTACTGCACCAGTTCTTTTAACATTGACTAATGGTGTAACTACTACAGGTATAACTAACATTAGTGCTTATGTAGGAACTACAACAGCTTTAACGCTTACTGCTGGAAATGTAACTACAGCTACTGGATATGCTTGGAACTTGCCTGCAGGTGTAAACCAAGTTAGCGGTGGAAATTCAAGCATTATCCAAGTAAACTTTGCTGGTTTGAACGCTGCCGAGATTACTGCTGTTGTAATTGGCGTAAGTTCAGTGAATGGTGTAGGTACTTCTACAACTGCTAAAACCTTGTCGTTAACTAGAGCGTTGCCAACTGCACCACTAGTGCTTTCTATGACTAACCCTGCTTCTGCTACGCCAACTACAGCAATCACAAACGCAAGTATGTTTATTGGAACTTCAACACCATTAACATTAACTGCTACTGCTGTAACTACTGCTGCAAATTATGTATGGACCTTGCCTGCCGGTGTAAACCAAGTAGGTGGTGGTGCTAACGATAGAATTATCCAAGTAAACTTTGCTGACGTTCCTGCCGGAAATTCAGGTGTTGCCTTAAACATTAGTATTGCAGCCGCAAACGGTGTGGGTACTTCAGCTTTGAAAACACTTGCTTTAACTAGAACAGTGCCTACAGCTCCAACCACCTTATACTTGACTGATCCTGCATCGGCTACGCCAACCACAGCGATTACAGCAAGTTCATTGTACATAGGTACTTCAACTACTTTAACACTTACTGCATCTGCAGTAACAACTGCGTCATCTTACAGTTGGACATTACCAGCTGGTGTAAACCAAGTAGGTGGTGGTGCTAATGACCGCATCATCCAAGTAAATTTTGCTGACGTTCCTGCCGGAAATGCGGGTGTTGCTTTGCCAATCACCGTTTATGGTGTAAATGGTGTAGGTTCATCGGTAGCGAAAACACTTGCATTAACACGTGTGTTGCCTTCAACGCTTGTAACAGTAACAGGTCAAATTGGTGCAATTTGTGGTGGAAGTAGCTACAGCTATACCATGACTCCTGCTTTGTATGCCAACGCTTACCAAATTATTGCTCCGGTAGGTAGTATTGTTACTTCTGCAAGCAATTCTTCAAATGCATCAGATGTATTAGAAACTAGCGACTTGACTTTCTCAGTTGCTTTGCCTGCAAACTTCTCAACATTAGCTGATAAAACGATTAAGATCTACAGTAAAAACGGTGTTGGATTAAGCGCTACTTATAAAGTATTAACCTTAAACCCTGCCTCTCCAACTATCCCTGCAGTAAACGGTGGAACTACCTTTACTACTTGTGCTAACGTGACTTTCTCGGTAGCTGATATGGTAGGTGCATCTTCGTACACTTGGACTGTGGCCAATGGTGCGGTAATCGTGAGTGGTCAAGGAACAAACACAGTAGTTGTTTCTTTTGCTGCAGTAACTGTACCAAGTACTTTATTACGTGTGAAAGCTATTTCTAACTGTGGCGTGGCTGGTGCTGATAAATACATCTCTTTAACTAATGTTGCTTGTTTTACTGGTAACAACGATACCACTGCTAAAATTTCTAACGTGTCTGAAGTGTATCCTAACCCTGTGGTGGATGCCTTTACGCTAGAAATGCAGTCTTCTAAAGCGACAGCTGCTCAAATGCAGGTATATACTTTTGAAGGGAACTTGTTGCTTAGCAAACAAATCAATTTAGCCGAAGGAGAAAACACTGTTTCTGAATCAGTATCTGAATTGAAAAAAGGACTTTACATTGTGAAAATCACCAACGAAGCTACAAATGATGTTGTAGTGAAAAAGATGATCAAACAATAATCAACCCTTTCCAAAAAATTAAAGGCGCCTTAGGGCGCCTTTTTTTATGTTATTTAGTAACAGTTTCTTTACATATTGATAATATAGGTAGCCGCCTATGAAGGTAATTTTGCAAGGAATTTTCAACCCTTAAGGAATATAAAATGAAAACACTTTTACAATGGATTTTTTTACTGGTAAGCCCTATTTTGCTTAGTCAAACAAACGGTGGCTTAAAAGGAACTGTTTTAGACGAATCAAACGGCAAACCCGTTCCTGGGATTAATGTAGTCGTGAAAAACACCAAATATGCGCTATCCACCGACATGGATGGAAATTACATTTTTCGTTCTATTCCTGCAGGAACCTACGAAGTAGAATTTTCGTCGATGGGCTATGCGTCAAAACTCATTTCTGAAGTAATTATCAAAGAAAAAGAAATTACCGACTTGAGTCCTTCTTTGGGCGAGCAAAAAAATATGCTGAACGAAGTAGTAATTACCCGTACCAAAGCCAAAACAGAATCAGTAAAATCCTTATTGATTGCACAAAAAAACAGCATCAGTGTGTCTGATGGTATTTCTGCCGAAACCATCAAAAGAACACCAGATAAAAGCACCTCTGACGTGATCAAACGTATTTCGGGTGCCAGTATCCAAGACAATAAATTTGTGATCATCCGCGGATTGAATGACCGTTACAACACGGCTTTCATTAACGGTTCTCCTCTTCCGAGCTCGGAGCCAGACAGAAAAGCGTTCTCCTTTGACATTTTCCCGTCAAATATGATCGATAATTTGATCATCAGCAAAACGGCTACTCCCGATTTACCTGGAGAATTTGCTGGAGGAGTTGTGCAGATTACCACCAAAAGTGTACCAGACAAAAACTTCCAAGCCTTTAGCATCGGAACCGGGTACAACACCGTGACTACCGGACAAAAACAAGTGTCGTATGTGGGCGGAAAATTGGACGATTTAGGCATGGACGATGGATCTAGAGATTTGTTCCCAATTCCATCAAACTTAGCGGCCAATAACCCAAATGATCCCAACAACGTAGCTTGGGCAAGCGCTTATGCAACCGCTACCCAAGGCGATTGGAATTTGTTTGACAAAACCTTTACGCCGAATATGAGCTTGCAATACACTTTGGGAAGACAATTTTCTATTGGGGAGAAATCATTGGGCGCCTTGGTTTCCTTGACCTATAACAAAACCAATTTGTTTCAAGAGACTATTCGTAGAAATTACAAAGAAACTGTTGTAGGTCAGGCCAACACTATAACCGAAGATTTTCTAGACAAAAATTACAGCGAACAAGTTTTGGCTGGTGCCTTGGCAAATTTTTCATTCAAAATAAACAACAACAACTCAATTAGTCTCAAGAACCTTTACAGCGTCAACTCTGAAGACAAAGTAATTATTCGTACCGGTCAATCCGGTTTAGATGAAGGAGATCCTCTTGACCCTTCTACTTTCTTTAATTTTATCAATAATGCTCGTTGGTTTACCAGCAATAAAATAATGTCTAGCCAATTAAACGGCGATCATTATTTCTCCAAAAGCAAAATAAAAATCAACTGGAATGGGTCGATCAGTAAAGTTTCTAGATCAATTCCAAATCTTCGAAGAAACTCTTACTTGCTATATTATACCCCTAATTATGTTGCGCAAATAAGCCAAGCAGTAAATTCCCAGTCAGCTGGTAATATTTTCTATTCGCAAAATGACGAGACAATTACGTTTGCCAAAACGGATATTTCTAAAAAATTTACCTTTACCGACAACGTAAGTGCCGAAATTAAAACAGGATTTTCGATGCAAAATAGAAACAGAAGCTTTGACGCCAAATTCTTGGGTTATGTAACGATGAACAATTTTGATCCTAACGGTACCGGACAATTGTTGTCATTGCCAGACAGTGAGATCTTCAGTCCTGCAAACATGGGAGTCTTAGGGAATGGGGAAAACGGATTAAGTATGCTTAATGTAACTTCTCCAAAAGACAAATATGAGGCTTCATCTAAATTGAATGCGGGCTATGTTATGGTGGACAACATCTTCAATAAATGGCGTTTGGTATGGGGCGTGCGAGTAGAAAACTATACGCAAACCTTAACCACTAGAAATGATGGCGGGCCGATAAACCTAAACAATACACAACAAGATATATTGCCGTCCTTAAACGTGATTTATGCGATTAATGCCAAGAAAAACTTCCGAATCAGCTACTCTAAAACCTTGAACCGTCCGGAGTTTAGAGAATTGGCTCCGTTTAAATTCTACGATTTCCAAACCCAATTCAACACCCAAGGTAGTATAGACTTGAAAATTGCTACGATAAAAAACTTTGACCTCCGTTATGAAGTATATCCGGGCAAAGGCCAATTGTTCTCGTTTAGTGTGTTTACCAAACAATTTGAAAACCCCATCGAGATTAAAGCATCTCCTAACAATCCAAGAGAAGTATTCTACAGGAATGCGCCTTCGGCCAAAAACTCCGGATTTGAAATCGAGTTTAGAACCTTGCTTAGCAGCCTAATGGGCAGAGAAGCCGGTTCGTCGCTAGACAACTTTACCTTGTTTTCTAACGTAGCCTTAATATACTCAGAAGTACAAGTAGCAAATGAGCCAGGACTTAGCGATGCGCAAAAATTCCGCCCGATGCAAGGCCAATCGCCTTATGTGTTGAATGCCGGTTTACAATACATGAATAACGGTTGGAGTGCTTCTACTTCGTTGAACCGTGTGGGGAATCGTATTGCGATAGTGGGTGTGCCACAAGGGGATTCTGGCGAGCCTACCCTTTGGGAAAAATCAAGAACCTTAATGGATCTACAAATTGCCAAAAGCTTTATGGACAACAAATTTGAAGTGAAATTGAACGTGCAAAACTTATTGGCGCAAGATCAGATTTTCTACCGCAACAATGATACGCGCGTGCGCAACAGCCAAAACTACAACACCATCTTAGACTCCGATTTCGAGAAAATATTGTTTAATGCAAATAATTATTACAATCCGGACAAAGATGACTTAGTTTGGTCTACCAAATACGGACGTACATTCTCCTTGTCTGCAACCTATAACTTCTAATCATTCGATTATAAAATACAAAAGGAGCTGTAAATACAGCTCCTTTTTTTATACCAAAAAAGGGTAAGATTTGCGTCTTACCCTTTCTTTATTCTTGTAAATTAATCGCTACAACTCGTTTAACATTTTGGAAATCTCATCCAATTTTGGCGTTAAAATAATTTCGATTCGGCGATTTTTGGCTTTGTTTTCTGGGCTATCGTTGGCCACTAATGGCGCATATTCGCTTCGGCCGGCAGCCGTGAGATTCAGGCAATTAATTCCTTTATTCTCAGACAAAATAGATACAATGGCGGTGGCTCTTTTGGTTGACAAATCCCAGTTATCGGTAATCGCTCCAGAACCCGCATAGGCATCGTTATCGGTATGCCCCTCAATTAAAACTGAAATATCAGGGTTTGCAGCCAATACTTTTCCCACCTCTACCACTGCTTTTTTTCCCTCTACTCCTACCGCCCAGCTTCCTGAACCAAATAGCAATTTGTTTTCCATAGAAACATATACTTTGCCATTTTTCTCTTGCACGGTAAGCCCTTTTCCTTCAAATCCACGCAAGGCTTTAGACAATGTTTCTTTTAGTTTTTTCATGGCGGCGTCTTTGGTAGCCATCATGCCTTCCAATTCAGCCAATCGCTTGGAGCTTTCTTGCAAGTCGTTTTTCAATTTGTCTAAGCGCTCTTGTTCGGCCGCCAAGGCTTTTCCTTTGGCTTCCAACTGGGCCAACAATTCACGGTTTTTGGCCATGTTACTTTGTAGGGCTTCGTCGCTGTTTTTTTCTAAAGCGGCATACGAAGCTTGTAGGGTTTTTAAACTTTTATCGGTGGCGGTAAAATCAGCCAAGTACTTATCGCGTTCTGATTTTATTTTGTCGTGTTCCGTTTTTAAAGCAGCCAAATCTAAATCCAATTGGTTTTTGGCTTTGGTACACGCTTCGTTGTCATCTTGCAACTGGCGGTTTTCTTTCTTTAAATCGGCAAATTTATTCTCTAAATCGGTGTACAATTTTTTGGACACACAAGAGCTAGTTACCGCTAATACTAAGAAGGCTAAGGAGATTTTACGTTTCATATGTTACAATTTAGGGTTTATTCAATTTCTACTGCCGTTGGACAATGGTCAGAATGTTTTGCTTCAGCTAAAATGAAGGCTCTTTTTATACGGTCTTTCAAGGGTGCACTCACCAAGCAATAATCAATGCGCCAACCCTTATTCGTTGCTCTAGCGCCAGCTCGGTAACTCCACCAGGTGTAGTTATGCGGTTCTTTGTTTAGGGCTCTAAAACTGTCTACAAATCCATTTTTTAAAAACGCATCCAACCAGGCGCGTTCTTCGGGCAAGAAACCAGAAACAGTTTTGTTGCGCACCGGATCATGAATATCAATGGCTTCGTGGCAGATGTTGTAATCGCCACAAATAATCAAATTGGGGATTTCTTGTTTGAGGGTGTCAATATACTGCTTAAAATCATCCATGTACATAAACTTATGCCCCAAACGGTCGCTGTTGGTACCCGAAGGCAGATACAAACTCATTACCGAAATGTCGTCAAAATCTACGCGGAGGTTTCGTCCTTCAAAATCCATGTGCGAAATTCCCGTGCCAAAAACCACCTTTTTGGGTTTTGTTTTAGACAAAATGGCTACGCCGCTGTATCCCTTTTTTTCGGCTGGAAACCAATAATGGTAAGGATAACCGGCCAATTCTATATCTAAAGTTGGAATTTGATCGGGTGTGGCTTTTATTTCTTGCAAGCAGATTACATCGGGGTTGGCCTGTTGCAACCAATCTAAAAATCCTTTAGAAATAGCTGCACGAATGCCGTTCACATTGTAAGAAATAATCTTCATCCCGTAAAATTAGTTTAAGCCTTTCAAAAGTAGTAAAAAAGTGATGGCTTGCTTTAGAAAAAAAAATAAAATTGGAGTTTTTTGTTATCTTTGTTTCACTTCAAAAAAACAAATATTCATGGGGTTAGTAAGTGCTAAAGAAGTTGCCAAAGCAATAAACACGGACAAATATGGCCCATTAGGTACCTTCTCCGGATGGCTTCTCATGAAAGTGTTAAAGATTTCATCCTTAAACAAAATATACGACCGAAACAAACACCTCAAAGACTTAGAATTCTTGAATTCAGTCTTGGATGAGTTTCAGATTAAGTTTGAAATTCCAGAAGCAGATTTGAAACGATTGCCCAAAGACGGCGCCTACATTACCATTTCCAATCATCCATTGGGCGGAATCGATGGGATTTTGCTTTTGAAATTAATGTTGGAGCACGAGCCTAATTTTAAGATCATCGCCAACTTTTTATTGCACCGCATTGATCCGCTCAAAAAGTACATCATGCCGGTAAATCCCTTCGAAAATCATAAAGGAGCAAAGTCAAGCGTGATTGGCATCAAAGAAACCTTGCGCCATTTGAGTGACGGCAAACCTTTAGGGATGTTTCCAGCAGGGGAAGTTTCCACCTACAAGGCGGGAAAATTAGTAGTAGACAAACATTGGGAAGAAGGTGCGATCAAGGTGATTCGCAAAGCACAGGTGCCTGTTATTCCTATCTATTTTCACGCCAAAAACAGCTGGATGTTCTATTTGCTTTCCAAAATTAGCGGAACCTTGCGCACCGCAAAACTACCTTCAGAATTACTCACCCAAAAAGACCGAATTATTAAAGTGCGCATCGGAAAACCCATTTCGGTAAGCGAACAAAACGAACACACTACAATAGAGGATTATTCTGAATTTTTGCGCAAGAAAACCTATATGTTGGCCAATTCGTTCGAAAAAGACAACAGCTTTCTTTCGGCGTCCAATTTAAATCAATTGATGCCGCCTAAAAGCCCCAAAACAATTGCCACGCCGGCCAATAATGAACAAATGATCCTGGAGGTGGAGGCATTGCGCAAAGAAGGCAACAGCCGCCTCACACACAGTAAAAACTTTGAAGTGTTTTTTACAACCGCCAAAAGTATTCCAAACATCATGCACGAAATAGGCCGTTTACGGGAAATTACTTTCCGAGAAATTGGCGAAGGCACTAACGAATCTACCGATTTAGACGATTTTGATCACTACTATCACCACATGTTTTTGTGGGATGATGAAGCCCAAAGAATTGCTGGCGCCTACCGCATGGGATTAGGAGCCGAGATCTTTAGCAAACATGGCATTAAAGGATTTTATTTGCATGAATTGTTTCGTTTTGAGCCCGAATTGTATGATATGATGAGCAAATCAATCGAAATGGGGCGCGCCTTCATCATCAAAGAATACCAACAAAAACCCATGCCGCTTTTCCTGTTGTGGAAAGGCATCGTGCACACCACCTTGCGCTATCCGGAGCACAAATTCTTGCTTGGCGGTGTGAGCATCAGCAACCAGTTTACCGATTTTTCTAAATCGTTAATGATCGAGTTTATGAAATCGCATTATTACGATCCCTATGTGGCACAATACATCCACGCAAAAAAGGAATTTAAAGTAAAACTCAAAGACGCCGATAAAGATTTTATTTTTGACGAAGCCGAAGCCGATTTAAATAAGTTTGATAAAATTATTGACGAAATCGAACCGGGAGCACTTCGTATGCCGGTGTTGATTAAAAAATACATCAAACAAAATGCAAGAGTGGTCGCCTTTAATGTAGATCCGTTGTTTAACAACGCGATTGATGGATTAATGTACATTCGCATCGCCGACTTGCCCGAAAGCACTGTAAAACCTGTTATGGAAGAATTTCAAGCCGAACTGGAACGCAAATTGGCCGAGAAAGGAGAGCTATAGCAACGTACTACAATTTCATTTCAGGAATAACTCCCTCTATAATCAAATCGGCTTCTGTAGCAGCAATAATTTGCTCTACGGTCACGCCAGGTGCGCGCTCAAGGAGCTTAAATCCGTTGGGCGTTACTTCCAATACGGCCAATTCGGTCACTACTTTTTTAACGCAACCTACTCCGGTAAGCGGTAAACTGCATTGTTTAAGAATTTTGGATTCGCCCGCTTTGTTCACGTGCATCATGGCGACAATTATATTTTCTGCCGAGGCCACTAAATCCATGGCGCCTCCCATGCCTTTCACCATTTTACCTGGTATTTTCCAATTGGCTATGTCACCATTTTCAGACACTTCCATGGCCCCCAAAATGGTCAAATCGACATGTTGTCCGCGAATCATGCCAAAACTGGTAGCCGAATCAAAAAAAGAAGCGCCCGGCAAGGTGGTAATGGTTTGTTTTCCGGCATTGATTACATCGGCGTCTTCTTCGCCCTCAAACGGAAATGGACCCATGCCCAATACTCCGTTTTCGCTTTGAAACTCTACCTCAATATCGGTGCGTACATAATTGGCCACTAAGGTGGGAATTCCAATGCCTAAATTTACATAATAGCCATCTTGCACTTCTTGGGCAATTCGTTTTGCTATTTCTTCTTTACCAAGCATATATATCTTATTTGGAAGTTTGGTTTCCCTTATTTTAGGACTCTAACGGTTCGTTGCTCAATTCGTTTTTCAAAAGTTTTACCTTGAAAAATGCGCTGCACCAATATGCCTGGAATATGGATCTGATTGGGGTCTAATTCGCCCGCTTCAACCAATTCTTCTACTTCGGCTACTGTAATTTTGGCTGCGCCACACATGCTCGGATTAAAATTACGGGCAGTACCTTTAAAAATTAAATTCCCTGCGGTATCGCCTTTCCAGGCTTTTACAATAGCAAAATCAGCTTTGAACGCGTGTTCCATCACGTGCATTTTTCCGTTAAATTCGCGTGTTTCTTTGCCTTCGGCCACTTCGGTCCCGTAACCCGCTGGGGTAAAAAAGGCAGGAATGCCTGCTTGGGCTGCGCGGCAGCGTTCGGCCAAAGTACCTTGAGGGATTAGTTCTACTTCGAGTTCTCCCGACAACATTTGTCGCTCAAATTCGGCGTTTTCGCCCACATACGACGAAATCATTTTTTTGATTTGTTTGTGCTGCAACAACAAGCCTAAGCCAAAATCATCCACTCCGGCATTGTTGGACACGCAAGTAAGGGTGTTCACTTGTTTGGCCACCAATTCTGCAATGCTGTTTTCTGGAATGCCACATAAGCCAAATCCGCCTAGGAGTAAGGTCATGCCGCTTTCAACGCCTTGCAGCGCTTCTTGAACTGTGGCTACTTTTTTATTAATCATATGAAAACCGTATTATAATCCTATTTCTTGGGTGTCTTGGTCGGCGGCAACGGTATCTTGCACAGGTGGTGCCCAACAATCAACTTTTATAGACAAATTAGCCGGACGTTCAAAATCAGTTTTGGATACCGTTAAGGTTTCGTCGGCATAACATTTTTTCATAAATATTGCCCAAATAGGTAGGGCAGCGGTGGCGCCTTGCCCGTAGGTAATTCCTTTAAATCGGGCCGATCGGTCTTCACAACCTACCCAAACACCCGCAGCCAAATTGGGAACCATACCCATAAACCAACCATCCGATTGATTTTGTGTGGTTCCTGTTTTTCCGGCAATCGGATTCGTAAATACATACGGATATCCGGTTACGCGGTTGTAGCCGTGCCCTCCACCTTGGGTACGCAAACGGGCTCCCGATCCGCCTTCGGTCACGCCTTCCAATAATTTGATTACCGCAAAGGCAATGTCTTTGTTGAGCACGTCATGCGATTCGGTGCTGGGTTCGTAGATGACCACGCCATTTTTGTCTTCTATGCGAGTAATGAATTGAGGTTTGATGTATACGCCTTCGTTGGCAAAAGTGCTGTAGGCGGCCACCATATCTTGCACCGTGATTTCTACTGCGCCAAGCGCAATGGCTGGTTGTGCAGGTATGTCTGATTTTACGCCCAATTTATGGGTTAATTCTACGACCGCTTCTGGCCCAACTTTGTCAATTAATTTGGCCGATACGGTATTGATCGACATGGCCAAGGCTTTTTTCAAGGTCACCATGCCGCGGTATTCATTATCCGAATTGTGCGGTTCCCAATCTTCGGTTACATTGTGACGGCCTTTGTGAATCATAAACGGACTGTCTATGATCGAATCGCAAGGCGACATATTCAGTTGCTCAATGGCTGTGGCATACACAAAGGGCTTAAAGGTTGAGCCCACTTGTCGGGCGCCTTGTCCCACGTGGTCGTACTGAAAATATTTGTAATTGATTCCGCCCACCCATACTTTAATGTGTCCGGTATTGGGCTCCATGGCCATCATGCCCGTTTGCAAAAAGCTTTTGTAATAGCGAATAGAATCCAGAGGAGTCATTACGGTATCGCGTTCGCCTTTCCAAGTAAACACTTTCATTTTGGTTTTTTTAGAAAACGAACGAATGATGTCTTCTTCTGATTTATCCAAAGCACTCATTTCTCGCCAACGCTCTGAACCGCGCATGGCTTTGTCTAGTAATTTTTTGGTTTCGGCCTCCGAAATATTGACAAAGGGCGCGTTTTTGTTTTCTTTTTGTTGCGAAGCCAATTCGGCTTGTAAATTGGGCAAATGTTGCTGAACTGCTTCTTCGGCATAGGTTTGCATGCGCGAATCAATAGTGGTGTAAATCTTCAAACCGTCTTTATACATATCGTATTCGGTGCCGTCTGATTTTTTATTTTCTTTCACCCAGTTTTTCATAAAATCACGCAAATATTCTCGAAAATAAGTGCCTATTCCGTCGGTGTGGCTTTCGGGCTGAAAATGCAATACGATGGGCTCTTTTTCAAGGACTTCCTTTTGGTTTTCGGGTAAGAAATTGTTTTTCACCATTTGTCCCAACACCACATTGCGGCGTGCTGTTACTTTTTCGATGCGTCGAATTGGGTTAAATAGAGAAGGGTTTTTAAGCATTCCCACCAACATGGCGCTTTCGGGTATGGTTAAATCGCGGGGTTCTTTGCCAAAATAGACCTTGGCTGCCGAACGAATTCCCACGGCTGTATTCACAAAATCGGCCTTGTTAAAATACATGGCGATGATCTCGTTTTTAGTGTATTGGCGCTCCAATCGAATGGCGATAATCCATTCCTTGGCTTTTTGGATAATGCGTAAGGGTAAAAATCGGGAGCCCTCGCCGTGAAATAACAACTTGGCCAATTGCTGGGTGAGCGTACTGGCTCCTCCACTGGTTCCCACACTCAAAACGGCCCGCAATGTTCCCCGTCCGTCTATTCCTGAATGCTCAAAAAAACGTTCGTCTTCGGTGGCAATTAAAGCGTTTACCAAATGTTTGGGTAAGTCGGCATACTTAATGGGCGTGCGGTTTTCGTTGTAAAACTTACCAATTGTCGCTCCATCGGCCGCAATAATTTCGGTGGCCAAATTGGAATCCGGATTCTCTAAATCTTCAAATGAAGGCATGGATCCAAAAAGGCCCCAAGAGGCAAACAGAAAAAACAAGCTTAACCCACCCAAAAAATAAAAAAATACTTTCCAGAAGCGTTTTTTGAAATACGCCAAATCGTGTTCTTGGTTTAAATTAAATGAGAACGCCATAATTTACTCTGTTTTTTCAATTCTAAATCCTACATCGGTAATTCCGGGAAGTTCAGTCACTCCAGGGATTTTTCCAGTTTGGCGCACTGCTTGTTGTATGCGCACCTGATAGGTCCCTGCTTGAGCTTTGAACTGAGATTTGTAGGTCAATTTGCTTTCCTTCACGTCGGTAAATCCGTCGCCCATTAGGCTGCCGTCGGGATTGGCCATCGCATATTCTAAGGTGTCTACCAAGGTAACTTTGTTGGGTTGATCCAGGCTAACGATCAAAAAAATATTATTGAAGGGATAGTCGTTATTGTCTCGAAGCGTGAGGTACATGTTGTACTTTTTGGTTGCTTCTAAGGCGGGCAAATCAAACCGCACCAAACTGTCCTGATGCCAAGCACTGCCCACGTCTTTGTATTCATCAAAAACACGGTTTTTATCGCAGGAAACCAACACCAAGGCAGCTGCAATAATCGCTATACTATTGCTTATTCTCATTCCGGTTATTGGGCGTTATTTTGGGTTGATTAGGTCGCGGTGGACGATTCCCGTTGGATGGCCTGTTGTTGTTTGAATTGGCTGGGGTGTTTTCTCCGTTGGGTTTGCGATTTTTATTGTTTTTTTTCTTTCTTTTCGGCTGATCAAAACGGGTGAGACTCTCTTGACCCATCGCGTTGTTGAAGTCTTTTTCTGGTTCGGTTGTCACTTCTAAGGCATAATCTTCGAGCGAAGAAACTTTGTTTTTTAATTTGTTTTCGGCCAAAATTTCTTTTACCTGTTCAATTTTTAACACATGCCAATTGGCAAAATTATCGGTGTAGGCAAACCACATCAGCCCTTTAAAAATATCTTGTTTTTGGCAAATTGCCATTCCTTTTTCGGTCTGCAATTTCGTGTCGAAATCGGGAAATCCTTGAAGTGCATCCAAGTAGGTGTCCAATTCGTAGTTCAAGCAGCACTTCAATTTGCCACATTGACCCGCTAATTTTTGCGGATTTAATGACAATTGTTGGTAACGGGCTGCCGAGGTGTTTACGCTTCTAAAATCGGTGAGCCACGTAGAACAACACAGTTCGCGTCCGCAAGATCCAATGCCTCCCAAACGAGAAGCTTCCTGACGAAAACCTACTTGTTTCATCTCAATTCTCGTGCTAAAATCTTTGGCAAAATCTTTAATCAGCAAACGAAAATCAACTCGGTCATTGGCGGTATAATAAAAAGTCGCTTTCGAGCCGTCGCCTTGAAATTCAATATCCGAAATTTTCATTTCGAGTTTTTGTGCAATGGCCAATTCGCGGGCACGCACTTTCATGGCTTCTTCTTTGTCGCGGGAAGCCGACCAAATGTCGATGTCTTTTTGGGATGCTTTGCGGTATATTTTGGCTATTTCAGGACTGGTAACGGCTACTCCTTTTTTCTTCATTTGGATTTTCACCAATTCGCCAGTGAGCGTAACGATGCCAATGTCATGGCCCGGAGAAGCCTCAGTCGCTACAATATCGCCAATGCTTAAACTTAGTTTTTCGGTGTTGCGGTAAAATTCTTTGCGGCCATTTTTAAACCGTACTTCTACGCAATCAAATGGTGCTTCGCCGTTGGGCAGGCTCATGTTGGCCAACCAATCAAATACCGTCAATTTGTTGCAGCTATCGGTGCCGCAAGTCCCATTATTTTTACACCCTTTGGGTGCACCACCCGTTGAGGTTGAACAACTTGTACATGCCATAATCTATATCTGGTATCGCTACTGGAGCGAATTCTATGTGTAAAACGATTCGTTCGTAAAGATAGTATTTAAGTTTTAAAGTTTCAACAGCATATTTTGCCCCATCGGGAGCAGTCGATTTACTGAAATAAGGTGCGACTGACGGGCGTTCAAGGTCAATTTTTAATTCAAATCTTGAGGTAGAATTTTATACACTTTGTCCGATAAACGCAAACGAAAAGGCACTTCGAAAGTTACCTTATCTCCCGTTTTAGCCACCGTATTTTCGAGGCCGTTTACCGCCATTTTTGTGAGTACTAGTTTTTCATTCCCCGTCGTTGGCCCTACTATAAGCAAAGTATCACCCGTATGAAGTTGCTCGTTTTCTAGCTCAAAAAGGCCCACTTGTGCTTTCACATAATAGTGACTTATTTTACCCAGAAGCAGTTTTTTCTCGCGCTGTTTTAGGTTTATTTTATGTCTAATGTCGGTTGTCTCTTGTGCTTTTGCCAAACTTATGTCCGACAAGACTCCCGAATGCTTGAAGGTTAATTTCTCTGATTTCCCTTTGCGAAATACCTTGTTTCCTACTTGTTTGCCGCTTCTAATTTTTACTTGTTCGGCCAAAGGCAGGTGCGTGATGGATAAACATTCTTGGGAACAGCAATTTTCCATGGCGTCTTGGCAGTCGTCGCATTGAATAAACAACAAATGACAGCCGTCGTTCAAGCAATTGGTGTGGTTGTCGCATGGTTTTCCGCATTGGTGACATTGCGACACGATGTCGTCGGTAATGCGTTCGCCCAAACGGTGATCAAACACAAAATTCTTTCCGATGAATTTGCTTTCTAAGCCTTCTTCTTTAATTTGCTTGGCGTAATTGATGATGCCCCCTTCGAGTTGAAATACGTTTTTGAAGCCTAGGTGCTTAAAATAGGCCGAAGCTTTTTCGCATCGAATGCCTCCTGTGCAATACATCACCAAGTTTTTGTCTTCTTTGTGCAACTTGAGTTGTTCGCGGATAATGGGCAAACTCTCGCGAAAGGTTTCCACATCGGGTGTGATGGCGCCTTTAAAATGGCCAATTTCGCTTTCGTAGTGGTTTCTAAAATCGACCACGATGGTGTTGGGATCGGCTAGAATTTGGTTGAACTCGTTGGCTTTTAAGTGTGTACCAATGTTGGTTACATCAAAGGTATCGTCGTGTAAACCGTCGGCTACAATTTTGTCGCGCACTTTGATGGTGAGTTTCAAAAACGAATGGTCGTCGTGCTCCACCGCCACATTTAAGCGGATGTTTTGCATGAAATCATAGGCTTCTAAGGTTTCCCGGAATGCTTCCATGTGTTCGGCTGGCACGCTCATTTGTGCGTTGATTCCTTCATGAGCGACGTAAATTCTACCTAGGGCGTCGAGGGAATTCCAGGCAAGAAATAGAGCGTCTCTAAATTGTTTAGGATCTTGAATTTTGGCATACGCATAGAAAGACAACGTGAGTCGTTGTTTACCGGCTTGGTCAATGAGTTCGGCTCTTTCTTCTGCGCTTAAGGTGTTGTACAGTTGCATGCTATAAACAGTTTAAGTGAGAAAAATAAAGCACAAAAATAGGGGTTTTATCCCAACCGCATGCCGCTAAAGTTAAGTTAAGTGATGCCTGCTTGGAATTTTGAATTTCATTGGCAGAGAATTGTTATTTTAGCTAAAATTTTGACAAATCTATTTCGCTTATGAAACCATCTGCTTATCCCGCATTATCGCTGCTCTTTATTCTTTTTTCGTCTGTTTGGATATCGTGCAAAAAAGAAGCTGCTCCAGAAAAAAGTGTGGCTATGCAAGCCCCTTTTGTGACTGTTGAAGCCAAAGACGTGCCCATCTATACCGAATATGCCGCGCAAACTTCGGGTGATATTGACTTGGATTTAGTTTCCCGGGTTGACGGCACACTCACCGGCATTCATTTTAAAGACGGCCAATTTGTAAAAAAAGGCCAACTCTTGTATACCATAGACCCCTTGCCTTATGAAACGCAAGTGGAGCAAGTGCGGGGCCAAGTTGCCATGGCGCAAAGTCGTTTGGCCAATGCCCAAGAAGAACTCAACCGCATCAAACCTTTGGCCGAGATGAATGCCGTGAGCAAACGAGAACTCGATGCAGCAACCGCCAATTTTCAGGCTGCCAAAGCCAACTACAGCAGCGCTTCAGCAAGTTTGAAAAATCAACAATTAGAAAAAAGTTACTGCCAAATAACTGCCCTAATGGACGGCATCATTGGCATCAGTAAAGTAGAGGTAGGCGATTACATCAGCCGCATGAGCGCCACCTCCAAACTCAACACCTTGTCTAAACTGGATGTGGTAGGCGCCAAGTTTACCGTGAGTGAAACCCAATACTTGCAACATGTAAAAGCACTAAAAGCAGGTGACAAAAACGCCTTTGACCAAATCGAAATGGTCTTGTCAGACGGAACAGTGCATCCCTACAAAGGAAAATTAGATTACGCCGACAACCGCATTGATCCAACTACCGGAACCATGACGGTAAAGGCGAGTTTTCCTAACCCAGACAAAACCTTGCGTTCAGGCCAGTTTTGCAAAGTGCGCTTTGCCTCGCATACCGAAAAGAATGCCTTGGTAGTGCCGCAAAAAGCAGTAACCGAAATGCAAGGGATTTTTCAGGTAAACACCTTAAACGAAAAAAACGTGCTGGAAGTAAAAATTGTAGAAGTAGGTTCGAAAGTGGATGAAAATTGGGTAATTACCAAAGGCCTCCATTCGGGTGATCGCGTAGCCATTATCGGCAATCAATTTATGCAGCCCGGGATGCCCGTAGTGCCTGTGCCTTATGTAGCCGAGCCCTTGAAAAAATTAACACAAGCCAACTAAGTATGGATAATTTTTTTGTTAGACGGCCCATCGTCGCGATTGTATTGTCGCTGTTTATTGTAATCATAGGCGGATTGGCCATTACCTCTACGCCGGTATCGCAATATCCCGAAATTGCGCCTCCGGTTATTCAGATTCAAACCAATTACCGCGGTGCCAATGCCCTCAATGTAGAGCAAGCCGTGGCTACGCCCATTGAACAAAAAGTAAATGGTGTCGAGAACATGCTGTACATGCAATCGACCAATTCGGGCGACGGAAACATGTCGTTGTCGGTTACGTTTGACATGGGCACCGATTTGGACAAAGCCACAATGCTTACCCAAAATCGCGTGTTGCAAGCCACCTCAACCTTGCCGATTGACGTAAAAAACACCGGGGTGACCACCAAAAAATCATTGGCCATGCCGTTGTTGCTGGTTTCCTTGTATTCGCCCAATAATACCTACGACAACAACTTTTTGTCCAATTATGCCAGCATCAATTTGGTGGATGCCTTGGCGCGTATCAAAGGTGTGGGTGAAGTATCGTTATTTGGCGGTAGCAATTATGCCATGCGCATTTGGACCAAGCCCGATATTTTGGCCAAGTATAACCTCACCATTACCGACATTATGAATGCCATTCGGGAGCAAAATGCCATTGCCCCTGGAGGGAAACTGGGTGCGCCACCGGCCAAATTTGGCAACGAATACACCTACAACGTAACCCTCAAAGACCGCCTAATTACCGAGGCCGATTTTGAAAACATCTTGCTCAAATCCAACAACAGTAACCAACAAGTGCGACTCAAAGATGTGGCCCGGGTGAATTTAGGCATCGAAACCTATGCGGTAGATGCGCGCATGAATGGCAAGCCGGCTACGACCATCAACATCAAGCAAATGCCGGGATCCAATGCCTTGGATGTGGCGGCCAACATCAAAAAGGTGGTGGAAGAAGAAAGCAAAAAATTTCCTAAAGACTTAAGATATAAAATCTCCTTAGACACGACTTTGGCCGTATCGGAAGGAATTAATGAAATCATGCATACCTTGTTTGAAGCGGTATTGCTGGTAATTATCGTGGTATTTCTCTTCTTACAAAATTGGCGTGCTACCTTGATTCCTTTGCTTACTGTGCCCGTTTCGCTAATTGGGGTATTTATGTTTTTCCCACTCTTGGGCTTCTCGGTAAATGTTTTATCGTTACTGGGATTGGTGTTGGCCATTGGAATAGTCGTCGACGATGCCATTGTGGTGGTCGAGGCCGTGATGCACCACATTCAGCACGGGAAAAGTCCGCGGGAAGCGACCAACTTGGCCATGAAAGAAGTAGCCGGCCCGGTAATTGCGATTGCAATAATTTTGATTGCCGTATTTGTACCGGTAGCCTTGACGCCTGGAATTACAGGACGTTTATACCAACAATTTGCGATTACCATTGCCATTTCGGTGTTGTTCTCGGCCATCAGCGCCTTGACCTTGAGTCCGGCCCTGTGTTCTATTTTACTTAAACCCAACCAAGAAGCCAAAGGTTGGCTGGGTAAATTCTTTGACGGATTCAACAAACGTTTTGATGCCTTTACCAATAGATATACCGGTTTTGCTCAATTGTTGATTAAGAAATCCATACGGTCTTTTGTGTTTATTGGGCTAATTATAGGCGCCGTAGTGCTTTTGGGTGGTAAAATTCCCGGCGGATTTGTACCCGAAGAAGACCAAGGTTATTTGTTTCTAAACGTAGAATTGCCAAGTGCCTCCTCCTTAGAACGCACCAATCAAGTGTGTAAAAAAGTGGAATCCATTTTGGGCAAAAACGAAAACATCGATTCCTACACCATGGTGTCGGGTTTTAGTTTAATTAAAAACTCAATTGCCACCAACAATGCCGTGTTTTTTGTCTCGCTCAAAGAATGGAGCGAACGCAAAGAAGACGTGTTTCAAATCATCAAAACGCTCAATGGCCAAACGATTGCTGGTATTTCTGATGCCACGGTATTTGCTTTTGGTCCGCCTCCGATTTCGGGTATTGGAAACGCAGCGGGTTTCTCTCTTATGTTGCAAGACCGCGGTGGAAATACGCCCCAATACTTGGCTCAAAATGCAGCGGCCTTTATGGCTGCAGCCCAAAAGCATCCCGAAATTGGCAGCATCCGCACCACCTTTAATCCCAATGTGCCCCAAATTCGGTTGGATATTGACCGCGATAAAGTAGAGGCATTAAACCTCTCGCTGTCTGAAGTAAATGCCACCATAGGCAGCAGTTTGGGTGGCCAATACGTAAACGAATTCAACAAATACGGTCGTCAATACATTGTGCTCATTCAGGCCGCGCCCGAATACACCATCAATCCCGAAGACATCAATAAAATATTTGTGCGTAGCCGCGACAACAAAATGATTCCGCTTTCAACCATAGCGACCGTGATTCGCGAAACCGGGCCCGAATTTACCACCCGATTTAATTTGTACCGATCGGCCGAAATTAGCGGAACGCCCGCCGATGGCTTTAGCAGCACGGATGCGCTCAATGCCTTGGAAGAAACGGCCAAAGAAGTATTACCAAAAGACATGGGCTACGAATGGTCGGGCATGAGTTTTCAGGAAAAAGCCGCGGAAGGCAA
This sequence comes from Flavobacterium sp., assembly GCA_026390995.1. Classification (GTDB taxonomy): domain Bacteria; phylum Bacteroidota; class Bacteroidia; order Flavobacteriales; family Flavobacteriaceae; genus Flavobacterium. Next base: position 20,868 of record JAPLEX010000016.1, read on the forward strand.
AGGGGGAACCGTGTTTTTAATGGCCTTGATTTTTGTGTTTCTCATCTTGGCAGCCCAATACGAGAGCTGGAAACTGCCGTTTAGTGTATTGCTTGGCACGCCGTTTGCCATATTTGGCGCCTTTTTGGGCTTGTATTTGTGTAATTTATTCAATCCCGGCTATGTGAATAATGTATTTGCGCAAATTGGCTTGGTGATGCTCATTGGTTTGGCGGCCAAAAACGCCATCTTGATTATCGAGTTTGCCAAAGCCGAATACGACAAAGGCATGCCGCTCAAAGAAGCCGCGATTTATGCCGCCAAGTTGCGTTTTCGACCCATTTTGATGACGGCTTTTGCCTTTATCTTGGGCGTAGTGCCCTTGCTTACCGCCACCGGTGCGGGCGCACAAGCACGAAAAGTAATGGGAATGACGGTATTTAGCGGAATGTTGGTGGCCACCATTTTGGGTGTGTGTTTGATTCCGTTTTTGTATGTAACCATTGAAAGTCTTGGGGAAAAACAAGTTGTGACTCCTACTAATACCGATACCGATGAAAAATAAATTGATTCTTGGCTTACTGGTTTCCTTACTTTTAGCCAGTTGTAAAGTAGGTCCAGCCTATAATCGACCCGAATTGGGATCACCTGCCTCGTTTTTACAGGCACAACAACTATCCGAAAACGAATCCGTGGCGAATATCAAGTGGTTTAGTTTGTTTAATGATCCTGAATTATCCGCCTTGATTCAAAAAGGAGTGGAAAACAACTACGACCTGAAGATTGCGCTGGCTCGCATGGATCAAGCCCAAGCCGTTTTGGGCATTACCAAAGCCAATTTATTGCCCAGCGTGGGGTATTCGGCTACGGTAAATAGGCCGGAATCCCTTGTTAATCCGTCAACCGCCTTTGGCACCTTGAACTGGGAGTTGGATTTTTTTGGTAAAATTCGATCTGAAAAAAGTGCCTTACAAAACGAATTGTTGGCCACCGATGAAGCTAGAAAAGCTATTCTCTCTGAATTGGTCGCACAAATAGCGAGTACCTATTTTAATTTGCGCGATTTTGACAACCGTTTGCGCATTACCCAACGCACCGTTGAGTCTAGAAAAGCAACCTATGACATTGTGGTGAAGCGTTTTGAAAAAGGCTATGTGTCAGAGCTGGATAAAGTACAAATCGAGCAACAAGTAGCGCTTGCCGAAGGAACCTTGCAACAAATTATTCGCGAAATCACCTATTTGGAAAATGCCTTGCAGCTGCTCACCGGGCAAATGCCAGGAGCAGTAAAGCGTGGTCCAGAAAATAGCGGCCTCAACGAAAACTTGGTTTTACCGGCTTCAATTCCGGCCAATTTGTTAGAGAATCGTCCCGATGTGAAAAAAGCCGAACTGGCCTATAAAGCAGCCGTTGATCGCATTGGTGTGGCCAAAGCCATGCAATATCCGTCGTTTAATATTTTGGCTTTTGCAGGCTATGCCCAACCCGATCTAATGGAATTGTTTAGACCCAGCTCATTTACCAAAGGGGCAGCGGCCACTGTTTCAGGAAATGTGTTTGCCTTTGGAAAAAACCGACGTAGAGTTGTATTGTACAAAAGTTTAGCAAACGAAGCCGAACTGCAGTTTCGCAAAACCTTTTTGACCGCATTGATTGAAGTAGAAAACGCCTTGGTACAATTGAATACCTATAAAGCAGAATGGGCTGCCGCCGACAAACAAACCCTAGCGACACAACAGTATTTGAAGTTATCGCAAGCACGCTATGAAGCGGGTTACGTATCCTATTTAGAAGTTTTGGATGCCGAACGATCCTTGTTTAGCGCTGAGTTAAATCGGTCGTATTTGGCCCAGCAAAAACAAATTGCCACGGTACAATTGTACAAAGCCTTAGGAGGCGGTTGGCAAAACTAAACCATAAAAAAACCACGCTACTGGCGTGGTTTTTTTATGTTCAATTGAAACCTAGCAATATTCTGCGTAGGCATCTTGCAAGTTTTCGGCAATCAACTCAGCAGGACGACCCTCAATGTGGTGACGCTCTAGCATGTGAACCAATTCACCATTTTTGAACAAGGCCATACAAGGCGATGACGGTGGAAAAGGAAACATGTGCTGACGCGCTGCATCTACCGCTTCTTTATCAACGCCGGCAAAAACAGTTACTAAGTGGTCCGGTTTTTTGGTGCCGGCTATACTCATTTTGGCGCCTGGACGGGCATTGCGAGCAGCACAACCACAAACGGAATTGATAACAACCAAAGTAGATCCTTCGGTTTTTAAGGCGGCATCAACAGCCGCTGCGGAGTATAAATTTTCGAAGCCCGAATCGGTTAGTTCGGCTCTCATGGGATTCACCATTTCTGCTGGATACATACTATTTGTGTTTAGATTGAGGAAATTTATGTAAAATTCGAGGCAAAGATACACAGAAATTGACCTATATTTTGTTGTGCTTTAGGAGAAATTTAGGAAATCTTGTTGGGTTTAGGCGCTGTATTTTTCCTTGATTTTGTCCACAATCACTTGGGCCAATTTGAGGTGGCTTTCGTGCGTCCAGCCGGCAATGTGCGGTGAAAGCAGTACGTTGGGCATGGCCAATAAGGCTTGGAAAGCCGCTGGAATTTCGGAGGTATTTTCTTGAAACAAGGTCTCGAAGGAACTTTTTTCAAATTCCAACACATCAAGGCCTGCGCCTAAAATTTGGCCACTTTGTAATGCCTCCACCAAATCGGCAGTGACTACATTTTTACCACGGGCGGTATTGATGAGCCAAAACGGTTTGGCAAAAGCATCTATAAAATTCTTGTTTACCAGTTGATGCGTGAGCGGTGTCCAAGGCACATGCAAACTGAGCACATCGGCTTGTTGTTGCAGTTCTTGGAGTGAAACTTGTTGGGCATGGGCATCGCCTATATTTTTTTGGATATCGTAACACAGCACCTTGACGTCAAAGCCCTGCAGTTTTTTGGCAAATGATTTTCCCATGTTGCCATACCCAAGGAGTCCGATGGTTTTCCCTTCGAGTTCATAGCCACGGTTTCCTTCGCGTTGCCACACCCCTTGGCGTATTTGCGCATTGGCCTGATTCAAGTTGTTGAACAAGTTGAGTAGCATACCCAAAGCGTGTTCGCCCACGGCATTGCTGTTCCCCTCGGGGGCCGCAATGAGGGTGATGTTTTTTTCTTGGGCGTAGTCGCAATCGATGCTTTCGAGGCCGGCGCCTACGCGAGCAATGAATTGCAACTGGGTAGCGCTGTCGATAAATGCTTTGTCTATCGGGAAACGGCTGCGAATGACGATACCATGGTACTCGGGCATGCGCGCCATGATTTCGGCTTTAGACGAGGTAAAATCGGCGGTGTTGGAAAAACCCAAAGACTCAAGTGTATCCCACAAATAGGGATGATTGCTGTCGAGGTGAAGAATTTTTATCGTGTTCAAATCCATGGCGTGTGTTTGTTTTTTGGGCGCATTAGCGATGGCAGTGGCATCCTTTTGTGTAGGCTAGCCGGAGCAAAAGATACAACGGACAGCGCGACCTGAACAGGGAATGCCCAAGCTTAAAATCCCAAAATCAATTTGGCGATCGAAAAATAAATTAATATTCCACAAATGTCGTTGCTGGTAGTGATAAAAGGTCCGGTGGCCAAGGCAGGATCGATGCCAAATTTGTCGAGTAATAAGGGGATAAAGGTGCCAATGAGTGAGGCAATAATAATTACGGAGACCAACGCAATGGTTACAATTATGCCGATAATCACTTCTACATTGAGCAGAAAATGACTGCCCACAAATAAGATGGCGGCCAAAATTACGCCATTGAGTAAACTCAAGGAAACTTCTTTGAGTAATCGATTGATAATGGATCCGCTCAGGGTGTCGTTGGCCAAACCTTGCACGATAATCGCCGAGGATTGTACCCCCACGTTTCCGGCCATCGCGGCAATAAGCGGCGTGAAGAAAAACAAGTTGCCGTGGTTGAGCATGGCGCCTTCAAACAGGCCCAACACTTTTACGGTAATAAATCCGCCCAACAGCGCCAACACCAACCAAGGCAAACGGGCTTTGGTCAATTCGATGATGCTGTCATCGGCTTCTACGTCTTGGGAGATACCCGCCGCCAATTGGTAATCTTTGTCGGCTTCGTCCTTGATTACGTCTACGATATCATCAATGGTAATGCGGCCTACCAATCGGCCCAACTCGTCGACTACAGGAATGGCCTCCAAGTCATACTTTTGCATGATACGGGCCACTTCCACGTCTTCGGTGTCAACCTTTACGTAATTTAGTTTGCTAATGTATACTTGGCTAATGGGTGTTTTGGTCGAGGTGGTTAGCAAATCTTTGAGCGACAAACGGCCTTTCAGGCGGTCTTCGTCATCAACCACATAGATAGAATGCACGCGGGAAATGTTTTCGGCTTGGATGCGCATTTCTTTGACACAGGTGAGTACGTTCCAATTTTCGTTGACTTTTACCAACTCTTTGTGCATGATTCCTCCTGCGGTATCCTCGTCGTAACGCAATAACTCGACAATGTCCTTGGCGTGCTCTACGTCTTGCAGCTCGGAGATTACCTCTTCTTTTCGGTCTCGAGAAAGTTCGGCGATGATATCCGCCGCATCATTGGTTTCTAATTCATCTAATTCTTCTGCAATCTCTTTGGGCGAAAGGCGATTCAAGATGTTTTCACGCAAATCATCTTCCAACTCCAAGAGTATTTCAGCCGTTTTCTCGGAATCTAATACCTTAAAAATATAGGTGGCTTCGTCAAAATCGAGTTCGTCAAGAATCTCGGCGATATCAGCATGGTGTAAATCATTCAACAACAATTCAAGCTGATTGTCATTCTTTTCCTGAATGAATTGCTCGAGTTGTTGAATAAGTTCTTTGCTGATTTTAAATTCCATCGGAAGCTATTTTTTGAGTTAGTCCAATAAATTGATCGACGTCCAATTGTTCCGGACGGAGGTCAAAGATACTATCTTCTCGCAAATTATCAGATAAATTTAAAGTTTTTAAACTGTTGCGGAGGGTCTTGATGCAGTTGCATATATCTAATAATTGAATAAGACAAATGACAATCGCATACTGTTGTACATCATTAACTCGCTCGAACTAAAATATTCATATGATCTAAATTTGATAAAATTGTATAAAAATAAATTGAAATTATAGCCCTCAAAAGCAGATTTTATGCTTTTCGTACTCCTTTTTTTGCTTTGTGTCGAAAAAAAGTTGGGGTAAAGACCAAATTATTTACATTCGCCACCCAATTAAATAACATATAAAAGGATGAAAAAAATTACCCCGTTTTTGATTGCCTTACTTTTACTTGCCGCTGCACCTACTATGCAAAGCCAAGTGGTAATTAATGAAGTACTCAGTTCCAACTCCACCGTTCTAGCCGACGAAAACGGCTCGTACGAAGATTGGGTTGAATTGTTTAACACCGGAGCAACTACCGTAAACCTCAATGGCTACGGACTCTCAGACGACGCAGCGGTCCCACTCAAATGGATCTTTCCAAATGTTTCTATCGGCGCCGGACAATACCTTTTGGTATGGTGTTCGGATAAAAACCGCCGCGTGCCAGGAAGCCCTTTGCATACCAATTTTAAAATTAGCTCCGAAGGCGAATCTGTTTTGCTTTCTACTGCAGCAGGCGTTTTAGTAAACAACAGCCCTGCTACCGCATCGTTGCAAAACATTTCTATTGGACGTTCGCCAAACGGAACCGGGAACTTCTTGTTTTTTGGCCTACCCACTCCCAATGCCGCCAATACCACAGCCAGTTACACAGAGAGCTTGCCCTCTCCAATTTTTTCACAAAATTCGGGTTTTGTTACGGCAGGATTTTCTTTAAGTATCTCAACCGATGTGCCTGGTGCTAGTATTATTTATACAGTAGATGGTTCGGAGCCAAAATCGACCAATTTAGGCGGAACGACTTACTCCTACAAAAACCAATACCCCGAAGTATTTGGCCAAGTTTCTGGACCCTTACTCACCAAAAGCTTTCAAACACTAAACTATACGGGGCCAATTCCTATTGCCGATCGTTCGGCATTGCCTAATAAATTGGCGGGTATCTCAACTACTTATGATGCCGACCCCTCTACTTATATGCCGGCCAATCCTATTTACAAAGGAACCGTGGTGCGAGCCAAAGTAATTAAACCCGGTGCTTTAGACAGCAAAACTACTACCCGTTCCTATTTTGTAAGCCCTTCAGGATCCAATCGTTTTTCATTGCCGGTGGTTTCGATCAGCATTGACGAAAATAAATTCTTTGACTACAACAATGGGATTTATGTAGCTGGCGCCGATTTTGAGACCTGGCGTAATGCTAATCCAGCCGACAATGCCGATTGGGAAACGAATAACGGAAACTTTTATAGAACTGGAATTGCCAACGAAAAAGTGGGCAACATTTCCTATCTCATAAACGGCGCCGAAGTGCTCAACCAAGATGCCGGTTTTCGAATTCACGGCGGAATTTCTCGTCGGTACCAACTCAAATCCTTAAATATCTATGCCCGTTCTGAATATGGCAAAAACAGTTTTGATTACCAACTTTTTAACGACCTCAACACCGACAATTTTTCGAGTTTTGTGTTGCGCAACTCGGGGGGTGATTTTCCCAACACCATGTTTAGAGACGCTTTAAACCAAGCGGTGCTTAAATCATTGCGTCCCGACAAAGAAGCCTACCAACCTACCGTATCATTTGTAAACGGGGAATTTTGGGGGATTTTAAATATCCGAGACCGCTACAGTTCAGATTACTTTAAACGCACCTACAACGCCGAGGAAGTAGATTATTTAGAAAACAACGCGTCTGTCATGGAAGGTGATAATGTAAATTACAACGCCTTGATGAATTACATCAACACCAATTCATTGGCAACTCCTGCCAATTACAACTACGTGAAAACCCAAGTAGATCCCGAAAATTTTGCCGATTATTACATCGGAAACATTTTTATGCTCAACGAAGATTGGCTAAACAACAACGTCAATTTTTGGCGCAACAAAATACCGGTAAACAATTTGGGCGCGGCCAACGGCTTGGACGGCAGATGGCGTTGGGCCTACCACGACATGGACAACACCATGGGTTATGTGTTTGGCGACATCAATGCCAACAATTTGGCTATCGCAAATTCCTTTGGTACAGTTTCTTATAACCACGAATGGGCAACTCGTTTGTTTCGTAAAATGCTAGAAAATGCGGAGTTTAGAAATTACTTCATCAACCGTTTTGCCGACGCCTTAAACACGACTTTTTTACCCGCCAGAACCATTGGGATTATGCAAAGCATGAAAGCGGTTATTTTCCCCACCATACCCGAACACATAGCCCGTTGGAAATCACCGGCAGTAATTGGAGACTATAATTGGTACATGGGTTACCAAACCGGATTCTTTAATCAACGGCCTGCCTTTGAGCGCAACCACATTCGTTCGGTATTTAATATTACAGCCAACATTAACGCCAATTTAGATGTTTCGGCACCCGAACACGGCTACATCAAAATAAATACCATAGACGTAAAACAAGGCACCGACGGAATCACTTCCTATCCTTATCCTTGGACGGGAATCTATTTCTCTAACATTCCAGTAACCCTTAAAGCCATTGCCTATCCAGGGTATACATTTAGTCATTGGACCGGCGCTTCATCGAGCACCAATCCAGAAATTACAGTCAATTCGGCTAGTAGTTTTTCGGTAACCGCGGTGTTTATAGCCGAGGCAGCTCCGTCGAGTCACCCGATTTATGCTTGGTTTATGAATTCGGCTATCGCCAACAACGAGCCGTTGACCACCTTGACCTCGACCTACAAAACTGGCGCCGTAGATGGAGTGTTAACCTACCAATCTTGTTTAACAGGTTACCCATTTACCTCGGCCGATCCCAATTGGCGTAAAGCATCTATGGAACGTCGCAACAGTCCTACCGAAATCAATTACTACCCCGAAGTAAACAGCAACTTGCCTTTTGCCACCAGCGACATGAAAGGTTTGCAAATTAGAGAGCCGTTTCAAAACGGAAGCGCCACAAACACGATGGTATATTCGTTTTCTACTAGCGGATACAAAGACATTCAATTTACCTTTGCAGCCATCAACGAATTAACCAATGCCACCGGAATTTTGGTTGATTACTCCACTACGGCTGGCGCACCTTCATGGCAAACGGCTGGATTGGCCTCGTCGACCTTGGCTTTAACCAACGGCTACCAATCGTTTATGGTTGATTTTACAAACATTCCGTCGGCCAATAACAATCCCGATTTTAAAGTGCGTTTGCGCTTTGCTGGAAGCAACTTAACTGTAGATGCAGGAAATCGCGTGACATTTAATAATGTTACGGTAAATGGCACTTTATTGCCATTGGCCGTGGCGTCCAACGACTACACTAAGTTTTCGGTATTCCCAAATCCGGTGAACCAAGAATTATATGTTTCTGGAGCTTCACCTGCAGAAATCGTTCGCTACCAAATTTTTGCGGTAGACGGAAAATTAATGCAAAAAGGAGAAGTAACCAACGGACAAATTTTCTGTGAACAATTGACCAATGGCTTGTATTTCTTGCAATTGGAATCAAACGGAAAAACCGAAACCAAGAAAATAATCAAAGACTAATCTTGATGATATTCCAAACAAAAAAGAGGCTTCGGGCCTCTTTTTTGTTTGGAATTATAGTTGAAAATATTAATAATTTAAATGTCCGAATTAACTGGTTTTAGATTATATCGGAAGCTATTTTTTGAGTTATTCCAATAAATTGATCGACGTCCAATTGTTCTGGACGGAGGTCAAAGATACTATCTTCTCGCAAATTATCAGATAAATTTAAAGTTTTTAAACTGTTGCGGAGGGTTTTACGGCGCTGTTGGAAGGCTGTTTTCACTACAGTAAAAAACAATTTTTCGGAACAGGGAAGGGTGTAATTATCTTTTCGAATTAGCCGAAGCACTCCCGATTTTACTTTGGGTGGCGGAATAAACACGTCTTCGTTTACCGTGAACAAATACTCTGCTTGATAAAAGGCTTGGACCAAAACCGATAAAATACCGTAGGCTTTACTCCCTTTTTTTTCGCAGATGCGTTGCGCCACTTCTTTTTGAAACATACCAGAAAATTCGGGGATTTGCTGCCGGTTTTCCAACAAGCGAAACACAATTTGAGTAGAGATGTTGTACGGAAAATTCCCAATAATGGCATAGGGTTTGTCTTGAAAAATGGACGAAAAATCGTATTTCAAAAAATCTTGAGCGATTATTTTTCCTTCCAATTGCGGGTATTTTTCCTGCAAATACTCCACTGATTCGGTATCAATTTCTACTACATAGGTCGTAATGGGTTTGGGCAATATATACTTGGTGAGCACGCCCATGCCGGGACCAATTTCTAAAACCGTATCGTAGCCATTTAGCGTTAAGGTGTCGGCGATGGCTTGCGCAATGGTTTCGTCTTTAAGAAAATGCTGTCCTAAATGCTTCTTGGCCTTTACCTTTTCCATGGGAATATCTGTGTTTGGGAAATTTAGTTGGGTTGAAAAAACTCGGCCACCAGGGCCAATTCGGTGCGAAAAGCCAGCATTTTATCACCAAAAAGTCGGGCGCCTTCTTCCCGCAAGCGGGGCGCGTCTTCTTGGTAATAGCGTTCGAGCGTTTCCTTGTTTACGGCAGCGTATTGTATGGCATAGGTTTGTCCGCCCAGCTCCTCTTCGACCAACACTTTGACCATGCGTGCCGATAAAAATTTTCCGGTAGCCAAGACTTCCTTGATGTGTTTTTCTTGCATCCACTGCATCCATTGGTCGTGGACACTTTCGTGTATGTTGACGGTTACATTGTAGTAAATCATAGTCTTGTTTTTATTGCGTTTTATCGCCCCGCAACACACGAAATTTTTTGCGGGCATCGGTATAGTTAATACTGTCTTCGTGATGCAGAATCACATACTCGTAGGCGGCCATCGCTTTTTGTTTGCAGGCAGCCAAATAGGTTGGATCGGCCGTGTTGGCCTCTACTAGGCTGCGGTAGATTTCGGCCAAAAAATAATTTGCTTCGTCGTTGTAAATACCCTCCTTAAACTGCGCAATAAGGGACTCGTAGTACGGAATGGCTTCCGAGATTTTCCCCATTTTTTCCTGCAGTTTAGCCAATCGGTAGCTTGTTACTTCTTCTATTTCTTGGCCTTTGTAGGTTTTAGCCATGGCTTCATAGGCCAAGAACGCTTCTTGGTTTTTGTTTTGGAAATTCAAAAAATCAGCCTTGGCCAAACTTTTCAAGGCGGTTTGGGTAGAATCGGCTACGGTGGCGTCGCTGATGAGTAAAAAATAATCGAGCGCGTCGTTGGCAATGAGTTGCGTTGACGCCGATTTGAGCGCTTTAAATTGTTGTTGTGCCCAGGTGAAATCAGTGGTATAATAGCTGGTTTTGGCCGATTTTAAACTGGCTTCGTGGCCGATTTCATTGTCTTTTAATTCCTCTTCAATCTGGCTGTAATAAATGAGCGCCTGATTGAAGTTTTGTTCAAATACCAAAATATCGGCCAATTCCATTTTGAGCTCGGCTTTTTGAAACCCATTGAGCGGCAATTCTAAGGCTTGCTTCAACAGCTTTTTGGCTTCCGTGCCTTGCTGTAAGGTAAAAGCTAAATAATGCGCGTAGCTTTTTTGCAACGGCAGCGTAAATGGCGTTTGCCCAAAGCGTTTCAGCAACAATTCATAATCGGCGGTGAGTTGTGGGAGATCAGTGGTTTGGGCCACCTCGATGCGCATTTGCAACAAATAGGTGTGTGATTTTACGAGCAATTCTACGTCTTTGCTGTTTTCTAAAATAAAGGTAAAAATTTCTTTGGCCGTTTCTTTCGCTCCTTCGTCACGGGAAAGTTGGGCCAAATTGATGATGTTGGCCAAGGATTCCGGGTTGCGCTTATACACCGCTTTTTCTTGGGTAAAGGCTTTGCCATATTGGCGTTGCTGCACATAATACCAACTGAGCAATTGATTCCAAAATAGATCTGGATTTTTTTGGGCCCGAAGCAACAAGGCTTTTTTCAAGGTTTCGTGAAAATTTACACTGGCGTCTTCTTGCATAAACCGGGTTAACTGGTTTTGGATGAGCGGCAAATTTTGCGGATTTGTATAGGCTTCGGTGAGAAAAGTGTCAATCATTTGATCGGTATGACCCAACTGCCCGTGCAACAAAGCCATTTGAAAATTGAAATTTAGTTGCGGTGCCAAACTCAAGGCCAATTCGTAGGATTGCAGTGCGTAATCCAACAACACGTGGCGCTCAAAAGTAATGGCGATACCGTAGGCTTCGTTGGGGTTTTTGCGAATTTTATCGAGGGCTTGCTCGTAGTGTTTTTTGGCTTTCTCGGGCAGTTTTTGCAACTGATAATTATAGCCCAATTCAACCAAAAGTGAGGCCTGTTGAAATTGTTTGCTGCGGTTTAATAAGTTTTTTTCGGCCCCTTGAAAGTCTTGTAATTGTTGTTGACACTCCACAACTCGCTGAAAATACAAGGAATTGTAGGGCTGTGCCCCCAAGAGCGATTCGTAACTGATTTTGGCTTTTTCGAACTCCCCTTTGTCAAAATAATTTTGCGCCAATTGCTCGTTCTGCGACCAAAGTTGCCAACAGATTAAGCACAAAATTACACTGAGTTTCTTCATGTTCAAAAGCTTATTAAACCTAGTTGCCGCAGCTGCTTTTGGCGGGTATCCGTTTCCGTAACTTGCGAAAGTCTAGATCCTAATTTATGAGGTCAAATCCGGTGTAGGGACGCAACACCTCAGGAATTACAATGCCGTCAGCAGTTTGGTAGTTTTCTAAAATGCCCGCCAATACACGGGGCAAGGCCAAGGAACTGCCGTTTAGGGTGTGCGCCAATTGGGTTTTTCCGTCTTTGCCTTTGAAACGCAATTTCAAGCGGTTGGCTTGAAAGGTCTCAAAATTGGATACCGACGAGATTTCTAACCAACGGTCTTGGGCAGTAGAAAACACTTCAAAATCATAGGTCAAGGCCGAGGTAAATCCCATGTCTCCGCCACACAAACGCAAAATGCGGTAGGGCAATTTTAGTTCTTGCAACAGGGACTTCACGTGTTCCACCATGCCATCTAAGGCTTGGTACGAATTATCTGGGTGTTCAATGCGCACAATCTCAACTTTATCAAATTGGTGCAAACGATTCAATCCGCGCACATGAGCGCCATAAGATCCGGCTTCTCTTCTAAAACAAGGGGTATAACCGGTGCACAAAACAGGCAATTCGTTTTCTGATAAAATCACATCGCGAAATAAATTGGTTACCGGCACCTCAGCGGTAGGAATAAGATACAAATCATCAATGCCCACGTGGTACATTTGCCCTTCTTTGTCGGGTAATTGGCCTGTGCCGTAGCCCGAAGCTTCGTTGACCAAATGGGGTACTTGGTATTCTTTATAGCCTGCTGCAATATTTTTATCTAAAAAATAATTGATTAGCGCACGCTGCAAACGAGCGCCTTTGCCTTTGTATACCGGAAATCCTGCTCCAGTAATTTTGGTGCCCAACTCAAAATCGATGATGTCGTATTTTTTGACCAAGTCCCAGTGCGGCATCGCGCCTTCATGTAGAACTGGTATTGTGCCTTCTTCAAACACCGTGAGGTTGTCCTCGGCTGAAGTTCCTGCAGGTACAATATCGGCAGGCAAATTGGGCAGGGTATATAATTTTTGCTGCAAGGCAGTAGCCAATTGCTCGGTTTTCTCACCCAATTCTTTGCTTTGCTCTTTGAGTAGTACTGTTTTTTCTTTTAAAATGGCCGCTTTTTCGCGTTCCCCCGATTTCATCATTTCGCCAATAGCAGCCGAGAGTTTGTTGGCTTCGGTTAATACAGCATCCAATTCGGCTTGAGCTGCCCGGCGGTTTTCGTCCAATTGAACCACTTCATTTACCACTTGGCTGGCCTCGATATTTCGTTTGGCCAAGGCGGCAATTACGTGTGCTTTGTGCTCGCGGATGTAGGCAATTTGTAACATGATTTTTAGGTGTATTTTAGGTATAGAATATCCGTATTTTCGGGAGCAAATTTACGCAATTGTTTGAGAAAAAGGAGGCCGTGCTCAAAAAAGAACAGCCGCAGTAAATTAATGGATTTTGGGCAATAAATTCCACAAACTAAAATTTTAAGAATTGTTTCTCGATTAATTCTATAAATTCGCAAAAAAATACGATTATGAAACCTATTTACATATTATTTTTAATTTGTTTTAGTAGCGCCACATTTGCTCAAAATATTCAGGGAGAATTTGACGAATTAGTACAAGCTGAGAAAAGAGCAGCAGCCAAAAAAATGCGACTGCAAATAAATCCAAACACTTATAATTACGATGTGGTATACCACCGTTTAGATTTGGCCGTAGATCCTGCTGACCAATACATTTCGGGAGAAGTAACCACCAAATACATTGCCAAAGAAGACCTTTCGACCGTGGTTTTTGAATTGTCCAACGACTTAACCGTGAGCTCCGTGAAGCAACGTGGCGTATCACTCGCCTTTAGCCGAAGTACCAATAACGAAGTGATAATCAATTTGCCTGAAGTACAATTCATGACCGAACTTGATTCGGTGAGCATTACCTATGCTGGGATTCCTACTTCGTCAGGATTTGGTGCGTTTTCGGCTACCACGCACAATGGCACACCGGTGTTATGGACCTTATCTGAACCTTTTGGTGCCATGGAATGGTGGCCTTGCAAACAAGATTTGAACGACAAAGTAGACAGCATTGACGTATACATTACTACCCCAAGCAATTACACGGCAGTAGCCAATGGGTTGGAACAATCTAAAGTTGTGGTTGGGAGCGGAAACAGCAAAACCCATTTTCATCACGGATATCCAATTCCCGCCTATTTGATTGCCATTGCGGTAACCAATTATGCCATTTATACCCAGCAAGCCGGATTAGGCACTCCTGAAAGTCCCTTTTTCCCGATTGTAAATTACCAATATCCGGAGACCGCAGCCACCAATACAACTAGTTTGGCGCCTACACCCAGTATCCTCAATTTTTTTGAGGCCACCTTTGTTCCCTATCCTTTTCGAAATGAAAAATACGGCCATGCTCAATTTGGTTGGGGCGGCGGAATGGAGCATACGACGGTTTCGTTTATGACTGCAGGGAATAATGGCGGCTACAGCCGAAGCCTTATTGCACACGAAATGGCTCACCAATGGTTTGGCGATAAAGTAACCTGTGGCAGCTGGAAAGACATTTGGCTTAACGAAGGATTTGCAACTTATTTGGCTTCGATGGTGATTGAATTCTTAGACGGCGATGCTGCTTTTGTATCCAACAAAAACTCGATGATTACCAGTATTACATCGCAAACCAGCGGAGCGGTTTACTTAACCGATACCGAAGCCCTCGATGTGAACCGCATTTTTAGCAGCCGTTTATCCTACAACAAAGGCGCGATGGTGCTCAATATGTTGCGTTATAAGTTGGGCAACGAGGTGTTTTTACAAGGCTTGCGCAACTATCTAAATGATCCAGCTTTGGCCTATGCTTATGCGGTAACTCCTGATCTTCAAGGACATTTAGAAGCCGTTTACGGCAGTAGCTTGCAAGAGTTTTTTAACGATTGGGTTTACAACCAAGGGTATCCGGTCTATGCCATCACTGCGCACAATATCGGAAATGGACAAGCCGTGGTGACCATCAACCAAACTCAATCGGATGCTTCGGTAAACTTTTTTGAGATGCCGGTTCCCGTACGTTTAACAGGAGCTGGTGGCTTATTTCAAGATTATAAATTAGAAAACACTATAAACGGACAGCAATTTATAGTAAACGTTCCTTTTACAGTTACTGGAGTGGTGTTCAACATCAAGAAAGACATTATTTCTAAAAACGGTTCGGCAACTTTGGGTAGTGCCTCATTTGAATTGAGCGAATTGGTTGGGGTGTATCCAAATCCAACAAGCTCAGAAATAAACATTAGCCTACCCAACACAATTGCATTTGAAAATTGTGAAGTATTCAATGCTTTGGGGCAAAAAATGGGCACATACAACAGCACACAATTTACTATTGACCAACTGGCTGTAGGCATGTATTCCTTAGTAATCAATACCTCAGAGGGGAGTATTCATAAAAATATCATAAAAAAATAACTAGCCGCTGGCTGCATAACCGAAAGTAGGGTGAAAACCTTACTTTTGTGCGTTTATAAAACTACACATCGCTATTTATGGAAATCGCAATCAAGTTGTCTCAGTTTTTATTGAGCTTGTCCTTACTGATCATCCTGCACGAATTGGGTCATTTTATCCCGGCCAAATTATTTAAAACCCGGGTTGAAAAATTTTACCTGTTTTTTGACATCAAGTTTTCTTTACTCAAAAAGAAAATTGGCGAAACCGAATACGGGATTGGCTGGCTTCCGCTAGGAGGATATGTGAAAATCTCGGGGATGATTGACGAAAGCATGGACAAAGAGCAAATGGCTTTGCCGCCACAACCCTGGGAGTTTCGCAGCAAACCAGCTTGGCAACGCCTCATCATTATGTTGGGTGGCGTAACCGTCAATTTTGTTTTGGCCTTTGTGATTTATATTGGAATGACTTTTTACTACGGTGAATTATACCTAAAAAATAGCGAATTAAAAGACGGAATCGCCGTGACCTCTAAAGTAGGCGAAGAATTGGGTTTTAAAACCGGCGATAAAATCATAGCCATAGACGGCGAAACGGTAAGCCGATTTAATGAGGTGCCCAACAAATTATTGTTTGCAAAAAACGTAACGCTAGCTCGCGATGGCGCACAACAAACCATCGACTTGCCAATAGATTTAATCAAAAAAGTAATGGGCGGCGAAAAACGTCCGTTTATTGGTTGGAGAGAACCCTTTGCGGTGGGCTTGGTGGATGATAAATCGGCCAACAAAAACAACTTGAAACCCAAGGATATTGTGTTGCGCATGGGCGAGCAATCGACTCCCTACATGGACCAAGTAATTGCCTATGCCGAAGCGCACAAAGGGCAAATTGTTTCGGCAGTAATCTTGCGCAACGAAGTGGAAACTCCCGTGAATATTAAAATTAATGCACAGGGCAAAATTGGCGTTTACCAAGCGCATTTGAGTGTAGAAAGTTTGCAAAAACTAGGCATATACCAGTTTACCGAACAACACTACAGCTTTTTTGAGTCGATTCCGGTGGGCCTCCAAAAAGGAAAAGACCAAGTGCTGGGCTATGGCAAACAACTCAAAGCCATTTTTAATCCAGAAACTGGCGCCTACAAAGGCGTAGGCGGATTTAAAGCCATTTTTGATATTTTCCCTAAAACCTGGAGTTGGGAAGTGTTTTGGAGCATTACTGCGATCCTCTCGATCATGTTGGGCGTCATGAATTTATTGCCTATTCCAGCCCTTGACGGAGGCCATGTGGTGTTCTTGTTGTATGAGATGGTGAGCGGCAAAAAACCGAGCGATAAATTCTTAGAAAATGCCCAAATGGTGGGGTTTGTCCTGTTGATCACCCTGTTGGTTTTTGCCAACGGAAACGACATTTACAAGGCCATTGTAGGCAAATAATTATTTTTAGAAAATTTGTACGCATTTATTTGCAAAAAATATTTTTCGCGTTATATTTGCAACCGCTTTAAAAGGCAACACGCCTTCCTCCTTAGCTCAGTTGGTTAGAGCATCTGACTGTTAATCAGAGGGTCCTTGGTTCGAGCCCAAGAGGGGGAGCTTTCAAAAGCCTTTACAGAAATGTAAGGGCTTTTTTGTGTTTATATAAATCCCTTTAAAATATAGCTTTAGGTTTCTATTGTAGAAATCACAATAGATAATATCATGATACAATTAGTATTTAATTGTATTAAAAAGGCAGCAAAAAAGGTAACATCACTTTTAGAAAAGGTAACATTTTATTGAATTGTACGTCTTGTTAACCATTCAAGACATGACAAAAAACAATTTTAAAGTACTATTTGTTCTTGTAAATAATAGAACTAATAAAAAGAATCAGAAACCCATTTACTGTAGAATTACTTTAAATGGTCAAAGAAAACAGTTTAGCACTGGAATCAATATTGAAGACATTTATTGGAATTCCAAATCAAAAGTGATTTCAAAATCGCATAAATCATCTAGTATTTTTAACTCCCAACTAGAAAATATTAATTCTAAACTTCAAAACATATTTCTGTTTTTCCAATTTCAGAATCTATCATTTACAGCCGAGGATATTATAGCAAAGTATTTAGGTAAAAATCAAAAAAAAGAAGAACACGTTTTATCGTATTATCTTAAATATCTTGAGAAGATAAAAAAACTCATAGGTCTAGAGATAAAAGAAAATACCTACTCTAAGTTTTTTTATGTTTCAAAGCATTTAGAACGCTTTATTCAATGGAATTTTAATAAAAATGATATTCCATTAAGAGACTTAAATCTTCAGTTTTTAGATGATTTTGATTTCTATTTAAAAACTGAAAAAAAACAAGAACAAATTACAATAAATAAAACAATTCAAAGGTTTAGAGCTCCTATAAAATTAGCCATTTCAGAGGGTTATTTGGATAGAGATCCATTCATACTACATAAGACTAAAAAAGTGCGTAAGGAGGTCTTATTTTTAACTACAGAAGAGCTTAAAACATTAGAAAGCAAGCCAATTAAACAACAAAGGTTAATTGTTGTAAGAGATTTGTTTTTGTTCTGCTGTTATTCTGGCTTAGCATTTAATGAGATGTCAAATTTGTGCAAACAAAACGTTGTAATTGGATTTGATAAAACAAATTGGATTATGATGAAAAGAGAAAAAACACAGCGGCAAATATCAATTCCTATTTTGCCAAAAGCACAAAATATTATTGACAACTATAAAAGTGAAGTAACTGAATTAATTTTTCCAAAAATCAGTAATCAAAAATTCAACTCTTATTTAAAAGAAATCGCTGAAATTATTGGTATAGAAAAAAACTTGACTCATCATATCGCAAGAAAGACATTTGCTTCAACTGTACTATTATTTAATGATGTGCCAATGGAAATAGTATCAGAATTATTAGGACATTCTAACTTACTAATCACCCAAGAAAGTTATGGGAAAGTTGTTCAAAAAAAAGTTAGTCAAGTTATGATTGACCTTGCTATAAAATTAGAAACCAATAAAATGGATTAATTAAAGATTGTTGATCTCTAATTCCTTTGAAACTTCACAAACTGAAGTATTTAAGGCATAACACATCCTTAAAAGTAGATTAATTGTTATGCCTTGTTCATGCCTAAATAATCTTCTTATAGTTGTTTCGCTGCATTGAGTTGCTTTTGCAAATTCAGAATTGTTTCCGTTAAATTTTACAAGGAATAACTTGTATATCCTTTGAATTAATTCAACTTCTATTTCTTTTATCTGTTTCTGCATTAAACAAAGAAAATAAACAGGCTTTTCAATAATGTAAATTCAATTCGACTTATAAGTCGAATATTTATCTAGTTTTGTATGTTTGTAAACAAATCCAAAAAATATTAAATCACAAATTCATCAGTCTACTTGATAAATTTTTGATTAATAACACTAACTGAAAGGTGGTTGCAGTGTAAGAATCTAATATTGTAATTAACTTTTTTTAAAAAATACTAGTATAAAAAGGCGTAACCAAAAGCCTGTAGAGTAGTAGGTAAATAATAACACTTTAAATATTATGAGAAAAACAGTTTTACTTTCAATGATCATGGGGCTTATGCTATCAGCCCAATCCCTAGTGGCTCAAGCACCAACTATACAATGGCAAAAGTCACTGGGAGGATCAAACCAAGATATTGCCTATAATATTCAACTTACAACAGATGGCGGATATATTGTCGCTGGTGGAACTAGTTCAATAGATGGAGATGTAACAGGACAACATGGACTATCTGATTTTTGGGTTGTTAAATTAGACAGCCAAGGCGGTGTATTGTGGCAAAAAACATTGGGTGGCTCAGGTGAAGACATTGCCAGAAGCATTCAACAAACAAATGATGGCGGATATATAGTGGCTGGATATACTTATTCAACAAATGGGGATATAACAGGTAATAATGGACAATCTGATTATTGGGTGGTAAAATTAAATAGTCAGGGAGATCTGCTTTGGCAAAAAACACTAGGAGGATCCAACCAAGACGATGCTAGAAGTATTCAACAAACTGCTGATGGTGGTTATATAGTGGCAGGATGGACTTTATCAATTAATGGTGATGTAACAGGAAATCATGGTGAGCGTGATTATTGGGTTGTGAAAATAGACAGCCAAGGAACAATACAGTGGCAAAAGACATTAGGTGGTACAGCTGATGATTTCCCAAGTAGCATTCAACAAACTAATGATGGCGGATATATAGTAGCTGGATATACTTCATCAAACGAGGGAGATGTATCAGGGAATAATGGACTAACTGATTATTGGGTTGTAAAACTAAATATCCAAGGAGAATTAGTATGGCAGAAAACACTTGGGGGATCAGATAGTGACGCAGGTATTAGCATTCATACCACTGCCGATGGCGGATATGTAGTTGGTGGATATGCTTATTCAAACAACGGTGACGTATCTAGCAATCAAGGTAATACTGATTATTGGGTTGTTAAATTAGATAATCAAGGGGTCATACTTTGGCAGAAAACACTTGGGGGAACTAACCAAGATGCAGCTTATAGCATTCAGCCCACTTCAGACGGAGGATATATTGTCGCTGGATATACTTTATCAACCGATGGGGATATTATATTAAATCATGGAGCTATTGATTATTGGGTGGTAAAATTAAACTATCAAGGAACTATACAATGGCAAAAAACACTTGGCGGCACGGCAGTTGATTATGCCAATAACATTCAACTTACTTCAGATGGCGGTTACATTGTGGCCGGGTATAGCAATTCAAACAACGGAGATGTCACAGGAAATCAAGGCAATAATGATATGTGGATAGTAAAATTATCTCCAGATGCACTTCAGACCTTAGAATTTGGAAGCAATTTGGTTTCTATCTCCCCCAACCCTACTAGCGATAATATCAAAATCCAATTAAAAAATATAACTGAACTAAATGGTGGCACTATCAACATCATTAATTCTTTAGGACAAGTGATCATCACTACACCAATTAAAATTACTGAAATGAACAACAGCATAGAATTAAATACTCTTGGTAGTAAAGGGATTTATTTTGTTCAAATCATCAACTCAAAAGGACAACTTATAGATGTCAAGAAAATCATTTTACAATAAATAACACAATTTATTTTTCAGTTGTGAATTAAAAATTAAAAATCATGAAATCAATCTTAAAAAAAATCACATTCATTGTCTTATTTTCATCTTTCATTGCTTGTAGTAGTGACAATTCTTCTACTAATTCTAATACATCAAGTATTATTGGTAAATGGGCCTATGGGCCAGCTAGGTCATGTGGTCTTAGAAACTATTTTGAACTTAAACCAAATAATGTTTATATAGAAAATCACTATTCAAACACTTGTGTATTATCATCCTATTATGATGAATATCAACTTACCGGTGAAAATGAAATAACTTTTTTTGGTAATATCGTAAACAACATAATTGAATTAACACCAACTAAATTAGTACTTTATGACCCCAGCACTAATGAAACAACAACACACGACAGGATAAATTAATTTAATTTTTTAGAATTTATTGATATAATTTATAATCAATGGCCTAAGGATAAGAATATAATTTTAAAACCTTTAAGCAAAGAATTTAAGAAATACATCAAGTAATTTTTTGATAAAAATATTTTCTAATTTTTTTTCAAACCTTTTTTTAAAAGTAAGAACACACTAACCCAAAATCATCCCCCGACCTTTTTTAAATTTTGGGAGAACCCCATGCCAACTTAATATGTTGTGTGTCATTACACATTGTTAAGTGTTATGGGTTTTCGCCGTTTTGTATAATCTTATAAATTTAAAAAACTATGGTTAAAATTGTAGATTTTAAAACCTATCAAAGAGAAGATGGGGAAGACTTCAATGTACTTGTTGTACAAGGAGGGATTGAAGCTGTAAAAAGCAGAGAAAGTGGCAGAACTTATTTTACTGCCAAAACAACAAGAGTACCTTGTACTTTTGATGAAGAAACTTGTGAATTATTAATTGGCTCAAATCTACCTGGCTCAATTAAGAAAGTAGAAGTTGAACCTTATGAATTCACCATTGAACAAACTGGAGAGGTTATTGAACGCTCTCACAGATATGAATACATAAGTGAGGAGGATGACATTGTTGAAAACAATGTGCTTCGAAAAGAAGAGGTGTTGTAGCCTCTTTTTTTAATTAAATGAATAAAGGAGTTTCAGCAATGGAACTCCTTTTTTTATTGTAATAAACTATAATTAAAAATATTAGAAACCCTTAAAAATAAAATTATGAAATTAACAAAAGCTGAACGTCATCAGGTCAAACTAAGACTTGGTCTATCAGGAGCAAGTGGTTTTGGTAAAACCTATTCTGCATTATTATTAGCCTATGGAATTACCAATGATTGGAGTAAAATAGCCGTCATTGATACAGAAAATGGCAGTGCAAGTCTCTATTCTCATTTAGGAGATTATAACACTTTGACTTTGGAAGAACCATTTAATCCAGAACGTTACATAGAAGCAATCAATACTTGCGAAAAGTCAGGTATGGAAGTGATTATTATTGATTCCATTTCACATGAATGGTCAGGTAAAAATGGTTGTTTAGAATTACATGAGCAATTGGGTGGTAAATTTCAAGATTGGGCAAGAATCACTCCAAGACATCAAGCCTTTGTAAACAAAATTATTCAATCAAGCTGCCATATAATTACAACTGTTAGAAGAAAAGTTGATTACTCAATGGATGCTGATATGAATGGTAAATCTAAAGTGGTTAAACATGGAACGAAAGAAATTACAAGAGAAGGTTTTGAGTACGAATTGACCGCCAATTTTGAATTAATTAACGATAAGCATCTAGCAAAAGCAAGCAAAGACCGTACAGGATTGTTTATGGATAAGCCCGAGTTTATAATTAATTCAGCAACGGGTAAAAAGCTAATGGAATGGTGCAACAAAGGTATTTCTTTAAGTAAAATTCAAGAAGAAATTCTTAAATGTGAAACCATTGAAGCGCTAAAACAATTGTATACCAAATATCCAAGTTTTCAGAAAGAAATGCATCTATTAATTATGGAAAAAAAAGGTCAATTAGACGATATAAACAATCAACTAATTTCAAGTAAACAAGTAGTAAAATCTAATGAATTTGTAGAGCATGCAAGCAACAGTAGTAAATAGTAATGTCAACAATCAAATTATTGATGAAACAGAAGTAATTCAAAAAGCTTCAAGCAGTTTTATTGAAGCAAACACCATTAAAGTCAATTTAAAGCATCTAAAAGAGGATTGTATTATTCCTGTGTTCTCAAAGGACAATGAAAGCACTATATCTCATTTTCAATTTATAAATAAAGCGTTTGAAGTTGTAAAAGATTTGTTTCCAGATTTTAACCCAAAAGAGCCTGAAATTAGAGTTTCACATGAAATTAAGGGCAGAGTGCCAAGTGCAATAGGAAAACCCGCTAAAGAGCTCTTAGAAGCAGAAAAAACAGTCTATTATGAACGATGTGCATTCTTAATAGAATTACATCAGGCAAAAGAAGTTGTAAATGGAAATGCATTGACATTATCTGTAGGAGGCGTTCGAAGCTACAGTCAAGAAAATCTATATAGTAAGAAATCTGTAGAGAAATTCAAAATCTTTATAGGCTACCAAAATAAGGTGTGTACCAATCTATGTATAGCAACAGATGGGTTTAGTAATGAAGTTAGAATATCATCTATTAATGAATTACAGACGGATATGTGCAATTTGTTCAGTAATTATGATAGAATAAAACACCTAGGAATGATGGAGCGAATGAGCAGATATTTTTTGGATGAAGAACAATTTGCTCATTTGATTGGCAAAATTAGAATCTACCAACATTTGGAAAAAAGTGATCAAAGATTAAAACAACCTTTCCTGTTGAATGATGGACAAGTTAATTCGGTAGTTAGAGATTATTTTAATTGCCCTAATTTTTCAAGAGATACAAACAAAAACATTTCGCTTTGGAGCTTATATAATTTGTTTACAGAAGCTAATAAGAGCAGCTATATTGACAATAATTTAGAACGAAATGTAAATGCATACGAGTTCATAAATTCCATTGCATATTCGCTCCAAAATGAACAACCAAATTGGTTTCTCCCATTATAATTATATAGCATTTTTTATAATCCCAAGTAATAAAAGTATATGCAAAAAAGAGAAAATAAAGAGTTAAAATGAACAAAAATCAACTGGCTGAGATACTAAAATACTGCACGCCAAAAGTTATTTACGTTGTTACTTGGAATAATTTACTTAAAAGAATTCTCTGCCCATTTAGAGTAAGAGTGCTAAACCCAGTCGGTGAACTAAAAATGGGCGAGATTTTTTTAGTTGATGAAGTAAAAGTTACAATGGAATTAAAAACAATTTTTATCATAAATGGTAATGCATACTATTATCACCACTTTGATATTATTATATAGCTAATTGCTGAATTTAATTATCCAAAACTACTTCAAAAAATATTTCCTAAAAATTATGTTGCTAAATCGAATTTTTTAAATATTCAGTAAAAATATGTTATTTTTAAGTGTTAATTATACGGAATAAACATTTTTTTAACAAATAAAGTGATAATAATTAGGAAATGTCAAAAATATTTTGTACGTTTGCAATAATTACAGATTTAGCATAGTTAAATTGTGTGAAAAAAATAAAAAAGCAATCCTACAAAACAGCAGACAAAAACGACAAAACACATTTAAACTATAACTCTTTATAGTTTAGTCTGACTAAACAGACGCGTCTGACAATAACTGCAGACAGTTTATATCGAAAAATAAAAGAGGTTATTAAAGTTGTAATTTAAAAATATTATTAATTTTTTAAATTATTGAAAATGCCTATTAAAAGGAATGCTCAAACTAAAATTGAGCAGAATGTAGAAATCAAAACTGATAAATTAATTTATCAATCAACTACTCCACTAATACCATATCATTCAACTACATATACCCCCATATATGTTACTGATAATAATAATGTGGAATACGTTTGTAAAAACCCTTTAAAACTGGGGATTAAAAAGCATTTTGATGCTGAAATCATAGCTGAATGTCAAGCAAATTTTCCGCTATTTTTTGAAAATATAAATACGATATATATTCCCAAAAAAGTCGAAACGCATTTAAAGAGAAGTGTGCCAAATAGCATTTTAAAAAGAATTGATGCTAATTTAGATATAGCTGTTGAAAAAAGTATTCTAATAGCTTCCGGTCTATCTTCTACATTTTACTCTGATGAAAGATGGAAAGAACTCTCATCAAAAATAATGGATGAACAGACCAGAAAAGGAAACGATAATACTCGCATTTATCCAATAATTATTGATGCCTTAAAATATAGTACAAATACCACAGAGGGAATTATTAAAGTAAAAACAAATGAATATGGTATCGAAACATATCAAGAAGGTGTTGCCTGTAAATCATATTGCATTTCAGACACTTTTTTCAAAGGCAATTTAGTTAAGTACGTCATTAAAGACATGGAGATTCTTGAAAAAAGAAAAAGGTTTTTTTACAATCAATTAAAAAAAGCTATTGATAATCCGATTGCAAATAATTTAATCGGGCTTTATTCAAAAATAAAACTCCCGAGTTATGACGAAATATTATATGCAGCAAAAAAGTTAACTCTAAGTAAGCATAAAAACAAAAAGGGCAAAACACTTACTTTTTTAAATAAGCATCCAAAGTCTTATTTTAAAGATTCTACAACAAGATGTTTCGTTGAAGAAAACATAAAATTATTTGATTATTTAACTCAACAAGGATTTATGATCCCAATTATTGGCAATGAAAAATCAGGAGGAAGAGTTGTAGATAGTTTTACGCTCATGCCTAGTTGGATTCGAAAACTTGTTAAAATTGATGGCGAATCTATTGTTGAAGTTGATTATAAAGCTTTACATCCAAATATAGCTATGTCTCTTTATAGAGGTTCAAAAAAATATTTGACACATAAATTAGTTGCAGAAGAAAGTAATATTGACCTAACAGTAGTTAAAACACTGCATCTTTCATTTTTCAACGAAACGTTGAGAGGCATGAAGGCCAGTAAACTTTATAATTACTATAAATCATCAGAACCGCAAATGCTGAAAAAAATTGAAGAGGAAAAATGGGGAAGCATCAAAAATCATAAAATAACATCTATGAGGATGTTTGCTAAAGAAGTAGAAATAATGACAAACTCAATTAGTGAGCTAAATTCAATGGGGATTTGTGTAGGATATGTTTATGACGCTCTGTTTTGCAAGAAATCAGATGCTCAAATAGTAAAAGAGATTATGGATAAAGTTGCATTAGAAAATAATGTGTTTACGACATCTTGTATTAATTATTAATAGGAAAACTTTCAAATATGAAAAACTCAATCAACAATTATATTATATATAAAGCCCAAAATATCTATAACGGTGAAACTTATATAGGAGCCACAACAAAATCTCTAGAGGACAGGAAAAAAGACCATATACAAAAATCAAATAAAAAAGTTGGAAGTTATTTTCAAGAAGCCATTTGGACTTTTGGCCCAGAAGCTTTTGTGTGGGAGCAAGTCGACACTGCTAAAAATATTGACGAACTAGCTTCTAAAGAGATAAAGTATATTTCAGAATTTAACTCATTAGAAAATGGATACAATAGAGATTTTGGTGGTGGATTTAAGAAAACCATCTATAGGTATAATTTAGATGGTACGTTAAACTCAACTTTTGAAAATCTTAGTGATGCTGGAGAGAGTATTAATGTTAGAAAACAAGACATAAGCAGAGCCTGTTGGAGTGTGAATCATAATCTAAGTGGATTCTTGTGGAGTTATGATTACGTTGAACCATTTATACCTATAGCAGACATTAGGAAAAAAGAAGTTTTACAATATTATTTAAATGGTGATTTTGTAGCAAGGTATATTTCAGTATCAGAAGCATCAAGTATTACAGGTGTATCAAAAACTTGTATTTCTAGGTGTTGTAGAGGAGAAAGAGTACAATCTGGTGGTTTCCTTTGGAAGTACTCCTAAATTTAAAGGCGGTGTAAAACCGCCTTTTTTAATACTAGCACTTTCATTTTTTTATGATCCTAAAATCAGTTTATTTAAAATCAATCAAGTAAAGAAAATAAGAAATAACAACATTTAATTTAGATTTAAGGCATACAATTCGATAACATAAATGAATTCATTTGCTGAATGCTGACTTATACTGGCTTCAATGTCCTTGGTTCGAGCCCAAGAGGGGGAGCTAATTGAAGAAAGAGGTCAAAAATGACCTCTTTTTTATTTTTGCAATTTTGCAAAACCTTACTGGCATTGAGTAGAAGTTGTATTGGAGTTTTGAATTTAGGGGTTGTAACTTTTTTTTCTTCAAGAGGTAGCTTTTCTTCAAGTTTAAATAAGTCACGATGAAATTAATAAATTTAAAGACGATAACTCATAAAAAGTTAATGTTTTTTTTAATAGCATAAAATATCATATTTTTACACTTGTGAAATTATTTAGCATCATAATATCAATCTATATTATAGCACTTTCGTGTTTGCCTTGCGCGGATATGGAAGTAAGTAGCTTGGCACATAATGCAACCAAATTTACTGCAAACCACGAAGACCATTCTCACGATAAAGAAAATGATTTATGTTCTCCTTTCTGTATTTGCAGTTGCTGTGGTTCACAAATAGTTAGTCTTTTTCTAATAAATTCAATAAACTTTCCGATACCATCACAAGGTATTAAAACACAATTGCCAACCTATAAATCCGTTTTTGCTTCCAATTTCTACGGAAGCATTTGGCAACCACCTCAAATAGCATAATGAAGCCCGAGTAATTTCGGGTTATAGAGTTGTGGATTTTCCACATTATTCAATGGGCATTAGTGCCTAATTACTCATTCATTATACTATTTCGATGATAAATAAAATCATTAATTTTTCCGTAAACAACAAACTCATTACAGGCGTTTTGTTGGCGATATTTGTTTTGTTTGGCATTTATTCATTCACACAATTAAGTGTAGATGCGTTGCCAGATGTAACTAATAATCAAGTGCAAGTAGTTACAAATACACCTAATTTGGCTACCCAAGAAGTAGAACAATTCATAACCTATCCACTAGAAACCGAGTTTAAATCATTGTCAGATATGGTCGAATTGCGAAGTACTAGCCGTTCGGGTTTGTCGGTAATTACGATTGTTTTCAAAGACAACGTTCCAGTTAATATTGCTCGTCAGCGAGTAGATGAAAAAATAAAAACGGCTACCGATAATATTCCAAAACAATATGGGACACCCGAATTATTGCCACCAACAACAGGGCTTGGCGAAATATTTCAATATGTTTTAGTGCCACAAAAAGGATATGAAGAAAAATACAACCTATCTGAATTAAGAACCATTCAAGATTGGATTGTGCGCCGTCAATTATTAGGAACGGTTGGCGTGGTCGATGTGAGCAGTTTTGGTGGTAAACTAAAACAATACGAAGTTTCAGTAAAACCCGAACGACTTTAGGCTAATAATCTAACGTTAATCGATGTGTTTGATGCGCTGCAAAACAACAACGAAAACACAGGCGGAAGCTACATTGATAAAGGTCCAAATATTTATTTCATTCGTGGCGAAGGATTAATTCAAAACATAGAAGACATCAACAATATTGTAGTCAAAAACAATACAGGTGTTCCTATTTTAATAAAGGACATTGCGGAAGTTAAATTTGGTTTTGCACCTCGTTACGGAGCAATGACAAGAAACGGAAAAGGTGAAACCGTTGGTGGAGTAGTTTTAATGCAAAAAGGAGAAAACGCTGTACGAGTAATTGAACGAGTAAAGGAAAAAATGAAATCCATCGAAAAATCTTTGCCAAAAGGTGTGAAAATTGATGTATTTGTAGATAGAACCAAACTAATTGAGAAAACTGTTAGTACGGTTTCAACCAATTTATTAGAGGGTGCATTAATCGTTATTTTAGTTTTGGTTTTGTTTCTCGGCAGTTTAAGAGCAGGTTTAATTGTGGCTTCTGTCATTCCTTTAGCAATGCTTTTTGCCATCATTATAATGAATATGTTCGGGTTAAGTGCCAATTTAATGAGTATGGGGGCTTTAGATTTTGGACTTATTGTTGATGGTGCTGTAATAGTGGTCGAAGCCACTTTGCATATTTTCTCAAAGCATTATAAGAGTAATATCCTTTCTCAAAATCAAATGGATGAGGGTAAAATGTTTATGCCAATGGCACAAACTGTTAGTTTCGCTATCATAGGCGCATTAATCCTTTCACTTACTTATGTGCCTTGGGCTAGTAGCCTTTTTTTAAGTAAAAGGGTTAGCGATAAACCTAATTTTACTGATAGGTTTATGAATAAACTGAATAATTTGTATCAACCTTATTTGGTGAAAGCTTTAGAGCGAAAGTTTGCAGTTATCGGACCTGCAATATTATTATTTATCGCATCATTATTTATATTCAATTCATTGGGTGTCGAATTTATTCCCGAATTAGACGAGGGAGATTTTGCAATGAATTACACTATTCGACAAGGAAGTAGTTTACCTCAAAGTATTGAAGTAGGTACACAATTAGAAAAACTTGCGCTTACATTTCCGGAAGTTAAAGAAGTAGTTGGCAAAATTGGAAGTAGCGAAATTCCAACCGACCCAATGCCTATAGAAAGTGCTGATTTGATTATGGTAATGAAAGATAAAAAAGAATGGACAACAGCACACAACAAAGAAGATTTAGCCGAGAAAATGAATGAAAAATTAAGTCAGATTCCAGGTTGTAATTTATCTTTTGAGCAACCTATTCAAATACGTTTCAATGAACTAATTGCAGGAGTAAAATCGGATATTGCTATAAAAATATTTGGCGATAATTTAGATAAATTGTTTTCAGAAGCCAACAAAGCAGTTCCTATTATTAAAGGGATTGAGGGTTTAACCGATATAAAAGTAGAACAAGTTACAGGTAAAATACAATCGAAATAAAATTGCTCAATACGGTTTGAATATTTCCGATGTAAACCGAATTTTAAATACGGCTTATGCAGGAGGAACAACTGGCGTTGTTTATGAGGGAGAGAAAAAATTTGATTTGGTCGTTCGTATTCCTAAAAACCAAAACACAGATATTGATGCTTTAAAATCATTATTAATTCCAACACCGAGAGGCAATCAAATTCCATTAAACGAAATTGCAGAAATCACTTTTAAAACTGCACCATCACAAATAAGTCGTGAAAATGCCGAACGTAGAATAGTAATTGAAGCCAACGTTCGTGGTCGTGATGTAGAAAGTGTAGTATTAGAAATTCAGCAAAAATTAGAAGCCAAATTAAAACTCCCCGAGGGCTATTTTATTACTTATGGTGGGCAATTTCAAAACCTGCAAGAAGCAAAAGGAAGATTGCAATTGGCTGTTCCTGTTGCACTTTTACTGATTTTCTTTTTACTCTTTTTGTCGTTCCGTTCACTCAAAGAAGCAACCATAATATTTTCTGCAATTCCTTTAGCATCTATTGGCGGAATTATTGCTTTATGGGTTCGTGGAATGAATTTTAGTATCTCGGCAGGAGTTGGTTTTATTGCGTTATTTGGAGTAGCAGTTTTAAACGGAATCGTTTTAATAAGTTATTACAATCAATTAAAAGACGAGGGCGAAGACAATCTTTTACAACGTATTTATAAAGGCAGTAGCGCACGATTAAGACCAATTTTAGCAACGGCAACCGTTGCTTCATTAGGATTTTTACCAATGGCATTAAGTACAAGTGCAGGTGCAGAAGTGCACAAACCATTAGCAACAGTAGTTATTGGCGGTTTGCTAACTTCTAAACTGTTAACCTTATTTGT
>JAPLEX010000075.1 GCA_026390995.1 Flavobacterium sp.
TATGTGTTGCAATTTGAAGAATTCATTGCCAAAATTACGGCCGGTGGCATCTTAGTCTACAATGCCGAAGATCCCGAAGTGTTGCGCGTTGCTGAAGCGGCAACCAATCCCATTCGCAAATTACCGTATGTCACTCCCGACTATGCCGTATCTAATGGCGTTACGCTACTTTCTACACCCGAAGGCCCTATGCCCATTGAAGTATTTGGCGCACACAACCTCAATAATTTAGCCGGAGCCAAATGGATTTGCCAAAATATGGGCGTAGACGAAGCCGAGTTTTACCAAGCGATTGCCACCTTTAAAGGCGCCTCCAAGCGTTTAGAAAAAATAGCCGAAAGCGCCAACAAAGTGGCCTATAAAGATTTTGCCCATTCGCCCTCCAAAGTTGCGGCAACTACCAAAGCTGTTAAGGAACAATATCCCGATCGTACGTTGATTGCCTGCTTGGAACTGCACACTTACAGCAGTTTGAATGCCGAATTTCTCAAAGAATACCACGGCGCGCTTGATCATGCCGATCTAGCTGTGGTGTTTTATTCGCCCGATGCAGTAAAAATTAAACAGCTTGACGAAGTCTCCTATGACCAAATTGCCCAATCGTTTCAGCGGGATGATTTACTTATTTACACCAATCCACAGGCGTTTCAAGACTATTTGTTTGGCTTAGAATTTTCAAATTCGGCCTTGTTGCTCATGAGTTCGGGCAATTACGGAGGACTAAATTTTGAAGCACTCAAAACCTTGATTGAAGCCTAAATACTATACTTTTTATATGCCTAATCCTTTTTTACACGCCTTACATTATGTCAGAACCTTCCTCTTTTCCCATTCGGTATTGGGCCGAATCTGATCGTCCCCGAGAAAAATTAGCCTTGCAAGGCAGTCAAGCAGTCAGCGATTCCGAACTGCTGGCTATATTGCTGGGTACCGGCTCCAGATCGGAGTCAGCTTTAGATTTGGCCCGACGCATCTTGAGTCATTTTGATTACAATTTGCAGGCCTTTTCAAAAGCCAACAGTGCCCAATTGCAAAAATTTCGCGGCATTGGATCAGCCAAAGCGCTCACCTTAGTGGCCGCCCTAGAATTGGGTAGACGCTGCCGAACCCAAGACCCCGTTTTGTTGACCGAAGTCAAATCGAGTCATCACGTTTTTGAACTCATGCAGCCGCTGCTTGGACAATTGCCGCACGAAGAATTTTGGATTATTTACCTCAATAATTCCAACAAAGTACTCCACAAAGCACAACTCAGTAAAGGGGGCATTACCGGAACGGTAGTAGATGTACGCTTGGTGTTTAAGCGGGCGTTAGAACTAGGCGCGGTGCAGGCAATCTTGTGTCACAACCATCCATCGGGTACGCTAAAACCTAGTGAAGCTGATATACAACTCACCAAAAAGCTGAAACAAGCCGGCCATTTGTTGGATATAAAAGTATTGGATCACCTCATTGTAACCGAAGTCAATTATTTTAGTTTTGCCGACGCAGGAATTTTATAAATAGAGCAGATGCAAAATTTATTTTACGACATTTGCCGCAGGATATTACCCAATGAAAAATAGCATACAGCACATTTTTTTTGATTTGGACCACACGCTTTGGGATTTTGAAAAAAATTCGCAATTGGCCTTTGCGCGCATCTTTGACGCCAACTATCCGCATATACCTCTTGACGATTTTATTGCAGCCTATATGCCCATCAATAAAGCCTGTTGGCAATTGTATCAAGTAGATCAAATGAGCCACGACGAATTGCGTTACCAGCGGCTCAAGCAGTCTTTTGATGCGTTGGCCGTTGCCATTTCTGATCACGAGATCAATCAAATTGCCACAGATTATATTCACTATTTGCCTGATTTCAACCATTTATTTGACGACGCGCATGAGGTACTTCGTTACTTGCAATCCAATTACCACTTGCATATAATAACCAATGGTTTTGCTGAAGTACAATACCGCAAAATGCACCAATCCAATTTGACACCCTATTTCAAGACCATAACTAATTCTGAATTAGCGGGTGCCAAAAAACCAAATCCTATTATTTTCGAACACGCGCTTCAAGTGGCTTCAGCGACCAAATCAATTCTGATCCTTGCGCTACCGCCATAAACGAGCCCATGCCCAGCTTGGCAACCTCTTTGGGGCCCAGTACGGTGCACTCGATTTTGGGATGCAGGCCGTTTTTTTTAATCCGTTAAATGAAGCAGCAGCGGCCGATATTTGCCAAATCAATCAATTAATTGACCTTAAAAATATATTTTAATACGATGAAAAAATGGATACTAATGTTGCTATTTGTAGTGGCGGCCAAAGGGATAGCACAACACGAAATCAACAACTATCGTTATTTAATTTTGCCTGAAAAGTTTGCCTTTCTAAAACAAAAGGACCAGTTTCATTTGAATTCCTTAGCAAAATTACACTTCGAAAAACTGGGTTTTACTGTTTTTTATGATACGCAAACCTTACCGGATTCCTTGGTAGATAGCAATTGCACCAAATTGTTTGCCGATGTAATAAGTACCGGAAATTTCATTACCACCAAATTGCAGATTTCCCTCAAAGATTGCAAGAATAAACTAGTGGCGGTTTCAAAAGAAGGCAAAAGCAAAGAAAAAGATTTTGAACTTTCTTATAATCAGGCGTTTCGGGAAGCTTTTACAAGCTTTCGTGAATTGGGATATCAGTACCAATCCCAACAAGTTGAAAAGGAATTACCAAGCACCACTAAAACCCTTGCCAATACAGAAAATTTGCTTTACGCGCAACCCATTCCAAACGGGTATCAACTCATAGACAGCAGCCCAAAAGTGGTCTACAAACTTTTGGCAACTTCAAATGCTAGTTGTTTTATTGCCTTTCACGGAGAGCAGCAAGGCGTTTTGGTTCAAAAAAACCAGCAATGGTATTTTGAGTGTTACGAGAACGGAATCTTGAATTCGCAGTTGGTTGCCGTTAAATTTTAAGCATTTGTTGTAGTGTAGTATAGACTGTTTTTCCTCATTGGGTTAATAGTTGTACTTGTCTTTCCACCGGTTTTTTAAAAACTCCCGCACGCCATTTTCTCTCGCGTTAGTGCCAGGTTCATAGAATTTGGTTTCTTGAATCGCATCGGGCAAAAATTCCTGTTCGCTAAAGTTGTTGGCATAATTGTGCGAATATTGGTATTCTTCGCCATAGCCCAGCTCTTTCATGAGTTTGGTTGGGGCATTTCGCAAATGGAGGGGAACCGGTAAATCCCCCGTTTGTTTCACCAAGGCTTGTGCATTCCCAATGGCCATAGCCACCGCTTGAAACGTATTGTTGGCCATAATCAAGGCGGTTGGGTTGGCGTTGCCTATGTCTTCGCTGGATAAAATTAGCATTCTTCGTGCGATGAATTTGACATCTTCTCCGCCTTCAATCATCCGCGCCAGCCAGTAGACTGCTGCATTGGGATCACTGCCTCGAATTGATTTGATAAAGGCCGAAACAATGTCGTAATGTTGTTCGCCTGTTTTATCATACAAGACGGTGTTTTGCTGCACCAAGTGCAAGACGCGTTCGTTGGTAATTTGAATTTCACCTTCAGCCGAAGCATTTACGACCAATTCAAAGATATTTAAGAGTTTTCTACCGTCACCGCCTGAAAGACGCAACAGTGCTTCGGTTTCGATTAATTGTATGTTTTTGCTTTGCAAATAAGGATCTACTGTCATCGCGCGCTGCAACAAAGCTTCCAAATCGGTTTTGGTGAATGGATTGAGCACATAGACCTGACAACGCGACAATAAGGCAGGAATTACTTCAAAACTGGGGTTTTCGGTGGTGGCACCAATCAAGGTGATCCAACCTTTTTCTACCGCGGCCAAGAGCGAATCTTGTTGCGATTTACTAAACCGATGAATCTCATCGATAAACAAAATAGGGTTTTTGGCCGTAAAGATTCCGCCGCTTTGTTTGGCTTTGTCAATCACTTCTCGTACAGCAGCTACTCCCGAATTGATTGCACTCAACACATAAAAAGGTCGTTTGGATTCTTGGGCGATGATTTGTGCCAAGGTGGTTTTGCCTGTGCCTGGAGGTCCCCAAAATAGGAGCGAGGGAATAATTCCTTTTTCGATTTGTTGGGTGAGCGAACCTGTAGGTCCCACCAAATGCAATTGACTGATGTAGTCAGAGAGGTGTTGGGGGCGAATGCGTTCGGCTAGGGGAGCTTCCATGAATGATTAACAATTTTTGATTTCTGATTTTTGATTTGAAAATGTGGGAATTTGAAAATAGTTGTGGTTTTCAAATTTAGAATTGGCACAAATTTAAATATAATGTGTTGTTATATGTATAATTTTCAAATTATCTCCTCTTCAAATCTTCACCCGAGGATGAAATCCGAACTGAGCGCAGCTAAATTGTATGACAAATTAGCACAACAACTACTTTGGCGGTATTTTTGAATAGGTTGATGCATAAAAATTAGATATGAACGACACGCAACATTTTAAATTTACGCCCTCGGTCTGGTTGGTGCCCAGTTTGCTGCTGGGTTTGATGTGGCTGGTTTGGGGTGCAGAGCGTGTTTTTCATGTTGATTTGGCCAGTCACGGGATAACTCCCAGAACAGTAGAAGGGTTGCAAGGCGTGCTATTCAGTCCGTTTTTGCACGCCAATTTGCAGCATTTGGCCAACAACTCGATTCCGCTTTTTATTTTGGGCACAGCGCTCATCTATTTTTACCGGGAACTTTCACTCAAAGTGTTGGTGTATGGCATTTTGTTCTCGGGATTACTCACTTGGGTAATTGGTCGAGACTCGGTGCATATTGGCGCGAGTAGCTTGGTGTATGTGTTGGTTTCTTTTATTTTCTTCAAAGGTTTGTATACACAGTATTACCGACTTATGGCGCTCAGTTTATCGGTTGTGCTGGTATACGGTGGGATGGTGTGGTATGTTTTCCCGAGTCCCATCACTACGGGTGAATTGCAAATTTCTTGGGAAGGGCATTTGGCCGGATTACTGGTAGGATTGGTGATGGCCATTCGCTTCAAAACACCCGATTATGTGGCCGATATTCAATATCCATGGGAAAAGCCCGAGTTCAACCCCGAGGAAGATCCGTTTATGAAGCATTTTGATGAACACGGGAATTTTGTGAATACGCCTGCGGTAGAAGAAGAAAATGTGGCTGAAGTAAATCCTCAAGCTATTGAATACGTATACACCTTTAAACCAAAAGAAGGGGAGAAGTTGTAATATTAACTGCGTTGTCTAACCACTTCATACAAAAATGCCCCACAAGCTACTGAAACATTCAAAGATCCGATACTTCCAAACATAGGGAGTTTGGCTTTCTCGTCTACCAATTTTAATACCGAAGGATTGATGCCGCGGTCTTCGCTGCCCATAATGATAGCCAACGGTTCGTTGAGGTTTAAATCGTAGAGCGAATGCTCAGTTTTTTCGGTAGCGGCTACCGTTTTAATACCGCTGCCTTGCAAATAAAATAAAGCGTCTTTGATGTGCTCTACTTTGCAAATGGGAATATTAAATACAGCTCCGGCTGATGTTTTTACAGTATCTCCATTCACGGGAGCTGCCCCTGATTTTTGGATGATGATGCCATGTACTCCCGTGCATTCGGCCGTACGGATGATGGCGCCAAAATTTCGGGCGTCCGAGATTTGATCTAAGATGAGAAACAAGGGTTTTTCTTGGGATTCTATCGTAGCGGTTACTAATTCTTCGATGGAGATAAACCCAATAGGAGAGATGGTTCCCACCGCACCTTGGTGGTTGTTGTGCGTGAGTCTATTTAGTTTTTCAACCGGAACGTAGGTGAAATTTACATCGCCGCGCTTGAGCACTTTGAGCAAATCTTTCATCAATTCGCCTTGGGCATCGGCTTGTAAAAATACCCGATCTACTGATTTTCCCGATTGTACGGCTTCAATAATGGCGCGTATCCCAAATATGAGGTTTTCTTTTTCCATGGCGCAAAGATATAAAAAAACCACCCGCGTTGGCGGGTGGTTTTAGGGTAATCTTGTGGAAGATAAATTAGTTAACGTCCCAGAATAATTTAGTCTCAACTGCATCACCACCAATAGCGGCACTAGCATTTTGATAACTAGTTCCATTAAGCGTTTGTTCAATTATTGGATAAGTGAAACGAACTGGTATCCCAGATACAGCATCTGGTGGTGGTAGTAACATTGGAGAATCCATTCTTCTCCAAGAAGTCCATCCTTCAAAACCAATGTTGTATAATGCTACCCAACTTTGAATTCCGATTTTTTGTCTCCAAGTTCCAGCAGCAGTTGTATAAGCGATATCATTTCGTGAAAGATATATTGATGCTTCAGCTACAGTTCCTCCCCAATCAAGTATTGATGCTGTTACACCTGCGTTATAATGTCCTTCAGCATCTGCTGGAGTACCATACATTGATCTTTCCGCAGCTTCTGCTAATAAAAATTCTGCTTCAGAATAATCTAATATTGCTCCAGGATAATCTGGTGCTTGAATAGTACTAGTGATATGAGTTAAATTTGGGAATGAATTTTCAACTCCATTTTCTCCACCAATATAATCTATTCCTGGTGTTGATGGATCATCCATATTGTCATCAAAATAACGAGCACGTCTAGGGTCATTTTGAGAATTCATGTAATCAATTAGTGTATTAGTAGGAACAAAATCAGAACGGCCACTAGCAACCAAATCTATATAAAGAGGATTTGTATTTGGAGTTGCAGTTAAATATGTCAATTTAGCGCTATCTGCATTTGAAGCAAAAACTAAAGGAGCAGCGCTTGATACAGTAGCTGTTGCTAATACAGTTTCGCTTGGGATATCAGAGATTACAAGACCCATTTTAAGTTTTAATGTATTTGCAAATTTTGACCATTTGCTAACGTCACCAATATAAATTCTATCATTTTGCCCGAAACTTCCTGCGGAGTTATTCAATTTTGAAATAGCTGTGTTTAATCTGCTAATTAAATCTTTATAGATAGTCAAACCATCATCATATTTTGGTTTTTTAATATCGATATTTAACGCTTCAGAGTATGGAACGTCACCAAAAGTTTCAACTAAAATAGAATAAGTATAAACATTTAAAACTTCTATTATTGCAAGTTTGTTTTGCTTTACAGTTGGATTATCTGTAGGAAGTGAAGGAGTGTTTTCTATATTTATAGCAGCTTGATCCAAATCTTTTAAAACATCTTTGTAAAGAAATTGCCAATGTTGTTCAGGAATAGTTCTTGTAATTAAGTCATAATTACTTTCATCTGTATAAGTTACTTCAGTCCAATCTTGATTGATTAACCTAAAGATGTTATTGTTAACATTAGTGTTTACCATCTGGTCTACTAATGCTTTTTGAGCACTTGTAAATAATGCTTCGCCTGGAACGTCAGATGGATCTTTGACATTTGTATTTAATTTCTCAAGGTTATCACAAGAAATAATAAACGATGATGCAATTAAAATTAAAAATATTTTTTTCATAATTTATTTTTTTAAAATTGAAATTTAGCATTGAAAGTAATATCTCTGGTAGAAGGTAATGAACCAGTAGAATAACCTTGTAAGTTACCAGCACCTAAACCTGATTCTGGATCTGCGTCTGGTAAATTCTTATGAATAATCCAAAGGTTTGTTCCAATTATACTAAATGTAACACCATTAATAAAAGTGTTCTTTAATACTTTTTCGCTCAGAGAATAAGATATAGATGCTTGTCTTAATTTCACATAACTTGCATCATATACAAATGCACTGTCAGGCAAACCTCTTCTGTATCCAAAAGCACCATATCTATCAGCACGGATTCTAGTATCATTAACGCTTCCATCAGGATTAACACCTGGATTGATAAATCCACCACCGTCTGCTAAACTGTTTCTAACTGGATTTCCTAAATCATTAGTGAAAACAGTATCATCATATAATCCAGTTGCTAATCCATAATATCTGTCTAACGAAAATATATCTCCGCCTTTTTGAATATCAATTAAAAAGTCTAAACCAAAATTTTTATAAGTAAATTTATTATAAATACCACCAATCCAATCTGGATTTGCATCTCCAATAATATTATCAGATGTATCAGTTTTTATATATTGCCCATTGCTATCATCTACTACTCTTTGTCCGTTAAGATAAGTATAATCAGTACCATATATTACTCCATATGGTTGACCTACTTGAGCATTGATAGTTACACCACCTTGAAAAGAACCTAATTGTAAATTGTCAATTCCATCTATAAGAGATACTACTTTACTTTTGTTTTTAGACCAGTTTACAGTTACATCCCATGAGAAGTTTTGGGTTTTAACTGGATTTCCATTTACGGAAAATTCAACACCCTTATTTGAAATTTCACCAGCATTAATAAGTTGGTATAAATAACCTGTTGACGATGTAACTCGAAGAGGAATAATTTGGTCTAAAGAATTCGAATTGTAGTAAGAAAGATCAAATCCTAATCTCTTTTTAAACATCGAAACTTCTAAACCAGCTTCAATACTTTGAGTTTTTTCTGGTTTCAAGTTTGGGTTGTTTTTAGTGTCCTTAACTGAAGCTGAAGCTGCTCCAAAGGCAGTGTTTACTGCATAAGTATCTAATACTCTATCAAAACCAGGACTGTTTCCGACTTCAGCATAGTTTAATCTAACTTTTCCAAAAGTTAACCAGCTAGGTTTTACAAATTCTGAAAACACAAAACTTGTTGAAAGAGAAGGATAGTAGAAAGCACTATTGTTTGAAGGTAATGTGGAAGAGTGATCTCTTCTGAGAGTTCCTTCTAAAAATAAATAGTTATCATATCCTAATGAAGAACTAATATATGCGCCATCAACACCAATTCTTTCATCTCTTTCAATTGGTGCTAAAAGTGGACTAGCAGTATTTTGTAACGAGTATAATCCTGGGATTGAAATACCTCCATTAGTAGCTGCCCAAATTGATTGGTATGAACTTCTACGAATGTTAAATCCCACCACACCTTTAAGATTTAATTTATTCGTTAAATCTTTATTGTAATTTAACATTAAATCATAATTGAATTCACTGAAAGAAATATTTTTTCTAGAATAACCAGAGCCAGCAGGATTTCTACCAGTACTGTAATCACCTCCACCAGAACCTATGCCAAAATCTGTCGCCACACTACCAATAGCCCGTCTTTCTTCCTGAAATTCATCATAAGTATCAACAGCTATTCTACCGTAAATATCTAACCAACTATTTAATTTATAGTTTAAAGAAGCATTTCCAATAAACCTATTTCTTTGGTCATTCTGATAATTTTCATATCGCTGAAAATATGGATTATCCCAAAAAATGGGAGTTGGATTTTGGTAAGAATTTGGGTTCCAAGTAATGTTTCTACCTGTGTCAAAATAGGCATTTGCTAATGATTTAATATCAACATTAGTTTGCCACCATTGACGGAAGTTACTAGCAATATTGTCGTTGTATCCAGTACTATTTCTTCCGATAGTTTTTGTCTTAGTGAAATTAGCATATCCAGCAACCGTCAATTTTTCATTGATTAGAATAGAAGAGTTTATTGTGAATGTGTTTCTTTTTAAATTACTGTTTGGCAACAATCCACTTTGGTCCAGATTAGTTGCACCAAATCTTAAATATCCACCTTCAAAACCATTGTCAACAGAGAATGAATTAGTTAATGTTCTTGGTTTTTCAAAAAAGGTAATTGGTCCGTTTTTAGCATTTACCCATGGAGTAGCTTGAAGATAATTTGGTGATTCAGGATAAAATGCATCCCATTGATATACTAATAAATTGGAATCAAATGCTTCACCATATTGGAGTCACAAAGTCTAAATTTCCATCTCCATCAATATCGATTCTGTCTAAATAAGAATCACTATCAGGGCCATAATAGGGACCATAACCACCACCGTATTGATTTTGATATTTTATAAAAGTACTTTTATCAATAGAACCTATAGTTAACCCAGAATTAACTGTAACAGAATATCCCTTTGCTTTTTTACTTCCTTTTTTTGTGGTTATCATTATAACTCCATTCGCTGCTCTTGAACCATACAATGCACTTGCAGCAGAACCTTTTAACACGTTTACAGATTCAATGTCTTCCGGATTAATGTCCGAAGCAGCGTTTCCGTAATCAAAACCATTACCAGTTTGCTCTTGAGATCTACTGTTTGAATTATTATTACTTACAGGAACTCCGTCAATTACAAAAAGCGCTTGATTGTTTCCAGTTAATGAAGCATTACCTCTGATGACAACATTAGTAGAACCACCAAAATTTGTTGTTCGTTTAACTTGTAAACCTGAAACTTTTCCAGAAAGTGCATTCACAAAATTGTCGCTTTTTACAGCAGCAATATTACTTCCTTCAACTTTCTGAGTAGCGTATCCAAGAGATTTTTTGTCTCTAGAAATGCCTAATGCTGTTACAACAACACCTTCTAACTCTACCGAATTATCAGCCATTTTTACTTTCATAGAGGCTGAAGCAGCAACTTCTTGCGTGCGCATTCCCATAAAAGTAAATACAAGTAACTTCCCTTTTTCGCTGGTAATTTTAAAATTACCATCAAAGTCGGTTTGAGTTCCTTTTGACGTTCCTTTTACGGCAACATTAACACCTGGAATGGGCATGCCTCCTTGGTCGGTAACCGTTCCTGTAACAGAAATGTCTTGTGCAAATGCAATTTGCACTACTAACACTAAAAGCAGTGTAAGCAATCCATTGATTTTTAATTTCATTTTTGTGAATATTTAAATTAGCCTACCAAAGATGTTAATGATTTATTAATATTCCTAACAAAACGTTAAAAATAACTTTTTAAGCTTATGTGAATCAATGCATTTTTTGTGCTTAAAGATTCGTTTTGAGCTGACCCAGTGGCATAATACAAACTTAACAAACCGGTTTTGGTGGCTAATTTTATTCCGGTGCCCAGCCCTGCGATAGTAGAAGATTTTATACGGCTAGTTTGATCTTGATATAGGCCATAATCGGCCAAGGCGCTCCAATACAGCGAAGGAGATAATTTGCAGCGGTATTCGGCGCGCGTTATCGAATAGAAATTGGCTTGCAGACTATTTTCATTAAACCCAACAAGCGAATTGATTCCGCCAAATCGGGCTAGTTCATTTACCAAATAGGATTCGCTTTGCAAAAAATAGGACTCGTTTTTCAGAATCAGGTGGTTTTTGTCGTTCAGTTGCCAATCCTGTTTTAGAACGGAGGAGATATAATATTGCTTGTTTTTTTTGATAGGAGTATTTCG
The DNA here is from genome assembly GCA_026390995.1 of Flavobacterium sp. Lineage (GTDB taxonomy): Bacteria > Bacteroidota > Bacteroidia > Flavobacteriales > Flavobacteriaceae > Flavobacterium. The sequence goes on from JAPLEX010000075.1 coordinate 11,286, forward strand.
ACTTCCTGTGCCGTATTCGATTTTTAGTTTAGTTTTTTCAGTAAAAAAAAGATCAGAACCCGAATTGTTTACGTAATCATAGGACAAAGAGGTGAAATAATTTTTGAAATCTGAAAGTGAAGCGGAATTGGTATTTTGAATGTCACTCGACTCTGCTGATTGATAGCCCAAATACAATCGTTTATGAAAACGAAAAAAGTAGCCCAGATGCAGCGCTGTTTTGGTGTTCTGAAAAGTGCTATCTTGTTTAAACAGCTGTAATTGCGCTTTTAAGGATAAGGGACTATTAAAAATGTAAGGCAATTCTACTTGGCCGGCAAATGATTTTTGTTGATTGCCGTTGCTTTTCCATGTTATAGATAGGGACTCTCCTGTGTTTAGGATGTTTTGCAGAAGCACGTCAACATAGCCGGAGAGAGTGATATTTTTGGACTCGCTGTTGGAAAATCCGACAAATCCATCAAAGGTATTCGCGTTGCGTTTTTGTACATATATATATAAGGACGTACTGTCTGTTGTGAATTGTATCTCGGGTGATTTGATTTGGGTGCAAAACGGGTAGGAATCAAACTCTTTTTTTAGTCGGTTCACCAAGACTTGGTTGAATGGGCTCTTTCGGTATAATTTGGATAGGCTCTTCAAATACCCCTTTGGGAAGTTGGTGTTTCCTTTAATGACAAGCGCATCTAGGGTTCTGCTTTTTTCGGGTATGTAGGTCACTTGGGCCGCAATGTAATTTTTGTGTTTGCTAAGCTTGGTCAGTTGCAGTTTGGATAATGATTCTCCTTTTGACTCCAGTATTTTTAAGCCGCCGGCTAAAAACGCTTGTAGTTGGCTGTAGGGAATTACTAAGGTGTCGTTTGTGGCCAAATTACTCTGCTGGGCAAAAAGCTGTTTAAGCCCTGCAATATTTAGGTGTGCAAATTTTGTGCAGGAGCGCAACTCAAACTGATAACGATACACTGAATCGGTTGTTGGTTGAGTGAACAGGTAAGTTGCTTCGAGGTATCCTTTTTTTTGTAGATTTTCTAACAGTAAATCTCCTTCCTTCCTTAACGAATTTAGATTGTGGTGTGTTTTGGTGTGCCCAATCGAGTCTATGGTCGCTTGCTCTAGTTTGTCGGCTCCAGCCACTAGCATTGTGATCGTTTGCGCTTTTGTTTGCAAACAAAAAAATAAAAATATGGTAATGAAGCTAGTTAGGTTTTTCAAGTGACGCGTGAAATTTTGATTTCAACGCAAAAAAACAGCTTTTCTTTTTAGGAATGCACGTATTTTAAAAAGGAAAACTAGTTGAATGAAAATTAATGTTTTAAGATTTGTTTGGTTAAAAATAATTATTACATTTGCAACCCCGTAAAAAGCGGGAATTTAAAATCATAATATATTTTTAGTATTAATTATGCCAACAATTCAACAATTAGTAAGAACTGGAAGAACTCAAATAACTAAGAAGAGTAAATCGGTTGCTTTAGATTCTTGTCCTCAACGAAGAGGGGTTTGTACGCGTGTTTACACTACAACTCCAAAAAAACCAAACTCCGCGATGCGTAAAGTGGCGCGTGTACGTTTGACTAACGGAAATGAAGTAAATGCTTACATCCCGGGTGAAGGACACAATCTACAAGAGCACTCGATAGTATTAGTTAGGGGTGGAAGGGTAAAAGATTTACCAGGAGTTAGATACCACATTGTGCGTGGTGCGCTTGATACATCAGGTGTAGCAGGAAGAACACAACGAAGATCTAAGTATGGTGCGAAACGCCCGAAAGAAGCAAAAAAGTAATTTTTTAATCAGTCAAAAGACAAAAGCCGAAAGTCAAAAGGAAACACTTTAAGACTTTAGACTTTAGACATTAGACTAAAAAGCAAAGACATGAGAAAAAGAGCGGCCAAAAAAAGACCACTTTTACCAGATCCGAGGTTCAACGACCAACTGGTAACGCGTTTTGTGAACAACTTAATGTGGGACGGAAAGAAATCAACAGCTTTTAAAGTTTTTTATGATGCGATTGACATTGTAGAAAGCAAAAAGCAAGACGCTGAAAAACCAGCGCTAGAAGTATGGAAAGATGCTTTAACCAATGTTATGCCTCACGTAGAAGTACGTAGCCGTAGAGTGGGTGGAGCGACCTTCCAAATTCCAATGCAAATCAGACCAGACCGTAAAATCTCGATGGCAATGAAATGGTTAATCCTTTATGCCAGAAGAAGAAACGAAAAATCTATGGCTCAAAAATTGGCCTCTGAAGTTTTAGCTGCGGCTAAAGAAGAAGGAGCGGCAGTGAAAAAGAGAATGGATACTCACAAAATGGCTGAAGCAAATAAAGCATTCTCTCACTTTAGATTTTAATACGTAAGGAAATGGCTAGAGAACTTAAATATACAAGAAACATAGGAATTGCGGCTCACATTGACGCTGGGAAAACCACGACGACTGAGCGTATATTATTCTACACTGGAAAATCACATAAAATTGGTGAAGTACACGATGGTGCGGCTACCATGGACTGGATGGCACAAGAGCAAGAAAGAGGTATTACTATTACTTCTGCTGCTACCACCTGTGAGTGGAATTTTCCAACGACTCAAGGCAAGATTTTACCAGAAACATTACCGTATCACTTTAATATTATCGATACCCCAGGGCACGTTGACTTTACAGTAGAAGTGAATCGCTCATTGCGTGTATTGGATGGATTGGTTTTCTTGTTTTCTGCTGTCGATGGTGTTGAACCACAATCAGAAACGAACTGGAGACTAGCGGATCAATACAGAGTGCCTAGAATTGGATTCGTTAATAAAATGGACCGTCAAGGTTCTAACTTTTTGATGGTTTGTCAACAAGTAAGAGATATGCTAAAATCAAACGCAGTTGCGATCACTTTACCAATTGGTGAAGAAAATGATTTCAAAGGTGTTGTAGATTTAGTAAAAAACCAAGCAATTGTTTGGGATGATGCAGGAATGGGTGCTACGTATGAAGTAGTAGATATTCCTTCAGATATGCTTGCAGAAGTAAAAGAATACAGAGACATTCTTATTGAGGCAGTTGCCGATTACGATGAGAATTTGCTTGATAAATATATGGAGAATCCAGACTCAATTACTGAGGAAGAAATCAACATAGCTTTACGAGCAGCTGTAATGGACATGGCGATCATTCCAATGATTGCAGGTTCATCTTTCAAGAATAAAGGAGTTCAATTCATGTTGGATGCAGTATGTAAATACTTGCCATCTCCAATGGACAAAGATGGTATCGAAGGAATTCACCCAGATGATGCTGAACTTTTAGAAGAAGATCAAACTAAAATCTTGCGTAAACCAGACGTTAAAGAGCCATTTGCTGCTTTAGCATTTAAGATTGCAACTGACCCATTCGTGGGACGTTTGGCTTTCTTCCGTGCTTATTCTGGACGCTTGGATGCAGGTTCTTACGTGTTGAACACGCGTTCAGGAAACAAAGAAAGAATTTCTCGTATTTACCAAATGCACGCCAACAAACAAAACCCAATCGATTACATCGAAGCAGGTGATATTGGTGCGGCTGTAGGATTTAAAGACATCAAAACCGGAGATACATTGTGTGACGAAAAACACCCAATCATTTTGGAATCGATGAAATTCCCTGCGCCGGTAATTGGTATTGCAATTGAACCGAAAACAAAAGCGGACGTAGATAAGATGGGTATGGCTTTGGCTAAATTGGCCGAAGAAGATCCAACATTTACGGTAAGAACTGATGAGGCTTCGGGTCAGACGATTATTTCAGGTATGGGTGAGCTTCACTTGGATATCTTGGTAGATCGTATGAAACGTGAATTCAAAGTTGAAGTAAACCAAGGTGAGCCTCAAGTAGAATACAAAGAAGCTTTTACGAAGTCTGCTCAACACAGAGAAACATACAAAAAGCAATCTGGTGGTCGCGGTAAATTTGGTGATATTGTATTTAAACTAGAACCAGCCGACGAAGTTGATGGTAAAGCTCCTGTAGGATTGCAATTTATCAATGCTGTAAAAGGCGGAAACGTTCCTAAAGAATATATTCCATCGGTAGAAAAAGGTTTCCGTGAAGCAATGAAAACGGGTCCTTTAGCAGGATACCAAGTTGATAGCTTGAAAGTAACTTTATTAGACGGATCATTTCACCCTGTAGATTCTGATGCTTTGTCATTTGAATTGGCAGCAAGAATGGGGTATAGAGAAGTGGCTAAAGCTGCGGGTGCTATTGTTTTAGAGCCAATCATGAAAATGGAAGTGATTACCCCCGAAGAAAACATGGGAGATATCGTGGGAGATATCAACCGTCGTAGAGGTCAGGTAAATGACATGGGTGATAGAGCTGGTGCAAAAACCATCAAGGCGGATGTGCCTTTGTCTGAGATGTTCGGATATGTAACTACATTAAGAACATTGTCTTCAGGTAGAGCTACTTCTACAATGGAATTTTCACACTACGCTGAAACACCTGCTAACATTTCAGAAGCAGTAATCAAAAAAGCAAAAGGAAACGCTTAATTTTAAGAAAATGAGTCAAAAAATCAGAATAAAATTGAAATCTTACGATCACATGTTGGTAGACAAGTCTGCTGAGAAGATTGTAAAAACAGTAAAAAGTACTGGAGCTGTTGTAACTGGACCTATTCCGTTGCCAACACACAAAAAATTGTTCACCGTATTGCGTTCTCCTCACGTAAACAAAAAAGCGAGAGAGCAGTTTGAAGTAATGTCCTACAAGCGATTGATCGACATTTACTCATCGTCTTCAAAAACCATTGACGCACTCATGAAATTAGAGTTGCCAAGTGGGGTTGAAGTAGAAATTAAAGTATAATTTTCAGTATAAAGATTTAGTAGTGCGTGCTAATTTTTTTTAGCACGTACTATTTTATGTCTGAGTACTATTTTTTTAATAATCAATAAATAATAATTATGTCTGGGTTAATTGGTAGAAAAATCGGCATGACTAGCATTTTCGACGAGAACGGGAAGAATATTCCTTGTACAGTAATCGAAGCTGGGCCATGTGTTGTTACCCAAGTCAGAACCAAAGAGGTCGACGGGTATGAAGCGTTGCAACTTGGTTTCGATGACAAAAACGAGAAAC
>JAPLEX010000034.1 GCA_026390995.1 Flavobacterium sp.
GTAAAAAGCAGTTCGCCGGCATTGTAATCGATGGTGTAATCGTTGTTTTCTCCGCGTTCTAGCAAAACACCGTTCACATATACCCGTTCAGAACCAGAAATCACTAAAACATACAATTCGCCATTGGGACCTTTAAGTTTGTAGGGGCCTTGGTTGCCTTCTCGGCCTGTAAAGTTGCTTTTGGCGTATTGGCCTCTCACCAAGGCAGCTGCAGCAAATAGCGAGGTTTGCGTGGTTTCGTCTGAGCCAAAGTTAAAGCGCGAGGATAGTCCTTGTACTTTTTTATTGAAATTTAAAAACTGGGATTCCTTATTTTCTAAAAATAAATCTCCTGCCCGAATGGCCCAGCGATCGCTAAACAATTCCATGAATACTTGGTCAAATTCATCCAGTTTTTGCGAATAACCACCCTCCTGCAACGGAATATTGTTGTCTTGTATGGAGGCACGTAAACTCACTTTATCCGAGATTTTTCCGCTTATTTGCAAGTCTAAATTCGAATTAACTACACTGTTTTGGTTGTTGCCTACGGTAATGCCGCGGGTGATACTGCCCGAAGCGAATGCGAATTGAATCGGCAGGCAAGGGGTACTCTTTTTTGAACAGCAATAGTCCTTTTGGAAAATTGACTTCATAAGTAGCAGCATCAATGGACGTTCCATTCTTGTCGAGTACTTTAAAAAAACTGCTGTTGATGCTCACACTATCAATGTGAATGGTGTCGTAGGTGGAAACATGCATTTTGGCTTTATAGGGTGTTTCTAGCACTTGTGCTTGCGCGCCAACGACAATTGCAAAAACAAACCAAAGACAAACTAATTTACGCATACTCTTCCGATAACGGATTCCACTCAAAAGTAGTATGTTTGCTGCACAATTCCATCAAATTTATGGGGTACTTATCTCGGAATGTTTATTTTTGTTTGCCTAAATTTTATTTGTGAATACGACTTGGACTAAAGGTTTTTTATTTGGAATCATTGCGCTACTTTTGGGAAGCTGTAATAATGACGATGCCTATATAACTGTGGAGGAATCCCCAGTGGTTGCTGATTTGACTGCGGTGCCGTATCCCAATTTGTCGATGTACAAATTTTTTATGGGGCCAATGAAAGACCTGAAACCTGCTGTTGGTCTTTTGTTGTATAAACCCGCCAGTGAATTATTTACCGACTACGCCCAAAAATCTCGTTATGTGTGGATGCCCAAAAACACCAAAGCAACCTATGTTTCAGATCATGAAGTGCTCGAATTGCCGGTTGGGGCGGTGTTGATTAAAAACTTTTTTTACCATCGCGTGCAGCCTTCCAACACTACCCGTATTGTAGAAACACGCTTGATGATTCGCAAAGAATCGGGTTGGATTTTTGCCGAATATGTGTGGAACGACGAGCAAACCGATGCGATTTTGCAAATGACAGGAAGCACGACGCCCATTACTTGGACGGATGAAAACAATGTAACGCGCAGCATTACCTATAAAATTCCGAAAGAATCAGAATGTTTGCTGTGTCATGGAGTTAATCTAGTGCCTCATCCGATTGGCATTAAACCGCAAAATATAAATTACAATTTAGCCTACTCAACGAGAACCACCAATCAGTTGGATAAATGGGTTTCTACGGGATATCTAGAAAACAATCTGCCAGAACGTTCTAGTATCTCGTCAATTATAGATTATACCAACAATAGTCAGCCTTTAAACCTGCGCATTCGATCTTATTTCGACATCAATTGCGCCCATTGTCATCGTGATGGAGGTACGGCTGATTTCCCCGGACTTCGTCTTCGATTTGAATTTAACCAAACCACCAGCATAGCCAAAATGGGTGCGTGCATGTCTCCGTATCATTTTATGCCGGGCTACACGGGACAACTTGTAATTCCGGGCAACGCAATAGCTTCGGGCTTGTATGGACGACTAAGTACCAATGATCCCAACTTCCGTATGCCTTTTGTTGGTCGTTCTATTCTCCATCAAGAAGCCATCGATTTGGTTGGCGAATGGATCAATTCACTCCAAGGTTGCGAATAAAAAAAACCGCCAATACTGACGGTTTAGTTTTTTAATGCTGTGAATGGTTGTTAGTTTTTCACCACTTTTATACTGCTGCTTGCGCCTTCGTTGGTTGAGAATTTCGCTACATAAACCCCAGCACTGAATTGGCTCACGTCGATGCTTTGCTCTCCTGCAGTTAACGATATACTACGCACAGTTTTTCCGGCAAGATCAACCAATTCTAATTGCATGTTTTTGGCTACCGTCAAATCAAGTTGATTAGTAAGGGTAGTGTTTTGCAACCGCACACCCATCGCATTTAGCGCAGAAAAAGAATCTACAGCTAAGTTTGGGTTGTATCGATACGTGAACGTTATGGTGTTTCCTACTTCGTTTCCGCCTAAATCTACTTGGTAAAAACGGAATACAAAATCCATAATTTGTCCATTCCCTGGATTGGAATTGTAAAAGTGATCAAAGTTTCCGTTGGTTCCTCCTGCAGCTATCGTCACAGGGGCACTTGGGTAAATTTCCCCTGGCGCAACAGCGGCCAAGCATTCGTTTCCAAAACACAATTCAAACCCAGTGCCATCAGCGTTGGTCATGCTCAAGCATTCAATAAGAACGCGTGTAGACGTTGCAGCATTGTTACGCACAAAAAACTCTAAAGCAGCAAGGTTATATACCGTTGAATTATAGGTAATAATTTGATTATCGGTTATGGGTGTGCCATCGTGTTTGGTTACTGTGATTTGTGCTTGTAGCGCAATTCCAGCCAACAGGACCACTAAGTAATGGGGGTATAAAAAAAGGAGGGAACTAGTGCTAGTTCCCTCCTTTGAATAGGGTAATTATTTTAAAATAATTTTTTGATTTTCTTTGTCAGAACCAGAAGTAATCGTAGCGATGTACATTCCTTTTTGCAATGAAGTCAAGTTCATTTGGGTATCGTTGGTCACATCATTCATAGTGAATACCACTTTACCGGTGATGTCAGCAATAGAAACAGACACAGGAGTTTCTGATTTTACACGTAACGTTCCTTCAGAGGGGTTTGGGTATACTTTGAATTTTTTAGCTGCAAATTCATCATTAGCCAACACTTCAGTTGCCAATGCTGTTTGCATTACCGCTTTTCCTGAGTTGGTGCTTTGGATAAATACAACAACTTCTAAGTCGGTCATTTCTTCAATGTTCAAGCCGTCCAAATTTTGAAACAACGTAATCGTTGGGATTGGTTGGTTGTAGGTACAGTTAATTACTGTTCCAGAAGCATTAGGAATCATTTTCATCATTACATTTTTGAATGAAGTTTCTCCGTTTGTTGAAACGTTTCCAGTAGTTACTTTTTCTACAACGGCTACGTGCAATTTATAGGTTCCAGAAAGGTAAGGTAAGATGTCAACATTTACTGTTAAGTCAGAGCTAAATCCTAACTCACTTTTGGTGGCAGTTACTGCAAAATATGCGGGTTGTATAATGGCGTCATTCAAGTCAGCTTGTAAACCAGCTACATTGAAATTTGTACCGTCTTTGGCATCCACAAACAAGCTTGGCGCACCACTCACACCGTAGTATCCTACACGTGTTCCCACTTCAGTTGTATAATATGGATCTCCAGCACCCGGCCAGTTTACTTGGTAATCAATCAAAGCAAAACTGGATGAATTAGGCGTGTAAAATGGGCTAAAATAGGTTCCGTTGAAAGTAGCACAAGGACCACAAGTTGAAGACGAGAATTTCTCATACAATGGGAAACGAGTAGTAGAATTGCTTGCAATTGATATTGATTTGGTCAATTGGTTATTTGTTGCGTCGTTATCATTGGCAGCGCTTACCCATACACTAATGTTGTGAAGACCTAATGTAGCATTCCATTGTGTTTGGTGTGTGTAGTTGTATACTTGACCTGGCGCTAAGTTTATTCCTGATAGAGTTTGTGTATTAATAGCACCACCGTCAGCTTGCCAATTCAAGTCAATGTTGTTAATTGTATTTAAACCAGCATTTTTGAAACTTCCAGTAATGGGTGTATTTCCTGTAGTTGCACTGATATCAGCCAAATTGAAAGTACTCAATTCTGCATCGTCTGCTTGAATTTGAACAATTGAAACATTGTCCAAAAAGATATTGTTGCCATATTGTGAAGTGGCTACAAATGACATATAACCCGCGCCAGTTGTACCTGCAGGCAAGTCAAAAGAGTACGAATACCAGCCTTCAGCATTTACTACAGGAGCCAAAGCCATAGAACGATTTACTGTTCCCAAAAGTGTACCTGTAGAAGGAGTAGCCAAGGTCGTGTGGTAATATACTTTAATATCGTCAGCATCGGTTGGGTATCCACCGTCTCTAAACATGTTAAATTTGATTCTGTAACTTAATCCAGCAAAATTGATTGATGGAGAAGTTAAGCGGTAGGCATTACCAGCAGCGATGTTATACGAATAAAAACGCGCCATACCGGCGCCTGCAAATGGCGTACAAGATGGTGTGGTTCCCACCGTTTGTCTAGTCCACCCTGTTGTGGTAGAAGTCCCTGTAACACGGGCAGTAGACCAAGTTAAAGCGGTATCAAATCCTTCAGCAAGCAACACTTGTGCGTTAATTGAAAAAGAAAATACTACCAAAGCAAAAAGTAAAGTAATTTTTTTCATGAATTGTTTTTTTAATGGTTATAACTAGTTGGTTTATTTTGAATGCAATTATACTGAATATTTTTAAATAAAAAAGCCTAAAATGTTAAAAAACAACCATAAATGAGTAAGACATGCCTCGTTTTTTTGAGAATTAGTTAATTTTTTTTAGTCGAGTTCCTTGGTGATGAGTTGCAAGGTTTCACGGCTATTTTGTTTAACTAGTATGGTTTTATTGAGCGCTACCATTTGGGCAGCTTGTTCGTCAAAATGACGGATGGTATACAGAGACACATTTTCGTTGTAAGCCACTTTGAATTTTTTGGACAAAGCAGTTCGCAGCGCTGCAAAATTCCCAAATTTATCCTCTACACAAACCGAGAAACTGATGGCTGAGTTTTGAATGAGGCTCACTTTCATGTTGAATTGGTGCAACAAGCCAAAAATTTCGCTGATGTTTTCTTCCATAATAAACGAAAAATCGATTGAGGAAAGCGAGATCAGCAGTTGATTTTTCTTGACAATAAAGCAAGGCAAGAGCGGAACCAGGTCGGCGCCTTTGGATACACTTGTCCCCGGCAAGAGCGGGTTGACAAACGATTTGACAAAAAGTGGAATTTCCTTTTTTTGCAAAGGCTGTAGTGTTTTGGGGTGAATGACACTCGCCCCATAGAATGCCAATTCAATGGCTTCGCGGTAGGAAATTTGAGAAAGCAGTTGGGCGTTTTCAAAATAGCGCGGATCGGCATTCAATACCCCTGGCACGTCTTTCCAAATACTGACGCTTTCGGCATTCAAACAATAGGCCAAAATGGCTGCGGTGTAATCGGATCCTTCGCGACCAAGGGTTGTGGTGAAATTATTTTCGTCTGAGCCCAAAAAACCTTGGGTAATATAGGCTTGTTTTTTGCGAATGAGTTTGCTGCAGTTTTTTTGTGTTTCTCCCCAGTTAATATCTGCATCGCGGTAGTTCGCGTCTGTTTTTATAATCGTGCGCACATCCAACCAGTCAGTATGGATGCCACTAAAATTTAAATAGTGCCCCACAATAATTGTAGAAAGTAGTTCTCCATAACTCACTACCTGGTCGTACACAAAATTATAATTGGGCGATTTGTTGTGGCTTAAAAACTGATCCAATTCAACAAAAAACTTGGTCAAAACCTGAAAAACTGGATGCGTTTCCTCAAACAAATCCAGAGCAATTTGGTTGTGGTATTTTTTAACTTCTTGCATGGATGATTGCAAGGCGGGCGATTTGTCAAAATAGTTTTTCACTACCACTTCGAGCGCATTGGTTGTTTTTCCCATGGCCGAAACCACCAGCAACACCTCATCATGACCCACTTGGTTCAATACGTCTATAACATTTTTAATACCTGCTGCATCTTTAACCGAGGCGCCACCAAATTTGAATACTTTCATGCCACTTATATTTTAGTGTATTTCTCTATGAAGTCTTGAATGCCTATTTCGTCCAACTGAACAACACGCCAGTCGTTTAGGATTTTGGCTCCCGTTTTCTCGTAAAAGTTAATCGCTGGGGTGTTCCAATCGAGCACGTTCCATTCGATGCGGCGCACGCCTTCGCGGGAGCCGGTTTCAATCACTTTTTGGTATAGGGCAAACCCAATGCCTTGTTTTCTATAATTTTCTTTCAAGATTAAATCTTCCAAGTGGATTGTTTTTCCTTTCCAGGTAGAATAGCGGTAGTAAAAGAGCGCCATTCCCACAATTTCTCCATTCACTTCGGCCACAAAAGTAGTAAATAATGGATTTTCTTGGAATCCGTCGCGCACCAAATCAGCGGCGGTGACCACCACAGCATTTGGCTCGCGTTCAAAGACGGCCAATTCTTGAATCAAGGCTAAAACAGCCGGCATATCGGCAGGCGCTCCTTTTCGTATAATCATCGTAAATCGCTTGGATTTTTTACTAGTACAAACATAGAGACAATTCTTTAAAATTAAACAGTATAATTTTCGACAAATTGAGCAAAAAAACGATATTTGCAGTCTTAACTACAACGATTTCGTAATGCAACAAAAACACAGTACTTTAGGGGAATTCATCATCGAAAACCAAAACGCTTTTCAGTATTCGTCGGGTGAATTATCGCGCATCATCAACTCCATTCGTTTGGCGGCCAAGGTGGTCAATTACAAAGTAAATAAAGCCGGTTTGGTTGATATTGTTGGCGCAGCCGGCGAACAAAACATCCAAGGCGAAGACCAACAAAAACTAGACGTCTATGCCAACGAGGTGTTTATTCAAACCTTGATTAATCGCGAAATTGTGTGCGGCATTGCCTCTGAAGAAAATGATGATTTCATTACCGTTTCGGGCGCCGATAACAGCCACAATAATAAATATGTGGTGCTCATGGATCCCTTAGACGGCTCCTCAAATATTGATGTGAATGTCTCGGTGGGGACAATCTTTTCGGTGTATCGCCGCATTACACCCGTAGGAACGCCGGTCACTTTAGAAGATTTTTTACAACCCGGCATCAACCAAGTGGCTGCCGGCTATGTGATTTATGGCACTTCAACCATGTTGGTTTACACCACCGGTCATGGGGTAAATGGCTTTACGTTAAATCCGGCGATTGGCACCTTTTATTTGTCACACCCCAATATGCGCTACCCCAAAGACGGCACGATCTACTCCATAAACGAAGGAAATTATGTGCATTTTCCACAAGGGGTAAAAAATTACATCAAGTATTGCCAGCTGGAAGAAGAAGACCGTCCGTATATTTCGCGCTACATTGGCAGTTTGGTCTCCGACATGCACCGCAACATGATTAAAGGCGGGATTTACATTTACCCCACGAGTTCCAAATCGCCGCAAGGAAAACTGCGTTTGCTCTACGAATGCAACCCGATGGCCTTCATTGCCGAACAAGCCGGCGGAAAAGCGGTAGATGGCTACCAAAGAATCCTCGAAATTCAACCCACCGAATTGCACCAACGCGTTCCGTTCTTTTGTGGCAGTTATAATATGGTGAGCAAGGCGGAGGAGTTTATGAAGAATAGTTGATTGAAAGATTTAATGATTGAAAGATTGAAAGATTTCATCTAATACTAATTTGGTTGTCGGTTGTGTGTTGTCTGTTTTCGGTTTGGGTTCTAAGAACCGTCTCTACTCTCTTAGTCTTTCGTCTTAGCTAAAAGCTAACGGCTGCTTAGTATACTTCCCAAAACTCCCCTCTTGAGAGGGGTTGGGGGTATGTTAAAACTTATGGATATTGAATTTTATTGCTTTGAGCCGGTCCAGGTTCCATTCATTTGAGCAGAATTATTTAACCAGGTTCCTGAGGCGGAGCCATTAGCTAACATAATGCCATTAAAAGATGCCCCGGACGTTGAAGAGCCAACGGTTGCAACAAAAACTCCTTCCATATTTACTGACCCATTTAACTCATAGGTTGAAGAAAAGGTTGTTGATGTAGTGGTTCCAGTTGTAATTCCTGAAGAGTTCACGACTGCAGTCCAAGTTCCATTATCTTCAGCACCTGTGTATATTCCTGACCAAGTACCTTGATATTGATTAATTGTGTTTGATGAATTGTCATTTGAACAAGAAAAAGATAATAGGGCAACAAATAAGGTAAATGCTAATTTAAAAATTTTGTTTTTCATGATTTTGTTTTTTTTAATTTCATCAAAAGAAAGAATTAGTTTGCATTCTTTCAACTTAAAAATCATTAATTCACGATTACTTATTCATGTGTCCCATCTCAATTACAAAAGTTTCTCAGTCAACTTTGTTGTAGGTGTTAGGTTCTAGGTTTGGGTTCTAAGAACTTTCATTCCTGTCTAACCAAAACCTTCCCACTTCCAACTTTTTAATGAAAGTACTGTTTCTTTTCTTACATTTATTTTCTCCAAAAATTTCCTAAGTTTACCCAACTTAAAACGTATTCCCATGAGTGATTTTTGGATATTTGTAGAAATTGGAGCCAAGCATGTGCTCAATTGGAACGGCTACGATCATTTGCTTTTTTTGTTGGCGCTCACTGCGCCCTATGCTTTCTCCGACTGGAAACGCCTGCTCATTTCGGTCAGTTTGTTTACCCTAGGGCATACCATTTCCTTGTTTTTAGGCGCTTATGAGCTGTTTAGCGTGCAACCTCGAATCGTAGAGTTTCTCATTCCGCTCACGATATTTGTCACCGCTTTATTTACTCTGCTGTCGTTGGGAAAATTCAGCAAAACCAAAAATTCAAACCAACCGATCTATTATATTACTGTTTTTTTTGGGCTCATTCACGGCTTGGGTTTTTCCTATTATTTTAATTCGCTTTTGGCAGGCAGTTCGTCTACCAAATTATTTAGCCTCATTCAATTTTCAGTCGGAATCGAACTGGCACAAGTACTAGTCGTGGTTTTGGTTCTGATTTTTTCTTACGTGTTCCAATCGGTTTTGCGTTTTTCGCAACGGGATTTTACCTTAACTTTGTCGGCCTTTGTGTTGGGCGTGGTTTTGCCTTTATTGATAGAGAATCCCATTTGGCACTAAAATTTAATTCAATTTATGACCGATAAAAAAATAGCAAAATATGACAAGGCCTATTTGCGCATTGCCAAAGAGTGGAGCCTCTTGTCCTACTGTCACCGAAAGCAAGTGGGCGCCATCATTGTGCGTGATCGTATGATTATTTCTGACGGCTACAACGGCACGCCTTCGGGCTTTGAAAATTGCTGCGAAGACGAAAACGGCCTCACCAATTGGTATGTATTGCATGCCGAAGCCAATGCCATTCTCAAAGTGGCTCGCTCTAGCCAAACTTGCGATGGCGCTACCTTATATATTACGCTTTCGCCTTGCAAAGAATGCAGTAAACTGATTCACCAAGCGGGGATTAAACGCGTGGTATTTCACATGGCCTATCGAGACACCTCGGGCGTTGATTTTTTACTCAAAGCCGGCATTCAAGTGGATCACATTCCCGAATTAGACTAAGCGCCAACACTGATGCAAAAATTCAAAATACTGCTTCCAGTTGCGTTGTTTTTTATGCTGGCCTTGGGCTTTATTTTGGGTTCGAAATTTCAGTTTTCGGCTTCGCTATCTCATTTTGGCAAACCCACCGCCAAAAACAAACTCAATACCTTACTCGAACTCATCGAAACGGAGTATGTAGATCAAGTTGATACCGATTCGATTGTGGATGATGCGGTGAATGCCATTTTGGCTCACCTCGATCCACATTCTAACTATATACCCTCAGCGGACCAAGCGGAGTTGGCCGAAAACATGAAAGGTGATTTTGTGGGAATTGGCGTCAATTTTTACATGTACAAGGACTCGGTTGCAGTCATTACACCCTTGCCCAAAAGCCCAGCCGAAAGAGCGGGCATTCTAGCGGGTGATCGTATTTTGTATGCCGGGAAAACCAAATTGTTTGGTCGTAAATTGCCCTCAGACAGTTTGTTTGCGCATCTTAAAGGCGAAGTGGGAACAGCCGTGCAACTCACGCTCTACCGTAAAAGCGAGCGCCGTATTTTTAAAACCAAACTGCTCCGCGATCGGGTGCCCATCAAAAGTGTTGATGTAGCGGTTCTGCTTGCGCCGCATATTGGCTACCTTAAAATCAATCGATTTGCCGAAACAACCTATACAGAATTTGCTAAGGGGTTAAGAAAACTCAAACGACAAGGGGCTACCACGCTGATTGTTGATTTGCGCGGAAACGGCGGTGGGTATATGGAAATGGCTACGCAAATGGCCGACGAATTTTTGAAAAATGGACAAAAAATCGTACTTCTTAAAAGCAGAAAAGGGCAAGTCGAAAAAACACTAGCTACCGAGAAAGGCAGCTTCGAATCGGGGAAAGTACTGATTTTGCAAGACGAAAATTCAGCCTCGGCCAGTCAACGACCGAGGACTTGTTATAGGGCGACGGTCATTTGGAAAAGGCTTGGTGCAACGCGAATTGCCTTTTGACGATGGGTCGGCCGTGCGACTCACCATGGCACGGTATTATACACCTACCGGAAGATCCATTCAAAAAAGTTATAAAAAAGGGGCTGTTGCCTACGAAAACGAATTTGAAAATCGCTTTGCCAATGGCGAATTGGTCAGCAAAGATTCCATTAAAATTGCCGATTCGCTTAAATTTAAAACACCCAAAGGTCGAATTGTGTATGGGGGTGGGGGCATTGTTCCCGATATATTTGTTCCTCTAGCCAGCAAAAATGGCCAAGAACACCTTATTTATTTGGTAGAACAAACGGGCTTGGTTTCGCATTTTGTCTTTGAGCAACTGGATGCCAATCGAGGGTATTATGCCCAACTCAATTTCAAAGACTTTGGTCTGCGCAAAACAGACAGTAAAACCAGCGTTAAAAATTTTGAAGCCTACCTACAGGCAAATGGCCTTGGCATTTCTTTGCAAAAAAACAAGGAATGGGTTGAGCGCACTATACAGGCCGAACTGGTGAAACAATTGTTTGGTGACGAACGCTATTACCAATTGATATTACCAGATGATCCAATGGTACAAGCAGCTTTACACACACAAAATAAATTGCCCTAAAGTTTTGTCTTTTGTTCTATTTTTTTGGAGAGTTTAAAAATCACCAAGATAAGAATGGCGCAAAGTGAACCTAAAATTCCAATGAGTGCAATTTTGGTTTCTTCTGTAAATTGGTTAAAATCCAACCGACTAATATTAACACCCAAAAAAATTAGCGCAAGTATAATAAGGATTGAAGTAAAAATTTTCATTCGTAATTAATTTGGAGTGAAAGTACAAATTCAAACTAATATGCGCAATACCTTACCAATTCCACTTGCGACGCTCCCAATGTTTATAATTGGCTGTTTTATAGCAAACTATACATTTTGTTAAATCATTTAGGTATAAATCTCCGATAATTTAATTCGTAAAAGTATCTTTGCCGCATGTTTCAACTCGGAAAAACCATTGTTTCAGAAGACATTTTAGCCAAGGATTTTGTGTGCAATTTATCGGCATGCAAAGGCGCTTGTTGCGTGGATGGCGATGCGGGCGCGCCTCTTTCTAAAGAAGAAACGGCCATTTTAGAATCGATTTATCCACAGATCAAACCGTTCTTGCGTCCCGAAGGTGTTGCGGCCATTGAGGCTCAAGGCGCTTGGGCTATCGGCACCGAAGGCGAATTGGAAACCCCACTCATTGACAACCGCGATTGTGCCTATGTAATTTACGACGGTCCCACGGCCTTGTGCGGCATCGAACAAGCCTACAACCAAGGTGTTGTAACTTGGAAAAAACCGGTTTCTTGTCATTTGTATCCCATCCGCGTGAAAGATTTTACCGAATTTGCGGCTGTCAATTATGACAAATGGGACATCTGTTCTGACGCTTGCGAGTTGGGCAAAGAATTGCAAGTTCCCGTTTATAAATTTGTCAAAGAAGCGCTCATTCGACGATTTGGAATCGATTGGTACACCGAACTCGAACAAGTAGCCGAAGAATGGCAAAATACCCCAAAAAAACGCCACTAACTTTTGTTACTGCAACTAAAATTCACCGAGCGATTTCGTTTTTATCTATGTTAAATTGCTTGGCGTGTTACCCCTTGTTTTTAGGGACTTTCATGACTTTATTAAAACATAAATTACTGATAACAAGTGGTTTATACTTATTTCCTACAAAAGCCTACGAAAACACAATTTGTTAAAAACTAAAGTAGATTGTGAATAAGTTTGACTTTCTTATTCCGATACAAATCCTAATCTTTGTGCGAGCACTTCACAAGTGTGTTTCAACACCTAATTCGATTAAAAACATAAAAAATGGCAACCGTAGAACCTATTTTACAAGAGAACAAAGACCGCTTCGTAATTTTTCCGATTAAACACCACGACATTTGGGAGTTTTATAAAAAACAAGAGGCTTGTATTTGGACTGCCGAAGAAATAGATTTACATACGGATCTCAACGACTGGAATAATAAATTGTCGGAAGAAGAGAAATATTTTGTGAAACACATCTTGGCTTTCTTTGCCGCTTCTGATGGAATTGTTAACGAGAATTTGGCCGAGAATTTTGTGAGCGAAGTGCAGTATCCCGAAGCCAAGTTTTTTTATGGCTTTCAGTTGATGATGGAGAACATTCACAGCGAAACCTATTCCTTATTAATCGATACCTACGTGAAAGATGAGGCCGAAAAAAACGATTTATTTCATGCCATCGAAGTATTTCCAGCCATCAAAGAAAAAGCCGATTGGGCTTTGCGTTGGATCAGCTCTGATTCTTTTGCAGAACGATTAATTGCTTTTGCTGCGGTAGAAGGCATCTTTTTCTCTGGTTCCTTTTGTTCTATTTTTTGGTTAAAAAAACGCGGCTTGATGCCAGGCTTAACATTCTCGAACGAATTAATTTCTCGCGACGAAGGCATGCATTGTGATTTTGCCGTGCATTTGCACAACCATCACCTCACAAACAAAGTGTCTAAAGCGCGCATCACCGAAATCCTTACCGATGCCCTCAATATCGAACGTAAATTCATTACCGAGTCCTTGCCGGTTAGTTTAATTGGGATGAATGCCGTTTTGATGACGCAATATTTGGAGTTTGTAACCGACCGTTTATTGGTAGAATTGGGTTGCGACCGGGTGTATAATTCAAGCAATCCGTTTGATTTCATGGACATGATTTCGCTGCAAGGCAAAACAAATTTCTTTGAGAAACGCGTGGCCGAATACCAAAAATCGGGAGTGATGAACACCGATGCCGACGCCCAAAAAATTTCTTTCGACGCCGATTTTTAGTCGATTTCCAAACCATACCATTTTTAAAGCCATTACTTTTACTACACGCCTTCCGGGATTTATTTCTGCCAAAGCACCTTATCTTTTGCAGCAAGACCCAAAAAAAAGAGTACAAATACCCTGAAATAGGGAAGGGATTTCCTGTTTCATTAAAACAAATTATCTATGTATGTAGTAAAAAGAGACGGCCACAAAGAGCCCGTCATGTTTGACAAAATTACCGACCGTGTAAAAAAATTATGTTATGGTTTAAATGATTTAGTAGACGCTGTAAAAGTAGCGATGCGCGTAATTGAAGGATTGTATGACGGGGTGACCACCTCTGAGTTAGACAACCTGGCCGCCGAAACCGCTGCGTCTATGACCATTGCCCATCCGGATTATGCCCAACTGGCCGCCCGAATCGCCATCTCGAATCTACATAAAAACACCAAAAAATCATTTTCGGAAACGATGCACGACATGTATCATTATGTAAATCCGAGAACCAACCAAGCCGCTCCTTTATTATCAGAAGAAGTATACAATGTGATCCAAGAGAATGCCGAATTCTTGGATTCCCACATCATTTATAACCGCGATTTCAATTACGATTACTTCGGGTTTAAAACCTTGGAGCGTTCGTATTTGCTAAAAATTAACGGCAAAATTGTGGAGCGTCCGCAGCACATGCTTATGCGTGTAGCGGTAGGAATTCACCTCAACGACCTGACCTCAGTGATTGAAACCTACGATTTGATGTCCAAAAAATTCTTCACGCACGCCACACCCACTTTGTTCAATGCCGGAACGCCCAAGCCACAAATGTCTTCTTGTTTCCTTTTGGCGATGCAAGACGACAGCATTGATGGCATTTACGACACTTTAAAACAAACCGCAAAAATCTCGCAATCGGCGGGAGGAATTGGGCTTTCTATACACAATGTTCGCGCTACAGGTTCTTATATTCGCGGCACAAACGGAACCTCAAACGGCATCGTGCCGATGTTGCGTGTGTTCAATGACACGGCCCGTTATGTAGACCAAGGCGGTGGAAAACGCAAGGGCAGTTTTGCCATTTACTTAGAAACCTGGCATGCCGACATTTTTGATTTCTTGGATTTGAAAAAGAATACCGGGAAAGAAGAAATGCGTGCACGTGATTTGTTTTTTGCCATGTGGACTTCTGATTTATTCATGAAACGCGTACAAGACGACAGCACGTGGACCTTGATGTGTCCCAACGAATGTCCTGGCTTGTATGAAGTATACGGCGAAGAATTCGAAGAATTATATACTTCGTATGAAGCCAAAGGCAAGGGCCGTAAAACGATCAATGCACGTGAACTATGGGAAAAAATATTAGAGTCACAAATTGAGACCGGTACACCTTATATGTTGTATAAGGATGCGGCCAACAGAAAGTCTAACCAAAAGAATTTGGGAACCATTCGCTCGTCCAATTTGTGCACCGAAATCATGGAGTACACCTCAGAAGACGAAATTGCCGTGTGTAATTTGGCTTCGATTTCGTTGCCGATGTTTGTAGAGAATGGCGCTTTCAATCACGACTTGTTGTATAATGTAACCAAGCGTGTGACCCGCAACTTAAACAAAGTAATTGACCGAAATTACTACCCGGTTAAAGAAGCCGAAAACTCCAACATGCGTCACCGTCCGGTAGGATTAGGCGTGCAAGGATTGGCTGATGCCTTTATCTTGTTGCGTCTACCGTTTACCAGCGATGAGGCCAAAAAATTAAACCAAGAAATTTTTGAAACCTTATATTTTGCTGCGGTTACCGCATCCTTGGAGATGTCAAAAGAAGAGGGGCCTTATTCTACCTTCAAAGGCTCGCCTATTTCACAAGGGGAGTTCCAACACAATTTATGGGGACTTAAAGACGAAGAGCTTTCCGGTCGTTGGGACTGGGGTGCTTTGCGTAAGGAAGTGATGAAACACGGAGTGCGTAATTCGTTATTGGTGGCCCCAATGCCAACGGCTTCTACCTCACAAATTTTAGGAAACAATGAGGCGTTTGAGCCGTATACTTCCAACATTTACACGCGTCGTGTATTGTCCGGTGAATTTATCGTGGTAAACAAACATTTGTTAGAAGACTTAGTAAATCGCGGGTTATGGAACGAAACCCTGAAACAAGAAATCATGCGTCACAACGGCTCGGTGCAAAATATTGATGCCGTCCCAGCAGATTTAAAAGAATTGTACAAAACCGTTTGGGAAATGTCTATGAAAGACATCATCGATATGTCACGTCACAGAGGGTATTTTATTGATCAATCCCAATCGTTAAACTTGTTTATGCAAGACGCCAATTTCTCCAAACTGACTTCGATGCACTTTTATGCTTGGCAATCTGGGCTTAAAACGGGGATGTATTATTTGAGAACCAAATCGGCAGTAGACGCGATTAAATTTACCTTGAATAACGACAAAAAAGCAGAAACGATCCCCGATGCAGTAGCACTCGAAGTTGTTGCTGCTCCGGCTGAAGCGGTAGAGATGACGCCAGAAGAATTTGCAGCTATGATTGAGCATGCCCGCAACGCCGGACCCGAAGAATGCGAAATGTGTGGCTCGTAAATAAAACCAAATAAAATGTATCTTTGAAACAGCTGTCTATAGGATGGCTGTTTTCTTTTCAATTTATTCCAAAACAGTAAAACTATGATGCAGTGGGAACAATTGTTGTCTTTGAGACGCCAAGGCGATGCGAGCAAACGCTTGCGCAAAGAACAAGACGATACTCGGTTGGGTTTTGAAGTTGATTATGATCGGATAATTTTTTCGGCGGCATTTCGGTCGTTGCAAGACAAAACACAAGTTATTCCGTTGTCTAAAACTGATTTTGT
This sequence comes from Flavobacterium sp., assembly GCA_026390995.1. Lineage (GTDB taxonomy): Bacteria > Bacteroidota > Bacteroidia > Flavobacteriales > Flavobacteriaceae > Flavobacterium. Next base: position 16,254 of record JAPLEX010000034.1, read on the forward strand.
GCACACCCGACTTACTCACAGTCTAGAAGTGTCGGTAGTGGGCCGTTCTTTGGGCCGTTTGGTGGGTAAAAAAATACTAGACAATCACCCGTATTTACAAGAAGTACATGGGTATCAAATGAATGATTTTGGCGCCATTGTGGCCGCAGCTTGTTTGGCCCACGACATTGGGAATCCGCCATTTGGTCATTCGGGGGAGAAAGCCATCGGCGAATATTTTTCAATCGGAAAAGGGCAAAAATACCAAGCCGAATTGACCCCCAAACAATGGCAAGATTTAATTGATTTTGAAGGCAATGCCAACGGCTTCTCGGTGCTCACAGCTGATCGGCCTGGTGTAGAAGGCGGGATTCGAATTTCATATGCCACCTTGGGAGCCTTTATGAAATACCCCAAAGAAAGTTTGCCCAAAAAACCTACTTCGGCCATAGCCGATAAAAAATATGGGTTTTTTCAGTCTGACAAATCCTTTTTTCAAGATGTGGCGGCCGAACTCGGTTTGATATCCAACAAAACGGGTAATGACATAGGTTTTGAGCGCCATCCCTTGGCCTATTTGGTTGAAGCTGCCGACGACATATGCTACACGGTAATCGATTTTGAAGACGGCATTAATTTAGGCCTGGTGTCAGAAGATTATGCCTTGGAATATTTAATAAAATTAGTCAAAGACACCATTGACACCCAAAAATACAAAACCTTAGTTACCAAAGAAGATCGCATCAGTTATCTAAGAGCACTGGCAATTGGCACCCTTATACAAGATGCGGTGCGTGTTTTCTTGGAAAATGAATCGGCAATTTTGGCGGGTAATTTTCCTTATTCGCTCTTAGATAAAAGTCGCTTTAAACCACAGATGGATGACATTATAAAATTGAGCGTAAAGAACATTTACCAAAGCAGAGAAGTAATTGAAAAGGAAATTACGGGCTACCAAATTATCAATGTATTGCTCGATAAAATGATTACCGCTTTTGAAAACCAAGTACAGGGATCAGCCACCAACTATGATAAGTTACTGTTGCAATTGGTGCCCGAAAAACATCGTGTATATAAAGAAAACACCTACGATCGATTGTTGCATATTTGCCACTTTATTTCCTTGCTCACCGACGGGAATGCCCTTTTGTTTTATCGAAATATCAACGGGAATCACGATTAAACTTGTTAATCTTCCCTCCGATTTTTTGATTTCATAAAAAATTAATTTATGTTTGTTTCTCAAAACTTATAAAACAAATGAAAAAAATTACACTATTAACCGCATTGCTGGTTACTTTCTTGGGATTTTCTCAGGCAAATAAGCAGAAAATCCAATCCTATTTAGACAACAACCGCGCTAAATACGGATTGACTTCACAAGACGTTTCGGACTGGGTAATCGAAAGCGAACAAAATTCTACCTCTACAAAAATCACGAACTACCGTTTAGTTCAACGTCACCAAGGCATTGAGTTATTTGATGCACAATCAAATATTTGGTTCAAAAATGACGAAGCCATTAACCTGGGAAATCGTTTTCAATCAGCGGTTGCGTCTCGTGTGAACACCACACAGCCTTCTTTAGATGTGCTTCAAGCCCTACAATCAGCCTATGCTAAATTAGGCTATGAATTGCCAAGTTTCACCATTACAGAAAACCAAAACAACAAGTTTCAACTTTCTGATGGGGTACACGAAGATCCAATTTTAGGAAAATTAGGGTACCAAGTAGTTGCCGACAACAAATTGCAACTGGCTTGGGGATTTCAATTTTATGCACCAAAAGGAAACCATTACTGGGACATCAAAATTGATGCCGTAAGCGGCCAGGTTTTGGACAAAAAAGATTTGACTATTTCTTGTGACTTTGGCGATAAAAATCACCAAGATCACGACTACAAAAAACAGTTCAATTTTCAGTTGAATGCAATGAATAATTCAGCGGCTTTAGCTGTTCCAACACCTGGAACGTATCGTGTAATTCCGTTCAATTATGAAAGTCCAAATCATTCGCCTTTTGAATTGATCACTACAGTTGGAAACAGCTTAGCTTCGCCAAACGGCTGGCATGATTCTAATGCACTTGGTGGAACAACGGCTTCTTTACGCTTCACTTATTCAAGAGGAAACAATGTATTGGCTCAAGAAGATGCCGACGGAAACAACGGAACAGGCATCCGTGCCGATGGTGGTGCTTCCTTAACCTTTGATTTTCCATATGGTGGACAAACCTTATTGCCAACCGCTTACACTTCTGCTGCAACTACCAACTTGTTCTACATGAATAACATCATGCACGATATTTGGTACCAATACGGATTTGACGAAGCCAACGGAAATTACCAACAAAACAACTTAGGTCGTGGAGGAGTTTCCTCTGCAACAGGTGATTACGTGCAAGCCGATTCGCAAGACGGCTATTCACAAACGACTCCTACTGAAAACAACGCCAACTTTACACCTACCAATGATGGTGTTCGTCCAAGAATTCAAATGTTCTTGTGGACATTAGGAGCGCCACCAACCGATTACATTACGGTAAATGGTCCATCGCCTATTGCAGGTCCTTATGCAGCCACAACCAATGTGTTTGAAGGAACTGATCGTATTCCGGTGCCTGCTGCACCAAACGGCATCGTTTCTGATTTAGTTTTATACAACAACAACCCTACGCCTCCAGGCTACCATTCTGCTTGCCAAATTCCAACTAATCCGTTTGAATTGTCTGGTAAAATTGCCTTGATCAAACGTGGAGGATGTTTCTTTAGCTTAAAAGTTAAAAATGCACAAGATGCAGGTGCTTTGGCTGTAATCGTAATGGATAGTATTGACAACAACCCAACTCGTTTATCAATGAGTTCAACAGGTTTATTGGGAATCACTATTCCTGCAGTATTTGTGACCAAAGAAATCGGAGATAGTTTCTTGGCAGAGATGGCTAATGGTCCATTAAACGTGAAATTAGAAGTGCCAAACAACTTGTATTTATATGCTGATGGTGATTTTGATAACGTAATTATTGGCCACGAATACGGTCACGGAATTTCGAATCGTTTAGTAGGTGGAGGTGCAGCAGGCTGTATGACCAACTACGATCAAATGGGAGAAGGTTGGTCTGACTGGTTCGGATTGATGTTGCAATTGAAAGCAGGGGATGCTGGAACTGATGCTAAAGAAGTAGGAACCTACGTTATAAACCAACCAATTGATGGATTTGGTATTCGTGATTTCCCTTATTCTACTGACTTGACTGTGAATCCTAGAACGATGATAAACTCAAATGCAGTGATTCCAATCGATGCAGCCGATACGGCCTATCGTTATGTAATTGGAGAATTTTGGACATCTTGTTTGTGGGATTTAACATGGGCCTATATTGATAAATACGGATATGACGCCGATGTTTATAACGGAACAGGTGGTAATAACAAAGTGATGCGTTTAGTAGCCGATGCCTTGAAATTAGAAACATGTAATGGAACTAATATTGTTACCGGACGTGATAATTTAATCGCTGCCGATCAAGCGACTACAGGTGGAGCTGATTATTGCTTAATTACAGATGTGTTTGCAAGACGTGGTGTTGGACTTAATGCCTCAGCCGGAAGTGTAAATGACTGTAACGACCAAGTTGAAGATTTTACCGCTTTCCCAGCTGGACCAAACTGTACCTTAGCCGTTGATTACTTTAACAATCCAGATTTGTTTAGAGTGTATCCGAATCCAACAAATGGTGTAATCAATGTGAGAATCAATCAATTTGTAGGAAAACTTTCGATTCAAATTGTTGATTTGAATGGACGTGTAGTTTACACCCAAAAAGATGCCGATTTCAACATTGAAAAAAGCATAGACATGAACCGTTTCCAAGCGGGTATGTATATTGTGAACGTAAACAACGAGCAATTTAGCTTCTCACAAAAAATCGTGAAAAACTAAATTTAACTCACCCAAAATAGAAAGTCCAAATCGAAAGGTTTGGACTTTTTTTTGTCTCGTTTTTTCCTACTTCTTTTTTGTCTTCCAAATAATTAATCTATGTTTGTTGGCAGTAAAAAACCAACTCAACCCAAGATTTTCTTTATGAAAAAACTATTTCTCTTTCTTGCACTATTTTCTTGCACAACTTTTTGGTCGCAAACGCACAAACAAGTTATCCAAACGTATTTAGAAGCACACAAATCAACTTGGCAACTCACACCAGCCGATATTTCGGACTGGACCCTAGACAGCGAAGTTTACGCTGAAGGAACGCGACTTACTAGTTGTTATATCGTGCAAAATTTTCATGGAATTTCGGTGTTTAATGCCATATCAACTGTTGCCATCAAAGACAATTCGGTATTTCAATTGGCCAATAATTTCAAAAGCAACATCGACCAAAAAACAAACACTACCCAAGCTCAACTCACGGTAGATCAAGCGGCCTTGTTGGTGTATCAAAAATTGCAAATTGCCCAATCCACCTCCTTTGCTGTTTTGGAAACCTTGCCCCATCACAAGTTTAAATTATCAGATGGGATTCAAGAAGATCCAATCTCGGCGCAATTGGTTTACCAAAGTATGCCCAATGAACAATTGCGATTGGCTTGGTATTTTCAGTTTTACAGCCCGGATGCTAAGCATTTGTGGGATCTTCGCATTGATGCAGCTAATGGCAGTATTCTTGAGCAGAACGATTTAATGCTGAGTTGTTCTTTTGGTCAACCTGCAAAAGCCGTGGCAACCAAACCATTTAATTTTAGTCAATACGCCTTTAGCAATAGCAACAGTTCAATAGTAGCCGCAACGCCTGGAACCTATCGCGTGATTCCAATTACTTATGAAAGTCCTAATCATCATCCTTTTGAATTAATTACCACAGTCGGAAATGCTTTGGCTTCGCCGAATGGTTGGCACGATGCCAATGCGATTGGCGGAACAACCGCTTCCTTAAAGTACACCTATACTCGCGGAAATAATGTGTTGGCTCAAGAAGATGCCGACGGAAATAACGGCAACGGAATTCGTCCAGACGGAGGAGCCGGCTTGTTGTTTGATTATCAGTATGAGGGGGCTACTTTTCAGCCCACCGCCTATACGCCAGCCGCTACCACCAATTTGTTTTATGCAATTAATGAGATGCATGACATTTGGTACCAATACGGGTTTACTGAGGCTGCTGGAAATTTTCAGCAAAATAATTTAGGTCGAGGGGGAGCCACTTCGGGTACGGGTGATTATGTGTTGGCCGATGCACAAGATGGCTATTCGCAAACTACTCCAACCCTCAACAACGCCAATTTCTCAACACCCAATGACGGTTCTCGCCCACGAGTACAAATGTTTTTATGGACCATTGGTGCGCCGGCCACTAATTTTTTAACCGTCAATTCACCGGCTTCTATTGCAGGAGAAAAATTGGCGACTTCGAATGTTTTTGAGGGCACCGACCGCATACCGGTTCCAACCGCACCAAACGGAATTACATCCGATTTAGCCCTTTATGCAAACAACCCAAACCCGCCAGGATATAATTCGGCTTGTCAAGCGCCAACCAATGCTTTTGAGTTAAATAATAAAATTGTCTTGATTAGAAGAGGCGGATGTTTTTTTAATTTAAAAGTAAAAAATGCGCAAGACGCGGGAGCCCTAGCTGTTATTGTAACCGATAGTATACCCAACAATCCAACTACCTTGAGCATGAGTTCTACTGGATTGCTTGGCATTACCATACCCGCTATTTTCATCACCAAAGAATTGGGTGACGAGTTGATTGCCGAGATGGCAAACGGCCCTATAAATGTTAAATTAGAATCTCCAGGAAACTTGTACTTGTATGCCGATGGCGACTTTGACAATGGAATTATTGCACACGAAGTAGGTCATGGGATTTCCAATCGTTTGATTGGTGGGCCAAATAACACTTCTTGTATGGTCAATGCCGAGCAAATGGGCGAGGGCTGGTCAGATTGGTTTTGTTTGATGAACCAAATAAAACCGGGTGAGACAGGTGCCGAAGCCAAAGGAATTGGAACCTATGCCATAAATCAGTTGCCCACCGAAGGCGGAATACGAAACTATCCTTATTCTACAGACATGAGCATTAATCCGCTCACCTTAGTCAATTCAAATGACGCAGAATCGCATAACCGCGGGGAGACATGGACTGCAGTTTTGTGGGATTTAACCTGGGCGTACATCAATAAATACGGATTTGACAACGATATCTATACCGGAACCGGTGGCAACAACAAAGTGATGCGTTTGGTAATGGATGCCCTAAAATTACAAAGCTGTAATACGGCCTCGTTCATCAGCAGTCGAGACAACCTTTTTGCGGCTGATCAAGCCACGACAGGAGGGCAAGACTACTGTTTGATAGCTGAGGTTTTTCAGCGCAGAGGAATGGGTTTAAATGCTTCTTCTGGCTCGGTGGACAATGCCTTAGATCAGGCAGAAGACTTTACTGCATTTCCAGCTGGACCAAACTGCACTTTGGCCGTTGATTACTTTGCCAATCCCGATTTGATTCGTATTTACCCGAATCCTACCCAGGGAGACGTTCAGTTGCGCATCAGTCAGTTTACAGGTAAACTCAACATTCAATTGGTTGACACAAATGGAAGAGTGGTGTACCAAGAAAACGAGACGGCCTTTCAACTGGAGAAAACCTTGCATTTAGGAAATTTACAAAAAGGAATTTACCTGTTACAGGTGAGTGGAGATCAGCTGAAATACACCCAAAAAATTGTCATCAAATAACTTATACTTCAATTAACATAAAAAAAGCAGTAAGGTATCTTACTGCTTTTTGCTTTTAAATTCGTAGACAATTCCAATGCCCATCATTTGCTTGAGCTGGATCTTAGGCCCGACTGTTATTTGCTGGCCGTTTACAATTTCTTTGGCTTTGATGTCGTCGTCATAGATCAGATTCAGCCCAAAATTGGCTTTTAAGTATTCGTTGGCAATGAGTTCAAATTGAATGTGCCAATCGACATCAATATTGCCAAATTTGTTGATGTAATCTGAATACAGGGAAAGTCGATTATCCATCATAAAGTTTTTCATCAATTCTCTTTTGTACGAATTGGCAATCAGCAAGCCCAATTCGGTTCGGGTTTGTTTACCGGCCGAAAGCTGAATACCGTTTGTGTCATAAATGGCTGGTGCAACTCCAAAAGCCCCTTGATTGGCTAGGTTTTTGTCGAGTACCAAGGTGTTTTTGATAGTCAGTGGCGACAAATACAAGATGAATTTTTTTTCTTTCAACATGTATTCAGCCCCAATTCCTAAAAAAGTATAGGCTGGCGCCAAGGGTTTTGAGATGGCAATTTCGGTATTGGGGTAGTTGTACCCGTTCGTAAATTGGGTGTTGAAGTTAAACTTGGCCGAATGGTACCAATTGGACAAACTATCTTTGCGGTAGCCATAAGTAGAGCTAAACTGAAACACATCATCTGTTTTGCGCACTTCGATGCCGTCTTGTTTGTTCAGGCCGTAACGCACAATCAATTCGTTGTGCCATTTTTGATGGGCTTCACTATAGGTTCTTGTAAAATTTCCTTTTGCCATACCCGAAATAGAACTCACTCCACCGGCATTCCAATTCACAAACACAATATTGTTTAGGTCAAATCCTACCAAATTTTTACTTTTCCAATTGGTCTGGACGGGTTTTTTCGCAACGGCTAGGCTATCTATCGATTGCGCAAAAGCAGATATAGAGAATAAAGCCAAGACAATATATAGTAAACGCATGCGCTAGAGTTTAGGGATAGAACGAGTTTTGGAAACTAAAAGTGTGCCGCAAAATTCAACTTTTTACATAATAATCAAAAAGAATTTGCAAACTTTTTGCGTCCAATTTGCTATACCGTTGCAACTCTTCGACAGTTCCTTGGGCAATAAATTCATCGGGTATCCCCAAAATTTTCAACCGGTTTTGGTACTGATGAGCAGCAGCAAATTCAGCTACAGCAGAGCCAAACCCGCCTGTTGCTACACCGTCTTCTAGGGTTATAATTGTGTGGAATTTTTGAAACAACTCATGCAGCAGCTCCTCGTCTAAGGGCTTGATGAATTTAAAATCATAGTGCGCGATAGCCTCTGAGTTTTCGCTTAACAAGAGGGCGTCAGCAGCGTTTTGCGCCATCGTTCCAGTAGTCAAAACCACGAGGGCTGTTCCGTTTTTCAGTTTTTCGGCCTTCCCTATTTCTATTTTTTGAAAAGGTTGTTGCTAGTCTATGTTTTTACCCCGTCCACGAGGGTAGCGAATGGCGATAGGTTGGTTTAAGCCCAATTGAGCCGTATATAATAGGTTACGCAAATCTTTTTCATTTCGCGGCGCACAAATAAGCAAGTTTGGAATGCAACGCAAATAGGCCAAATCAAAAACGCCGTGATGGGTTGCGCCATCCTCACCCACGAGTCCTGCGCGATCTACACAAAAAATGACGGGTAAATTTTGCAAGGCTACATCGTGTATAAGTTGGTCGTAGGCGCGCTGCAAAAAAGTAGAGTAAATTGCGCAATACACTACCATGCCTTGCGTAGCCATACCCGCAGCCAAAGTTACCGCATGTTGTTCGGCGATTCCTACGTCAAAGGCCCGATCGGGAAAGGCATCCATCATGTATTTTAGAGAACTTCCCGTGGGCATTGCCGGTGTGATGCCAATTATTTTTGGATTGTTTTGAGCTAATTCTACTAGGCTCAGCCCAAATACGTCTTGAAATTTTGGTGGTTGAATGGCCAAATTTTGGGGATTCAATTCGCCCGTTTGCGCATTGAATTTTCCGGGCGCATGATAGGCCACTTGGTTGTCTTCGGCTTGTTGAAGGCCTTTGCCTTTGGTGGTGATGAGGTGCAAAAACCGCGGTCCTTTTAACGGTTGCAAACGGCGTAATTCGGAAATTACTGCAGATAAATCGTGTCCGTCTATTGGCCCAGAATAATCAATGTTAAGAGAACTAATCCAGTTGTACTGATCGGCATATTCACCTGATTTGATGGCCGTGAAATAATTTTTTAGGGCACCCACACTCGGATCAATTCCTATGGCATTGTCGTTGAGAATAATGAGCAAATTGGCCTCAGTTACCCCGGCGTGATTCAAGGCTTCAAACGCCATACCTGAAGCAATAGAGGCGTCGCCAATTACGGCAATGTGTGTGCGGTTGGGAAATCCGTTGAGTGCCGAAGCCAAAGCCATGCCCAGTGTAGCCGATATTGAGGTGGATGAATGACCAGTTCCAAAGGTATCGTATGGACTTTCGTCGCGTTTGGGAAAACCAGATAGTCCTTCAAATTGTCGATTGGTGTGAAACAAGTCTCTTCGTCCGGTGAGCAATTTGTGCCCGTAGGCCTGGTGTCCCACATCCCAAACCAATAAATCATCGGGGGTGTTAAACACGTAATGCAAGGCAATCGTGAGTTCGATTACACCTAAACTGGCGCCCAAATGACCTTCTTTGACGGCTACAATTTGGATGATAAAATCGCGGAGTTCATGAGCCAATTGGGACAATAGACTTTCGGGAATCAGCCGAAGATCGGCGGGCGATTGTATCTGAGAAAGTAAATTGTTTGGCATGAGGCAAATGTACAAATTGAATTGTTATTTTTGCTTCATGGATTCAATTTTCACCGACGCTTATTTTATGAAAAAAGCCCTGCAAGAAGCCGAAATGGCCTTTGAAAAAGGGGAAATTCCGGTGGGGGCTGTAGTAGTGGTCGAGGATCGAATTATTGCCCGAAGCCACAACCTAACCGAACTCTTACAAGACGTAACGGCTCATGCCGAGATGCAAGCCATTACTTCGGCTGCCCACTTTTTGGGTGGCAAATACCTCAAAAATTGCAGTTTGTATGTTACACTTGAACCTTGCCAAATGTGCGCAGGGGCGTTGTATTGGAGCCAACTGAGTAAAGTAGTCTATGGTGCCAGCGACGAACAACGGGGCTTTGTGCAACGGGGCACGCAATTGCATCCTAAAACAGTTGTAGTATCGGGCGTAATGGCCAATGAAGCAGCCGATTTACTTCAACGTTTTTTTGCCCAACGCCGAAAATAAGTAGCGGGGCCACTTTAAACACAAAAAAACCGCCAATCGGTTGAAAGGCGGTTGATTTAATTAGTCTTTGATCTTCTTACCCTGTTGATCATAAAAATGATACTCTAAGTAGGTGTAAGCATCCCGTGGTATAATCTTCACCCATTTTTTGTATTCAAAAAACCATTTTGAACGCAGGGATGGAAATCCTTTTTTAAGGTAAGCAGCAACAAAAGGATGCACATTTAGTACTATTTTTTGTTGTGTTTTTGCCAATCGCTCTACATCTGAAGCAATACGATCGATGATTAAGATAGGGGCTTCAATTTCGCCTTTCCCGTTATTGGGGTCTTCTTCCCGTGTTTCGATATTTACTTCTGGTCGAACGCGTTGTCTTGTAATTTGCACCAATCCAAATTTACTCGGTGGTAATATTTTGTGCTTGGCTTTATCATCTTCCATTTCTACGCGTAGAAAATCAAACAGTACTTTTCGATTGTCTGGATTTTGCATGTCGATAAAATCAACGACAATAATTCCGCCCATATCTCGCAACCGCAATTGTCTTGCGATTTCGGCGGCAGCAATCATGTTTACTTCCATGGCCGTGTCTTCCTGATTGGAGGCTTTATTTGATCGGTTCCCGCTGTTTACGTCAATAACGTGTAAGGCTTCGGTATGTTCGATGATCAAATAGGCTCCCTTGGTCATGGAAACGGTCTTTCCAAATGAAGTTTTGATTTGTCGCTCAATGTGGTACTTTTCGAAAATGGGTGTATTGTTAGATTGATAGAACTTTACAATTGATTGTTTGGATGGCGCAATTTCTTGCACGTAATCCTTTGTTTCTTGGTACAACGTTTCGTCATCAATATGAATACCACTAAAGGTATCATTAAACACATCGCGCAATATGGAGGAAGCTCGGTTGAGCTCGCCCAATACTTTGGATGGATGAGGGGCCGTTGGTAATTTTTTACACATTGCAGTCCATCTGCCTAGCAGGTTCTGCAAATCTTTTTCTAATTCGGCTGTATTTTTGCCTTCGGCTACTGTGCGAACAATAACGCCAAAACCTTTCGGTTTGATAGATTGAACTAATTTTTTTAGTCGGTCTTTTTCGCCTTTTTCTTCAATTTTTTGCGAAACAGACACACGGTCTGAAAAGGGAACCAATACGATAAATCGTCCGGCAAGCGAAAGCTCTGCGCTTAGTCTAGGACCTTTTGTCGATATAGGTTCTTTTACCACTTGCACCAAAACCGATTGATTGCTGGTGAGCACATCGGCAATGGTTCCGTCTTTTTCAATCTCTTTTTCGAACTGAAATGTTCGTAAGGAGAAATCTTTTAGTTTACCTGTGCTTACAAGTTTTATGAATTTCAGTTGGGAAGCAAGATTTGGACCTAAGTCATGGTAATGTAAAAAAGCATCTTTTTCGAAGCCCACATTTACAAAAGCCGCGTTGAGTCCGGCAACAGGTTTTCTGATTTTGGCAATAAATATATCGCCTACCTGAAAGTTGCTTTTTTCTTCTTCTTTGTGTAATTCAATTAGTTTTCCATCTTTTAATAAGGCAAAATCTACGGCTTCTGAACTAGATCTGATGATTAATTCTTTATTCACGCTGTATATTTTTATCCGTACAAAAGCTTTTTTGCTGTTACAGCTTTTTGCTGTTCACTTATCGCTTGAAGTAAGGATGGATTAAACAATAATTTTACAGGTATTGTACCCGATGGATGAAATCAAATTTCAATTTAGAAATTTATAGGATTTCAATCCGATTTCAATGAACGGTTTAAAAAAAGAAAAAAGTAGGCTCTTTTTTTACGTTTGTGCGTCGCTACCTTATGTCTTTTTCTTTTTTTACCACTTGGCATAGTTGGTGATTTTTTATGATTAATACTATGTTATTTTGCTTCGTTGTTGGTTTTAACTCCCTCTACAAAAACCTTGGCAGGTTTAAATGCCGGAATGTTGTGGGCAGGAATTTTAATAGTGGTGTTTTTTGATATATTTCTTCCTGTTTTTTCGGCTCTCGTTTTGATAATGAAACTTCCAAAACCTCTTAAATATACATTGTCACCTGTTTCTAATGAAGTTTTAACTTCATCCATGAATGATTCTACTGTGGCTTGAACATCTCCTTTTTCAAGGCCTAATTTTTCAGAAATTTTCGCTACGATATCTGCTTTCGTCATTTTCTTTCGTATTTTTTAATAGATAATTATTTTTTTGAGGTTGCAAATATATGAATTTAAAAAACAAATTATCAACCTAATTCATTAAAATTTAATTACATAAACATATACTTTTGTTTTCCAAAATTTACTATGAATTTCAGTAACACGCTTATAAAGTGGTATTTACAAAACAAGCGGGATTTGCCTTGGAGAATCACCCAAGACCCCTATTGTATTTGGTTATCTGAAATCATTTTGCAGCAAACAAGAGTTGCACAAGGACTCCCTTATTTTTTAGCTTTTACAAACACTTTTCCCACTGTTCACGATTTGGCCCAGGCTTCCGAACAAGAGGTATTGAAGCTCTGGCAAGGCTTGGGCTATTATTCTCGAGCCAGAAATTTGCACCAAGCGGCGCAGTACATTTCAGTAGAATTAAAAGGTGAATTTCCTAAAACATATAAGGAATTGCTTCTCATTAAAGGCATAGGAACATATACAGCCGCTGCTATTGCTTCTTTTTGTTATGGCGAAGTTGTGCCGGTGGTTGACGGCAACGTGTTTCGTGTATTGGCACGTTATTTGGGAGTGCCAACTGACATTGCTTCGGCTTCGGCCAAAAAAGAGTTTGCTGCTTTGGCTAATGAATTGATGTCCCAATCACAACCCGGATTGTTTAATCAGGCGATTATGGAGTTTGGTGCCTTGCAATGTGTTCCCAAAAGCCCAAATTGTGGGGCTTGTGTTTTTCAATCCAGTTGTTATGCATTGGCCAATAAGAAAATAGCTGAATTGCCATTCAAATCAAAAAAGACAAAAGTACGGTTGCGTTATTTGAACTACGTGGTGCTGCAGGACGAAAATGCCTTGAGTTTAATTCAACAACGAGTTGGCCCCGGAATCTGGCAAAATTTATATGAATTTCCTTATATCGAAACCGAGCAAGAGATCCATCATGACGAATTTATCGCCAAAATAACCCAGTCGGATCTACTTAGTCTGCCCATTCAGCAGGTTTCATTACTCACGCCAATGGCCATTAAACACCAATTGTCGCACCAGCAATTAGTTATAAAATTTTGGAGCGTAAAAGTTTCTGGACTGCTAAAAAACGGCCTAGATTATAACGCCATAAAAGCGCATCCTTTTCCCATTGTGCTCTATAATTTTATAGCCAACGATTGGCGTGAGTTATAAATTTTAGTACATTTGGCTAAACTTCAAATCCAACTAAAATGAGCGGTACCTTAAATAAAGTTATGTTAATTGGTCACTTAGGTGAGGATGTAAAAATGCATTATTTTGACGGAGGAAATTGTATCGGGAGATTTCCGTTGGCTACCAATGAAACCTACATCAACAAATCGACAAACGAAAAAATCACCTCGACCGAGTGGCATAATTTAGTGGTGCGCAACAAAGCCGCCGAGATTTGCGAAAAATACCTCACCAAAGGCGATAAAATATATGTAGAGGGCCGAATTAAATCGCGCCAATGGCAAACCGAAGATGGCGTGACCAAATACACGACCGAGATTCAAGTTACCGAATTCACCTTTTTATCGGTAAAAAAAGAAATTGAATCCAATCGCGGAATCGAGAGTAAGCCAAGTTATGATGCGCCAGCTTCCATGATGCCCGAAAATGATTTGCCGTTTTAAATCCAGAACCTATTAGGCTAGTTATTGCTAGCCTTTCTTTTTATATGGTACACAAAATCACCTTGTTTGCTTGTTTGGCCTTGCTTTGTTTGGGCTGTAAAAAAGAATTGCTTCCCAAGCCCAACGGCCAATTGCGTTTGGACTATAAAGAAGCCACCTATGCCCATTTTGAAAACAGTTGTCCTGTAACCTTTGATTTGAATGAAGACGCGATCATCAAGGCCAAGCCCGATTGCGGGTTCACGATCAATTACCCCAAAATGAAAGCCACCATTTATATGAGTTATAAGCCGGTGAAAAACAACATCAACGTGTTGTTGCGCGACGCCCAAAAACTCACCTATGAACACGTCATCAAAGCCGATGATATTTTAGAGCAGCCGTTTATCAACAAAGACCACAAGGTATACGGGATGTTTTATCAGGTAAATGGAAATGCGGCAACCAATGCCCAATTTTATGTAACCGACAGTACGAAACATTTTATTGACTGTTCGGTTTATTTTTATGCCAAACCCAACTTTGATTCGGTGATGCCAGCGGCGAGTTACATCAAGAACGACATGCGCCGCATTATGGAAAGTTTGCGCTGGAAATAACTAGTCGGTTACTTTGTAGGTAGTTCCATCGGCACAAGATTCTACCAGTTTCACCAAAGAAGTTTTTGTTTGTTGGGTTTTGTCAAAGGAAATTAGTGCTTCTTTTTTGTCAAAATCAACAACTGCTTTTTGAACTCCTGGCGTTTCATTTAATTTGGTCTCGATGGTTTTGGCACAGCCAACAGCACAAGTCATGCCTTCTATGTGAAACCTTGTAGAGTCTAGATTGACCGCAGCAATTTCTTTGGCAACTTCCGGTTTACTATCCGTTTTTGTAGCCTCAGCCGCATTTGGTTTACAAGCAACAAAAGTGCTTCCTAGGAGTGTGATATAAAATAAGCGGGTAATTGTTTTCATATAAAATCAAATTTTGATGAAACAAAAGTAGCTAATTGTGCTACCGTTCGTCATAAAATTAGCACAAAAATTCGACGTAAATCGCATAAAAAAAGGCCAGCTTTTTGGGCTGGCCTGTGTCTTTATTGAAAATCTGTTGCTGGAATCAGCTCGTTGAGTTTAATTTCAGTAGTGACCAATTCGATTTCCATTCCTATATTGAGTAGCGTTTTGTGCGGAAACAGGATGTTGTTTACTGTTTTGTAATCGCTAAAGGAAGTGGTTTCGGTAAGAACACCTTCTTTGCTTTCAATGGTTTTGGATTCGCCTAATTTTAAACCCGAATCGCAGGCAAAATAAAATGAATTGGCACCGTCTTGCACCACATAACAGTCGGTTTCATTAAATGGTTCGATGCCTTTTAGGGTGATTGTTTTTTTGTTCAACAAATCCAATTCTTCAAAAGGAACAGCCGCGGCTTTGAGCGCAGCAATTTCGGTGGCCGACAATGGCACTTTTTGACCTTGTTGCACTACGTAGGTGTTTTTATCACTTACCACTTGTTTCATCATGGTCATGCCCATGGCTTTGACTTCGCGCAATTGTTGGTGATTGCTGGTAGTTTTTGTGGTCAACTCTACTGGAAAACCTTGTACAGTCCCAGTAGCCAACGTCACTACCGATTGCACTGCTCGCGCTGCTTTTTCCCCACCAATGGCAGTCAAGTAGAATGAAATTACCCCCGAAGCAGTAAGCCCCTCAGGCATTTTTCGGGCTTCTTTTTTCTCGGTAATTGGGTTACCAAATTTGTCAAAATAAAAGATAGGCAAATTCAGTTCGGCTAGTTTTGAGGCTACTTCGCTGCCTTTCCCGGTCACGACAATGCGCAACTGATCGGCTTTAAAATAAGTATTGGCCACCCGCAACACATCGTCAGCAGTAACCGCATTAATATTTTTAATGAAGTTTTCGTAAAAATCTAAAGGCAAATTTTGTGTACGCAATCCCAAGGCGTAGGAAGCTACGGTTTGCGGTTTTTCAATCTGCATCACAAATCGACCCACATAACCTGCTTTGACATTTTGCAACACCTCCTCGGCCACTTTTTCGGTGCGGATGCGTTTCAATTCTTTGAGTACTTCCACTACAGCGCTGTCAGTAACCGCGTTGCGCACTTGGGCAAAGGTGCTGAAGCGCGAAACGTATTTGCTTGCATTGATCGAAGATCCTGCGCCATAAGTCCAGCCATGTTTTTCACGTAAATTCATGTTGAGGTAACTGTTAAAGTCGCCGCCTACCACTTGGTTGGCCACAATCGCCGCAAAATAATCGGGGTCAGACATCTTTAGGTTGGTGATGTTCATCACAGAGATTTCAGACTGCACGGCATTGGGCATGTCAATAAAATTGATTTGCGTTTGGGCTACATCAATCGGATCGGGAAATGTGATTTTGGGTGCAGCGGCTTTGGGCCAAGTGCCAACTAATTTTCCTACCTGTTTTTTAACTTTGGCTAATTGCACGTCGCCAATGATGATCAAGTAGGCATTTTCGGGAACAAAATAAGTTTTGTAATTAGCTATAATATCCTCCAAATTTACTTGGTTGATGCTGCTTTCATCCAAGAATTCACCCGACGGATGAGTTGGTCCGAAGGCCAAAATGTTTTCGACTCTTCGCGCCACTGCCGGTACACTTTTCTCTTCGGCTTTTAAACTCTCGAGTAATTTGCTTTTTTCTTGTTCAAAATCGGCTTGGGTAAAAGTAGGGTGTAAGGCTCCATCGGCCAATAGCTCTAAAATACGGCCAGCATATTTGGATAAACCTGAGCCCGAGGCGCCGCTGTTGTAAAAAGAAATTTCGGCACCCAAGAAATCAATTTCTTCGTTAAAAGCCTCTTTGGCAATAGACGTAGTTCCGTTGCCAATCATGCTAGAAGTAAGGCTAGATACGCCTTTTTTCTCCCCTTCAACATAAGGCATGTTATCGAGCGTGAGGGTATAGGATACCCGAGGTAATTTGTGGTTTTCGACCACCAAAACTTGAAGCCCATTGGGCAAAGTAAAGGTTTGGGGTTTGCCAATATTAATAGTTGGCGCGGGTCCCGGTTTGGGTTGAGTCCTGTTTTGTGCAGTCATATAAAGTGAGGTAAACAAGCAAGTGGTGAGGAATAGTATTTTTTTCATGACGCTTTAGTTTTTCGATTTTTCTTGGGTTGGAAGGTATTCTAATAGCAAGCGTTGGTTGTTGCCCAAGTATTTTTTGGCTACCGCTTGAATTTCTTCTCGGGTTACCGATCTGTAGGTTTCGATGTCGGTGTTAATGAGATTTACATTGCCAAAGAGTAGGTAGTACGTAGCCAAACTTTCGGCAATTCCCTCAACCGAAGCGTTGTTGTTTACGTATTGGTTTTCAATTTTGTTTTTGAGTTTTTCCAATTCTTTTTCCGAAATCAACTCGTTTTGCAACAAGGCAATCTCGGCATCAAATTCAGTTTGCAAGTCTTTGATGGTAAATGGCGCTAGCGGCAAACCATAAACTACATACATGCCATGGTCTTCTTGGGTAAAGCTGAAAGCACCAATTTGCAAGGCCATTTTTTTATCGTCGACCAATTTTTTATATAAGCGCGAACTTTTCCCATCGCTCAATAAGCCCGAAATCATTTCTAATACACGCGCTTCTCTGGTTTTCATGGAAGGGGTGCGGTAGGCTGTTAAAAGCATTGGAATTTGAATGTTGGGATCTTCGTAGGTTGCCTTGATGGTTTGGGTAATGGGCTCTTCGGGAAATTGAGTTTTGGTGAGTTCAGCTCCTTTTGGAATTTCGCTATAGTATTTTTTAATCCATTCGATGGTTTGGGCTTTTTCGAAGTTTCCAGCTACGACTAAAACCGCGTTGTTGGGCACATAGAATTTTTTGTTGAACGCCTGAAATTCTTGGAGTGTGGCAGCATCCAAATGCTCCATTGATCCAATGGTTTCCCAACGATACGGGTGGTTGGTAAACAAGTTTTTCTTCACCTCTCGGATCACGCAACCGTAGGGTTGGTTGTCCATGCGCAAGCGTTTTTCTTCTTTCACCACTTCGTTTTGGGTATCCACACCCACCTGATTAATCACAGGATGCAGCATACGTTCGGATTCCATCCACAAGCCCAATTCCAAGCTGTTTGACGGAAACACTTCGTAGTAATAGGTACGGTCATCGGAGGTGTTGGCGTTATTCACTCCGCCATTGCCAGTTACGATTTTCATCCATTCGCCGCGGCCTATGTTTTGCGTGCCTTCAAACAATAAATGTTCAAAAAAGTGAGCAAAGCCGGTGCGATCGGGCATTTCGTCTTTGGCGCCCACGTGGTACATCACCGAAGTTATCACTACAGGTGCCGATTTGTCTTGGTGTAAAATCACATGTAAGCCGTTGTCGAGGGTGAGCTCTTCAAAGACTACTTTTTGTGCCGTAGCGGCTGTTCCCACTAGAAGTGATGCGCTTAACGTCATAAGGTATTTTTTCATAAAAATTACTAATAAGTTGCGGTTGAATTCTAAAATAAAGCACAGAAAGGATAGCCCTTTTAGTGCTTCAAAAGTAACTATTTTTACTGCATTTATCACCCCTAAAAGTTTGAAATTCTTGGTTAAACCAGCGGTTGATTTTAGAACAAGAAACTTTTTTTAAGCTAGGGTTGTATGATTGAGATTAAGTTGTATATTTGCGTCCATTTTATAATTAACTAAACATCATTGTTATGTACGCAATCGTAGAGATAGCAGGGCAACAATTTAAAGTAAGCAAAGACTTAAAGGTTTATGTTCACCGTTTGGCTAATGAAGAAGGTTCAAAAGTTTCTTTTGACAAAGTTCTTTTATTAGACGATAACGGAAACATTACTTTAGGCGCCCCAGCTATAGAAGGTGCTTCAGTAGAAGCCAAAGTGTTACAACACTTAAAAGGAGACAAAGTAATCGTTTTCAAAAAGAAAAGAAGAAAAGGATTCAAAAAGAGAAACGGGCACAGACAGTACCTTACTCAAATTGTAATTGAAGGTATTTCTGCCTCAGGAGCTAAAAAAGCTGCTCCAAAAAAAGCAGTAGTTGAAGCAGTTGCAGAAGAAGTAGAAGCGCCAAAAGTAAAAAAAGCGCCAAAAGCTAAAAAAGAAGATACACAAGAATAATAACAATATAAAACGAATACGTCATGGCTCACAAGAAAGGTGTCGGTAGTTCCAAGAATGGTAGAGAATCAGAATCGAAACGTTTAGGCGTAAAGATTTTTGGTGGACAAGCTGCTATTGCAGGGAACATCATCGTAAGACAAAGAGGTTCTAAACACAATCCAGGCGAAAATGTGTACATCAGTAAAGATCACACATTACACGCTAAAGTAGATGGAGTAGTGAAGTTCCAAAAGAAAAAAGACAACAAATCCTATGTTTCTATCGAAGCTTTCGAAGCATAAGATTTAGTACTATTTTTAAAAAAGCCCATTCGGATTCGGATGGGCTTTTTTTGTTTCGGAACTTTCGATAGTGCTTGTTGTTGTATTAGAGCAATTGGACAAAGCCAAGGCATAAACACAATTGACGGTTACTATTTTTTTAAATACAACTCATGTGGTTTAAAAAAAAGTAAAAAAACTACAAATTAGTTGGCCGTTTAATTTTATTAGTTACTTTTACGTAAACTTAATGTTAATTTAATGTTACCAAATAACATTAATAGTTAAGTAATCATTAACAAGTAAAAAATGAAATTATGAAAAAAGGAATCAACAACAACAGAAAATCAATTTTAAGTACCGGTTTTTTTATAGCTATACTATTGTCTGCTTTGGTATTTAGTCAAGATGTTTTAGCCAAAACCACTCAATCTGTCCATTTTAAACAAATTACGGACACAATTAAAAACAAAAAAGCAAGTTTGCCGGTAGTAGAAGCAAATAAAGTAATGGTAGAATTAAGTGATCTTCAAAAAATCGCTCAATACCCTGGAGGTTTAGAAAAGTTTTATGCTAAAATCAATGCGAAGTTTAGCAATTCAGAAATGGATTACGAAGGATTTGCTAAAATCAATGTGTCATTTGTAATTGAAAAAGACGGCAGCATGAGTGCAATCACAGTAAATGATCAAACCATGAGCAACAACATGAAAAAAAGCATCGAGCGCGTGCTTCAATCAATTAAAACAAAATGGACTCCGGCGATTATTAAAGACCAACCGGTGAGAACTGAGTATGAACTTGCTTTGGTTTTTAATGATTAATATCCATCGGTAATATCCACTATAAAAACCCTTACAGAAATGTGAGGGTTTTTTTTTATGGTTGCTAGTCTAGCATGTAGCATTTAATTTTTAATTAAAATAATTTCAAAAAAGTGTAACTAAATAGGCGTTGTATACGTTAAAGATAGCCTTCGGGTTTTTCGCGTTCTTTTCCATTCTTTCTCTTGTAACCCATAAACCACTATACTATGCCAAAACTCGTTTCTGAAATTAGAATTGTATTGAGAATCACCGCCACTTATTTTAGCAACCAGCTAAAAATGGAATCCCTAAACCAAGAAACCGCAAATCCAGAAACCGAAGAAAAACTAAAAAAACTCACCCAAACCAAACAAAAAATCGAAGACAGACTCGTCGACGAAATCGAGAAATTCAAACTAAGATTACCCAAACATCCACGAGTTGTAATTTTGAATTTTCAGCTTAAAGAGGATAAAAAAACCACTAAAATTTTAAAAATAGAAAACCCTAAAGTAGATCTAAAATATTGCGAAATAGACCAAAAAAATATTTTTACTCACATCAAAACGGGGCTCACCCAAGGCGAATTTACCGCAGTAAGTATTGAGGTCTTGCGCTAATAAAAAAAGGAGAACAATTTGTTCTCCTTTTTTTTAGCTAGTAGCTAACAGCTGATAGCTGACAGCTTTGTTAGTATCTGTAGTATTCCGGCTTGAATGGCCCTTGAACTTCTACGCCAATGTAGGCGGCTTGATCGTTGTTTAGGGTTTCTAATTCTACACCCAATTTGGCCAAGTGTAAAGCGGCTACTTTTTCGTCGAGGTGTTTTGGTAACATGTACACTTCGTTGTTGTAGGCAGCGCTGTTGCTCCACAATTCGATTTGAGCTAAAGTTTGGTTGGTAAACGAGTTACTCATTACGAAACTTGGGTGTCCAGTTGCACAACCTAAGTTCACCAAACGACCTTCAGCTAGGATAAGGATGTCTTTTCCTGCAATCGTATATTTATCAACCTGTGGTTTGATTTCAATTTTTGAAGCGCCGTGATTTTTGTTTAACCAAGCCATGTCAATTTCATTGTCAAAGTGTCCAATGTTGCACACGATGGTTTTGTCTTTCATCGCTTCAAAATGACGTCCCACTACAATGTCTTTGTTTCCAGTGGTCGTAATGACGATATCGGCATTGCTTACCACGGTGTCTAATTTTTTTACTTCAAATCCGTCCATCGCAGCTTGTAGCGCACAAATTGGATCAATTTCAGTAACAGTTACAATAGAACCCGCTCCTCTAAAAGAGGCTGCAGTTCCTTTGCCCACATCACCATATCCACAAACCACAACTCGTTTCCCGGCCAACATAAGGTCAGTCGCTCTACGAATGGCATCAACCGCTGATTCTTTACAGCCGTATTTGTTGTCAAATTTAGATTTAGTCACCGAGTCATTTACGTTGATTGCCGGCATAAACAAGGTGCCATTTTTCATGCGCTCGTACAAACGGTGAACACCTGTAGTCGTTTCTTCTGACAATCCTTTGATTCCGTCGATCAATTCGGGGTAACGGTCAAATACCATATTGGTCAAATCACCCCCGTCGTCCAAGATCATATTCAAGGGTTTGCGGTCTTCGCCAAAGAATAAAGTTTGCTCAATACACCAGTCAAAATCTTCTTCGTTTAGTCCTTTCCAAGCATACACCTGAATACCTGCTGCGGCAATGGCAGCTGCGGCTTGGTCTTGGGTTGAGAAAATATTACAAGAGCTCCAAGTAACTTCAGCGCCCAAGGCTATTAAGGTTTCGATTAATACTGCCGTTTGAATGGTCATGTGCAAACAGCCAGCAATACGTGCTCCTTTTAAGGGTTGTTCATTTTTGTATTCGCTGCGCAAAGCCATTAATCCTGGCATTTGAGCTTCGGCCAATTCAATTTCTTTTCTTCCCCAAGCTGCCAAGGAAATGTCTTTTACTTTGTAGGCCACATAAGGCATAGTTGTCGTACTCATTTATAGTATATTTGTATTTGAAAATTTTGGGCAAATTTAGACAATAACTTAGGATTTAAAAAATATTTAAACTGATTTATGAGTTGTTTACCCCCGTAATCGGTTAATTTTCAACAAAATATTTTAAAATTGTTACGGCAGCCGCTAATTCTATTTGACGAAAACGTTTTTGAAAATCCCCCGCTTTAGTTATGCCTTTGTATTTGCATTCATATCCCAACGCACACACCCAAGTATTGGTTTGGTCAATTGACGAACCCAAAGCAGTTTTGTCATCAAATGTTGTGCTCACTCCGCCAAGCCTACAGCGCCTGAATTCGATGAAATCCGACTTACACCAACGGGCTTTTTTGAGCGTACGGCAATTGCTTTTACTACTAGGCTATACCGACGCCGATATGTATTATGACGCGACCGGAAAACCGCATCTGCGCGACGGAAAATTCATCTCTATTTCGCATTCGCACCAATTGGCAGTTGTAATAGTGAGCAATCAAGCAGTGGGCGTTGATGTCGAATTAGTCCGTGATAAAGTGGCAAAAATTGGGCCTAAATTTTGTGCAACAGAATTGCAGTTTTTAGCTCCCGATTTAACAACCGAGACCGAACGCCTTACGGTAATTTGGGGCGCCAAAGAAGCGGTATTCAAAGTAGTCAATCGCGAAGGGATTAGTTTTAAAGACCATATTTTTGTGGCACCATTTGATTTGATTTCGGCAGAAACTACCGCCACACTTGCCCTAGATTCGTTGCCAAGACAATTCGCAGTTCAGTATCAACTCCTCGCCGACTATGCGTTGGTCTACACATTTGAAACGACCTGATGCACCAACTCTATACCCAACTTTGTCTAAACAAAGCCAACGGAATAAAACAGTTGGCCATATTACTAGATCCCGAAAAAATAAATTGGGAAGCTTGGGAAAGTACTGTTCATGCCATTAAACATTCGCCAGCTAATTTGATCTTAGTGGGCGGAAGCAGTCACAGTCTGTTGGCAGTAGATCAGTTGGTAAACGCTTTAAAAAAAGCAATCGACTTGCCCGTGCTGTTATTCCCAGGGCACGCCTCTCAACTTTCTGCCCAAGCCGATGCCATTTTGTATTTGAGTTTGCTTTCGGGACGCAATCCAGATTACCTCATTCAACAGCAAGTAGATGCCGTTCCTGCCCTAATGCAATTAAATTTAGAGGTAATATCAACCGGATATTTACTCATCGAAAGCGGACATGTAACGAGTGTGGAGCGCATTAGTCAAACCCAGCCCATTTCACGTACAAACCTGCAATTAGCTCTTCATACGGCCAAGGCAGGCGAGTATTTAGGCGCAAAACTCATTTACTTAGAAGCAGGCAGTGGTGCTCAGTTGCCCGTGCCAGTCGACATGATACAAGCTGTGTCAAAGGCAATCGCGGTGCCGCTTATCGTAGGCGGCGGTCTTCGTTCGCTGCAAGAAATTCAAGCGGCATTTGATGCCGGAGCAGATATAGTAGTTATTGGCACAGCCTTCGAAAATAATTCCCAATTTTTTGAATCATGCTAGATTATTTATTTGCCCAATATAAAACCTATCCGACCTATGAAATTGCGCTCGAACTCACCGCCATTTTCTTTGGGTTGTGGAGCGTTTGGGCCGCCAAAAAAAATACACTGGCTGTCTTCCCTACAGGGATATTGAACACCGCGATTTATGTGTATTTGTTGTGGAAGTGGCACCTCTTGGGCGACATGCTCATCAACGTCTATTATGTGGTTATGAGCATCTACGGCTGGGCGCTTTGGACACGTAAAGATGCCCAACAAAACGAATTGCCTATTTCGCGCATGCAACCCAAAGAGTACCTGTATTCGGGCTTGCTATTTGCAGTTGCAGTTGTATTTGTGGTGTTGGTTTATTTGTTTTTCGGAAAGTTTACTCATTGGACATCTTATGTAGACACAGGGGTTACAGGCATATTTTTTGTAGGCATGTGGCTCATGGCCAAACGAAAAATAGAAAATTGGCTGTTTTGGATTGCAGGGGATTTAATTTCTATTCCTTTATATTTTGCAAAAGGTTTTACCTTTACCAGCCTACAATATGTTATTTTTACAATCATCGCCGTATACGGTTACCTCGCATGGAAGAACAACTTAAACAGCAGGCCACAAGCCTCATCAAAATAGCGGTTTACGGCCCTGAAAGTACCGGGAAAACAACCTTGGCTCAACAATTGGCCGAACATTTTGGCACCCATTGGGTGGCCGAATATGCCCGTGAATACTTGCAACACAAATGGGATACCAAGCAAGAAATATGCACGCCCGAAGATTTACTTCCCATAGCCATTGGTCAGGTAGCAAGCGAAAATAAGGCCTTGCAAACGGCTTCCGATTTTATTTTTTGCGACACCACGGTATTGGTTACCAAAGTCTATTCTGAGATGTATTACCAGTTTTGTGACCCGGTATTAGACAAAGCGGCCCGCAAACACAAATACGATTTATTTTTTCTCACCGATATTGATGTGCCCTGGGAAGCCGATGATTTACGAGATAGACCAGAACAAAGAGAAGCGGCTATGGCCCAGTTTGAAGCGGCTTTGGTGGCCAACGAAAAACCGTATATTCGCTTATCGGGCAGCAAGGAAGAGCGTTTGGGAACAGCCATACAAATTTGTATGGACTACCAAAAAGCCAAAGCACTCGGGTTTAGTGCTCATAATTTTGTTCAGCTACTTAACCACGGCATTCCCCTTGAGGTCCTCGACAAACAACTTGCTATTCTTAAGCAAGGGACCACAAAAATTCAGTTGGTTCGCCCAGCCACCAAAGGCGATGGAATTCTCGTGTTATCGGAAGAGCAACTGCAATTGGCAGTACTCAATTTTGATCATAAAAAGGGCGGTTTTAAATTTAAAAAATTTGTTCCTGCTTCGGGTGCAGCGAGTCGGATGTTTAAATTTTTGAACCAATTTCTATCCGATTTTAAACCCGAAAACGAAACTATAAATGCCTACATCAACCGCTCAGGAAACAATGAACTGGCTGTTTTTTTGGCAGGAATAGAAAAATTTCCTTTTTATAAAAGCATACAAGCGCAGCTTCAAGGTGATTTTTCTGATTTTCACCAGTGGGAACAAGACCAAAAAAATTACCAACTGATCGTTTATTTATTGCATCCAACACAGTTAGATTTATCAAATAAACCCAAAGGGGTATTAGAATTTCATGCCTATGAGAGCCATTTGGCTACGCCCATAGAGGAGCACCTTAAGGAATGTGCCACTTATGCAAGCGCCAACGGGGTTTCCTACCTACATTTTACCGTAACCCAAACACACGAGCATTTATTTCGATCGGTTATAAATCGAGTAAAACCGATTGTTGAACGCGCCACACAAACACAGATTCAGGTAAACTACTCGTACCAATTTTCACATACCGATACAATAGCCGTATCGGCCAATCACGAACCGTTTAGAGACGAACAACAAAAGTTGGTTATCCGGCCAGCTGGGCACGGCGCCCTAATTCATAATTTAGGCCAATTGGATGCCGATGTGGTTTTTATTAAAAACATCGACAACGTGATCCAAAACCAGGGGGATCAAATTGCCTTTTATAAAAAGGCCCTGGCAGGTTATTTACTTAGTATACAAGAACAAGTGTTTGCTCTTTTGCAGCAGATAGATTCCCAAACCCTATCTGAGTTTGAGATAGAAACAGTTGTAGACTGGGTAAAATCTACCTTGAATTGTGCGATAAACGAAGACTTTTACAAGTTTACTATCGAGAACAAATGGGCCTACATCAAAGAAAAAATCAACCGACCCATACGGGTATGCGGCATGGTAAAAAACGAAGGCGAACCAGGCGGCGGGCCATTTTGGGTTCGTAATGCGAAAGGCAATTTGTCTTTACAAATTGTAGAATCCTCTCAAGTAGATTTACACAATCCCGATCAGCTTTATCAGCTTCAGCAAGCTACACACTTCAATCCAGTTGATTTGGTCTGTGGATTAAAAAATTACCGTGGCGAAAAATTTGATTTGGCTCAATTCATCGATCCAAATACGGGCTTTGTGGTGTCAAAAAATAAAAATGGCATTCCGTATAAGGCCTATGAATTACCAGGATTATGGAATGGAGCCATGGCCCGTTGGCTCACCATTTTTGTAGAAGTACCCTTGCTCACGTTTAATCCGGTAAAAACGGTAAACGATTTATTAAAATCGGCACACCAGCCCCACTAATGGACTGGCTTCAACTTCAAAAAGAACTGCGATACAAAGCCATCCGCAGTGCAGGACCTGGCGGGCAACATGTAAACAAAGTGTCCTCCAAAATTGTGCTTTCATTTGATGTTGTAAATTCACAAGCATTAACCGAAAGCGAAAAACAGCAATTGCTCCAAAAATGGGCTTCCCGACTCAGCAAAGAACAACAGATTCAACTCAGTTGTGACGAAAGCCGTAGCCAAATTCAAAATAAGACGCGGGCATTGAGAAGGTTTTTGTCGCTGCTAGAAGCGGCTTTGGTTATTAAGAAAACCAGAAAAGAAACCAAAGTACCCAAATCGGCGATCCGTAAACGGCTCCAAGACAAGCAGTCCTGGTCTAGCATTAAAAAATTGCGCCGCAAACCAGACTTGTAAATTTTTAAAGTATATTTGTCTCGTCTCAAAGGGGTGCTCCAACTAACGAGCTGAGATTATACCCAACGAACCTGGAACAGGTAATGCTGTTTAGGGAAAAGACAAGACAAAACGCACTTTTGTCCTGTCGAGCGTATCCATTTAATTTTAACCAAGAATAATGGCCCCTTTTATTCGTAACCAAAGTACGAATGAAATTTTTTATTGCCTTTTTTTTTAAAAAAACCTACCACCTATCACCTACCACCGGAGCTCCTAAAGCAGCTGTTTTATTTCTATTTCTTTCCTATACCACTTTTGCTCAAACCCAAGACAGCACGAAGGTAAGCGCCTTAAATGAAGTGCTGGTTTCTGCGGTTCGGGTTACAGCCAAAACACCGGTGAGTTTTAGCAACCTGAGCAAAAAAGAATTGGCCTCCCGCAATTTGGGGCAAGACATCCCGATGCTCTTGAATTTTATGCCCTCTGTGGTGACTACCTCTGACGCCGGAAATGGCATAGGCTATACCGGAATTCGGGTGCGCGGTTCTGATGCCACCCGGGTAAATGTCACACTAAACGGAATTCCCTACAATGATGCCGAAAGCCACAGTACCTATTGGGTAAATTTGCCCGATTTTGCATCGTCGGTGGCCAGTGTGCAATTGCAACGCGGCGTGGGAAGCTCTACCAACGGGGCGGGAGCTTTTGGAGCCAGTTTGAATGTGCTCACCGATTCCTATTCCGAGAAAAGTTACACCGAAATAGACAATTCGGTGGGGAGTTTTAATTCCCGCAAGCACACGGTAAAATTTAGCACGGGCTTGCTCAATGATCAATTTGAAATGGCGGGGCGCTTGTCAAACATCGAATCGGACGGATACATTGACCGGGCGTCTTCGCACTTAAAATCCTATTTTTTACAAGGCACATTAGTGGGCAAAACCAGTTTATTTAAAGCTTTGGTGTTTGGAGGAACGGAGAAAACTTACCAGTCTTGGTATGGAGTTGATGCCGAGATGCTACACAACCACCGCACCTTTAATTATGCCGGGATGTATACCGATGCCAACGGAGAAACTCGTTTTTACGACAACCAAACCGACAATTACCAACAAGACCATGTGCAATTGCATTACACCAAAACTTTTTCTGAACAATGGAGCAGCACGCTGGCTTTGCATTACACCAAAGGCAAGGGCTATTATGAAAATTTCAATGACGAAGCCGATTTAGCCGCCTTTAATTTGGTGTCTGCTGGTACAGAATCCATTTCTGATGTCATTGATCAAAAATGGTTGGATAATGATTTTTACGGCACTACTTTTTCCCTTAAACGAAAAGGAGCGGTTGCCGAATGGCTTGTGGGAGGCGGCTGGAACACCTACTTGGGGGATCATTTTGGAAAAGTGATTTGGACACGCGTGGCTACCAGCAGCGAATTGGGCGATCATTACTACGACAATTTGGCCACCAAAAAAGACGGAAATATTTTTGTAAAAGGCCAATTTCAGCTCAGTCAAAACTGGAGTGCCTATGGTGACTTGCAATTTCGCCGAGTGAATTACGAGGCCGATGGTATTTTGGCTACCGGCATTTCAGACACCTTTGCTTTCTTGAACCCAAAGGCTGGACTTACCTATGCTTGGAACAAGGAAAATCAGTTGTATTTTTCCTATGCCAAAGCCCAACGCGAGCCCAACCGCACCGATTATGAAAATGGCAATCCGAGACCCGAAAAATTAGACGATTTTGAATTGGGTTGGCGCAAAAAATCGGTCAAGGGAAGCTGGGCCATAAACGGCTATTATATGGGTTATCAAGATCAATTGGTTTTAACAGGTGAATTGGATGAGGTGGGCAATCCGATTCGGGCCAATATTGGCAAAAGCTATCGATTGGGAGTAGAAGTGGATGCGCGCTGGGTCATTTCGCCAAAGTTTGAATTGCAAGCCAATGCGAGTAAAAGTAAAAATGTAATACGAGACGGAAATTCTTGGGGCGGCAAAACCATCGCTTTTTCACCCGAGTTGATCTCGAGTGCCCAATTGAGTTATTCGCCTTTTCAATCCGTAAAAGTGAGTTGGTTGCAAAAATATGTGGGGCCCCAGTTTTTGAATAACCAAGAAGATGTGGCTGCCCAGTTGCCTGATTATTGGGTAAATGATTTGAATTTTAGCTACGAAATAAAACCCAAAACCGTCTGCAGAAGCATTGTGATCTCTGGTTTGGTTGCCAATGTGTTGAATAAAAAATACAGTTCCAATGGCGCCGATTATGGCGGAGGCTACGTATATTATTACCCGCAAGCGGGCACGCACGGTTTAGTAGGAGTGAGTATTTTGTTTTAGTTATAAATGCGAATTAAATCGCCTAAAACTTCTATGCGATAGGACTTCATCGGGTAGGATGCATTGCCCAGTCCGGTAAAAATGCTGTACTCAAAATTGTCGCAACTGCATTTTGCGTTCAGTCCATTGAGGGTCATAACGGAACAAGAGACAGGCGCTTGATTGGGACAACTGAGCTCCCAAGCCCGGTAGTCGTTGTCGGATATTTTCATGGCAATGATGCCGCTAATGCCAGCGGTGGCTTCTCGAATAACAATTGGGTTGATTGGACTATTCAAGCCGCTGTATTGAGGTAAGTTTTTATTTATTGTAATTGAAAACCCATAATTTGGCAAATACGGATTGTTGTTGCGCTGTGTGCCTTCGCTACAAGCAAAAAGTAAGGTTAATGAAATGCAGAGAAGCAAATTTTTCATCTAAAAATAAGTACTAGGTTTTGATGGCAAACAAATTTAATTTATTTAACTTTGACTTCGCTAGAATGAGACGAATAAAATAACCGTTTACATAAAATACAATCTTTGAAAAAAGAAATCCCGTCGTGATGGGATTTTTTCTATTTATATAACCAATGAAATTATGAGTACAGTATCGTATTATACCGCAGAAGGATTAAGAAAATTAAAAGAAGAATTAGATCATTTAAAAAGTGTGATGCGTCCCAAAGCCTCACAAGATATTGCAGAGGCGCGCGATAAAGGCGATTTGTCTGAAAATGCCGAGTACGATGCGGCCAAAGAAGCGCAAGGCTTATTAGAGATGCGCATTTCAAAATTAGAAGATGTCTATGCGAATGCCCGGCTTATTGACGAATCTCAACTTGATGTATCTAAAGCCTTGGTGCTTTCTAACGTAAAAATCAAAAACCAAGCCAACGGCATGGAAATGAAATATACCTTGGTGGCCGAAAGTGAAGCCGATTTAAAGACCGGAAAAATCTCTGTAACTTCTCCAATCGGGAAAGGATTGTTGGGCAAATCGGTGGGAGAAATTGCCGAAATTACCGTGCCTAATGGCGTGTTGAAATTTGAAGTAATAGAAATTTCCCGCGACTAAGATGAGCAGTATTTTTAGTAAAAGTATCGCCGGAGAAATTCCCTGTTACCGCATCGCCGAAGACGAAAACTACTTGGCTTTTCTCGATGTAAACCCCAATGCCAAAGGGCATACGTTGTGTATCCCAAAACAAGAAATCAATAAACTATTTGACCTCCAAGACCAAGCCTATTTGGGCTTGATGGCATTTGCCAAGAAAGTGGCCGTTGCCCTCGAGAAGACAGTGCCGTGCAAACGCATTGGTATGGCAGTCATTGGACTTGAAGTGCCGCATGCGCACGTGCATTTGATTCCCTTAAACGAGATGGATGAAATGCGTTTTCAAAACAAAGTGAGCCTGTCACCAGAAGAATTTATCGCCTTGGCCCAGGCCATACAGGCAAATTTATAAGACAAATAAACCGAACATCCCCAGTTGTAATTTTTCAAGTGGGGATTTTTTATTGCTAGTATGAAAAACCTACTGTATTATTTTGTGCTCTTGTTAGTTGGTTCAATCCAAGCCCAGTCCATGCAGGAAGTAGGGAACAAGATGGATCAGTTACCAATAAGCCAAACGCAATCTATTTCGGCTATTGCTAGCTATATTACCAGCCAATTTACCGCCGAAGACGATAAAATTGCGGCAGTATATTATTGGACAGCGCATGCTATTCGGTACGATTTGCCCGGCAGCACCAATGGACAATACGACACGCAAACTTCGCCCGAAAAAGTCCAATCGGCGCTCAGTAGCCGCAAAGGGGTGTGCATGCATTATGCGGAGGTGTTTAAAGCCCTTGCTATTGCTTGTGGAATTCCCGTCGAATTGGTTTCGGGCTACACCAAACAATATGGTAAAATAAGTACCCAAACCCACCAATGGTGTGCGGCCAAACTCAACGGGAAATGGGAGTTGTTTGATCCCACTTGGGGTGCCGGAGTTGTGGTCGAGAATCAGTACCAAGAAAAATTTGATCTCTATTATTTTCGAACCAATCCCACCAATTTAATTCAATCGCACTATCCGTTTGAATACCTCTGGCAATTGGTTGCCAATCCGTTGAGTCCGGAGCAATTTAAGCGCAACGAAATTGGACCGCAAGGGCCTAAAATTACTTGTAATCCGGCGGTAGAGATTGAGGCCTTTTTGGCCATGTCTGAAGTTGAAAAATCAAAAACGACTTTAAACCATATGCAGACGATGGGGGTTATAAACGGGATGTTGCGCACTGAAGAAGCCTTTTTGAAACGAGAAATTAGCTATTTTGGACTCAATTCAACTTCCGACAAATTGAGTCAGTTGGTGGATGATTTTAATGCCAGTATATCTGCTTTTAACAAAATAGTACTGTTTCGCAATGCGCAATTTAAACCGGCTATTTCAGACGAGGAATTAGTAGCCATTGTGCAATTACCATATAACAATTTTACACAGGCTTATACTAGTTTACTGACTTTAAAAGAGGTAGATCGCGCCTTAGCAGGAGAAGTGAATGGCTTGAAAAAATCATTTGCTTCTACCAAAAAAGCATGGGAAGTACAGTTGGCATTTGTACAATTGTATGTAACTACTGCTCCGGCTGATCGCGAACAATTATTTTACAAAACCACCCGCGCCCGCTAAGTAATTTTGTAGGAAATCTGAATGGTTGTTCCTTTACCTACCTCAGATTCAATTACTTTGATTTTGCCTTTGTGGTAATCTTGCACAATGCGTTTGGTTAAGGATAGCCCCAAGCCCCATCCTCTTTTTTTGGTGGTAAAGCCGGGTTCAAACACTTGGGTAAATTGATTTTTTGGAATGCCTTTTCCGGTGTCACTTACTTTTATTTTCACCACCTTGCCTTCGGTTTCTATGCTAACTTTCAAGGAACCTTTGCCTTTCATGGCGTCGATGGCATTTTTTACTAAATTTTCAATCGTCCAGCTGTGCAAGGCGG
The DNA here is from genome assembly GCA_026390995.1 of Flavobacterium sp. Classification (GTDB taxonomy): domain Bacteria; phylum Bacteroidota; class Bacteroidia; order Flavobacteriales; family Flavobacteriaceae; genus Flavobacterium. The sequence continues at coordinate 48,252 of JAPLEX010000034.1, forward strand.
CATTGAGTGGGAGGTATATCTTTTCGTTGGGCGCTTCAAATGAAAACGTGACTTGTTGCGAAAAACGGGCTTGCAAATAGGCATACGAATCGGCTGTTTCCTGCACCAAATCTAAGGTTTCCAATACGGGCTTGGAGCCAATTTTAGAAAAACGATCGGCTATGGTTTGCAGCCGAACAATGTCTTTTTCCATCTCGGCAACCGAAGAGGTATCTAGCGGAACGGTTTTCATGAGCTCCAGCCAGCCAATTAAAGAGGATAAAGGCGTGCCAATTTGGTGTGCGGTTTCTTTGGCCATTCCGGCCCACAATTTGTTTTGCGTGGCCATTTTGGTGCTTTTGTAAAAGGTGTACACCAATGCCCCAAACAGCACAATAATAAGCAACAAGGCTATGGGGTAATATTTTAATTTGTTTATCAAGGACGAGTTTCCGTAATACAAATATTGAAATTTTCCGGGACCAATTTCTAATTTAATGGGTTCGTTTTGCTTTTTGAAAGTAGCTAAAATCACTTTGGCTTGAACCGTGTCATTCAAAATACTCCCGTCAAAATTATTGACTTTTATAATTTGATTATTTTGATCTGTTAAAATTATAGGAATGGCATTGGGCTTTGTGATAACTTCAGTTGCTAGGGTTATATCGACATTTGCATCAGAACTGTTAATTGTTTTTTGTGCTTGCGCCCACAATTCCATTTTTAGCCGCTCTTCGTTTTTAAAAAAATTAAAAAACTCATAGGTATTCCACAAAATCAAGCTGATGATGACAAAGGAACCCAAAATGAGTGCCCACCGAATGAGGTCTTTGTGTTTGCTAAACTGCATAGATTTAATTTGTGGCATAAATATACTTAAATCGAATGCGAATCCACGCTATTAATTGTTGAAAAATAGCTTCACTTTATGGAGAAGAAATTGAAAATTAAGACCGCAAGTTTTCTATTTTTGTGTAAATTCAACCCATGTTAAGCATCAACCCACACGACTTGTCTTCGGCCCAATTGCAAGCTTATTTGCAGAGCGCTGTGGCGCCCCGACCGATTGCATTTGCCAGTACGATGAACAGCAAAGGGCAGCCCAATTTGTCGCCCTTTAGTTTTTTTAATGTGTTTAGTGCCAATCCACCTATTTTGATTTTTTCGCCTGCGCGTAGAGTGCGCGACAATTCAATTAAACACACCTTGTTAAATGTGCAGGAATTACAAGAAGTGGTGATTAATGTGGTTGATTACGCCATGGTGCAGCAAATGTCCTTGTCGAGCAGTGAATATGCCGAAGGCGTAAATGAGTTTGTCAAAGCCGGTCTAACACCCATCCCGTCAATGCTCGTATCGAGTAAAAGAAGCGCCGGTGCAATTTGAATGTAAAGTAAATGAAATCATCGCCCTAGGAAATCAAGGAGGCGCTGGCAATTTGGTGATTTGTGAGGTGCTCAAAATACATATTAGTGAAGCCATCATAGACGAAAAAGGGGCTATTATTCAAGAGAAATTAGACCTGGTTGCCCGCTTGGGAGGCAATTGGTACAGCCGAGCTAATGTTGGACTTTTCGAAGTGCCTAAGCCACTCACTACCTTAGGAATTGGTGTGGATGCCATACCAGACTTCATTAAAAACAGCGGCTTGTTTTCTGGCAATGATTTGGGTTTATTAGCCAATGTTGCTGCGTTGCCAAGCCCAGAAGAAGTTGTTATATTTGTTAAAGAAAATTTTGAACTCAAAGCGGTTTTAAGCGCCGATGAACCGATAAAACAATTGCAATTGGCGCTCCGTTATTTGCATTCAAACGAAGTAGAATCGGCTTGGAAAGTACTTTTAGCACAGTAAAATAAAATTAGAAATCTATAAAATTGAACCCATGGAAGTAGCAGGAAAAATCAAAGTAATTAATGCCGAACAACAAGTAAGCGCCACATTTCGTAAAAGAGAATTAGTAGTCACTACCGATGAGCAGTATCCACAGCACATTATGGTTGAGTTTACCCAAGACAAATGTGATTTGCTCAACAATTATAAAGCCGGAGAGGCCGTAAAAGTTTCCATCAATTTACGCGGTCGCGAATGGATCAACCAACAAGGGGAAGCCAAATATTTTAACAGCATCCAAGGGTGGAGAATTGAGCGTTTGCAAGATGCCGGAAGTGTACCAACATCAGCGCCAAATGCAACAGCACCTGAAACGCCAGTTTTCCCTACAGCACCAAGCTTTACAGAAGAAGACCACGACGATTTGCCGTTCTAATCTGTTAATTAACTATTCTTAATAAAATATGAATTTAGAAAGTTGAGTGTATGCATTCAATTTTCTAAATTCTTTTGTTTTACAACCCATGCAATTTTTAACCAAATTTCTTTATTTTCCTCCTGTCGAAGAAGCTTCGCAAGAAGGCATTTTGGCAGTGGGTGGCGATTTGTCAGTGGAGCGCTTGCTCTTGGCCTACAAAAACGGAATTTTCCCTTGGTTTAATGCCGATGAACCTATTTTGTGGTGGGCGCCTCCACAACGCATGGTCGTAGCTCCTGCTATCTATAGCGCTCCCAAAAGTTTGCGGAATATTATCAATCAAAATAAATTTCAAATTACCTTCAATCAGAATTTTTACGAAGTAATTCGAAACTGCCAGCAAATTGAGCGAACGGGCCAAGACGGCACTTGGATAACCGAAGCTATTATATCGTCATATTGTGAATTGCATCGATTGGGACATGCCAAATCAATTGAGGTCTGGCAAAATGGAGACTTAGTTGGCGGGTTGTACGGCGTAGATTTGGGTCACGTTTTTTGTGGCGAAAGCATGTTTTCTAAAGTGCCCAATGCCAGTAAAGTGGGCTTTGCGTGGCTGGTGAATTACCTTAAGGAAAACAATTACCTCTTGTTGGATTGCCAAGTCTACAACGACCATTTGCATTTATTGGGCGGAGTTGAAATTAGTCGGGATAATTTTATGAAAATTCTTCAGGCCTACTAAATTTCACGAACTTCTTTTCCAACACGAAAGCAAATGATCGTTTACCATGCCGGTTGCTTGCAGGTGCGCATATACAACCGTAGTTCCTACAAATTTAAAGCCGCGTTTTTTCAAATCTTTGCTCACGGCATCCGAGATTGGGGTAGTCGCCGGAATTTCTTTTAGCGTTTGCCAATGATTTACTATAGGCTGACCGCCTGTGAATTGCCATATGTATTTGGAGAAACTACCAAATTCGCCTTGCACCTGCATAAAAGCTTGCGCATTGCTGATGGTCGCTCTGATTTTTAATTGGTTGCGAATAATCCCTGCATCTTGAAGCAGTTCTTGTACTTTATCTTCGGCATAGCCCCCGATTTTCACATAATCAAATCGATCAAAAGCCACCCTAAAATTTTCCCTTTTTTTTAATATGGTGTGCCAACTCAATCCGGCTTGAAAGGTTTCCAGTATCAGGAATTCAAATAGTGTGGCATCATCATATACTGGATTTCCCCATTCTTGGTCGTGGTAATTTCGGTAGAGGTCATCTTTTTCGCACCATCCACAGCGGACTTTAGTTTTCATCTTGGTCTTTTTTAAGCTGCTTTTCGATTACGGCATGCCCCACATAAATTAATGGAGTCAAGGCTATGGCAATAACCAATTTTACGAAATAGCCAGCCAAAGCAGAGGTTATATAAACTTCGGTTGTCATTTTACCGGTGAGCCAAAAGGCAATTCCCAATACAATAAACGTATCAAACAACTGAGAAATTACGGTTGATCCGGTGCTGCGCAACCAGATCATCTTTTTGCCGGTTCTGTTTTTGAAAAAGTGAAAGATGGTCACATCGATCAACTGCGAAACCATAAAGGCGGTAATGCTACCCACGATGATCCACATGCTCTGGCCAAAAACCGCCGTAAATTGAGCATCGGTAACCAAACCAGCGCCTTGCACAGCCGGAATTTTTAAGGCAAAATACAAGAGAATAAAACAATAGGAAATTAATCCCGCGGTAATCAAGGATAGTTTTTTTACCCCTTTTACCCCAAAATAATCATTGATTAAATCGGTGGTGATAAATACAATGGGCCAGGGCAATACACCCACACTCATTACATAAGGCCCAATGTGAATGAGTTTGCCGCCAATGAGTTCGGCCACTACGGCATTGGTAATAAAAATACCTGCTAGTACTATATAGACAATGTCTTTTTTGGATTGAAACATAAAACGAAATGTATTAATATAAAAAAACCTCTACAAAAGTAGAGGTTTTTGTTTTTGAATTGAAGGGTTTTCTACCACCAACCGTATACTTTGTATACCACGTCTGGTTGATTATTCCCGTAAGCCACACCAATGTCGCGAGCGGCTTTGATGGTTGCTTTTTGGATGTCCACATTGTCTTGTTGTTGTTTCATTTGGAATTTCCATTCGCGTTGATCCAACTCTTTTACACGTTGTGCAATTTTTGAAGACAACACTTGTGCATCTTTGTAACAAGCTGCTCCTGGCTCAATTTGAGAAAGAATAGCTCCTGCATTTTCAGCACTTGCCAAATCTTGCGCTGCATTCCAAGCGGTTGTAGCTTCCATCAAACGTTGTTTGCAGGCACGGTCAATTTGTTTTTGGTAGATAGGCGCCACAGCATCCATCGCTTTGTCGTAACAGGCTTTACAAACTTCTGGCACACTCGTTAATTTCATAATGGCTTCCTCATATTTGTTTTGAGCCGCCATGGTTTGTGCATCTTTCAGGATGAAATCACATTTACTGTTAAAGTATTCCATGATTTTGGTTTTCCCTTTTTCAATGAATGTTTGGTATACCGGATCTTTTGTTTTCAATCCATTTAATGCCGCGATATAGGCTTTGGTTTCGTTAGTCCCCACACCTTTCAAGGTTACCGATTGACTCGAAAACAAGGTGCCTTCTAAACCATCTCCAATGTATAAAGTTACTTCTAAGGTATACGCATGCATTGGTGGTGCAGTAGGCGTAATGTCTTTAGTTAAAACCGATACATTGGTAGTGATAATAAATCGTGAATTAGATGAACCTCCCAATCCATTTGCGGTTGCGATTTGTGACAATTTGTTGGACAAACTAGCTTTTACGGCAGGAGTTAAACCTTCAATTTGCGCAGGAATATAAGGGGTTAGGGCAATTCGAGCCCCGTCATCCGATTTACCTGCTGTGTTTTGTGCTGATGCTGTCATGGACAAACCAAGCACACAGATAGCTAAAAATAACTTTTTCATAGGTTGTTGATTTTATTTTTCACCAATAATAATAACTGCTCCACCCAATCCTTTCAAGGTAAGTTTAGCCGTGATTTGGTATTTTTCTTTTAAGAATTTTTGCAAGCCTTTAGCCCAGCCTTTTGTGTCTTGCGCTTTTCCAGTAGCATCCATTAAGGCGATGCGTACATCTTCAAAATACATTTTGTTTTCAGACGATTCGGTAGTTAGAAATCTACCTTTTACGGTATTCTCAGAAACCCATTTTTCAATAATTGAACCCAATTCTTCGCCTTCGTATTCTGATTCTAAATCACCTTCAAACGAGTCGAATTTTTTTACTCTCAAGGTCACTTCTCTTCCTTTTTCAAACATTTCTTCGAAGTGTTTTTGAAGCAATCCGTTAAAGTTGTCCAAGTGAGATAAAACGGCAGTTTCCAACATTACAGCTAGTGGTGCGCCAATTAAGTCGTTTCCGGTTCCAGATGCACCCGCCACGTTTTTGTCGGTATAAGCGTCAAAACCAGCCAAGTCAAAAGTCACAGATTTTTTAGGTCCAAACGAGTTGATTTTCCAGTTGATCTGCATCCAGATATCGGCTTTGGCTACGCTTTTCAATTTGTCCACCGGGCTTTCGCTAATTCCTGCTCCCGTTTTACTGGTTGTCATGGCGTTTTCAGCAGCTTCAGATTCGATAGTTTTCAAAACTCGCTCCAAGGATTTCAATTCAAACCCACGGGCAGCCATCAATTCACCCAATTTATTCATCACTAACGTCAACTCGGTGTTTTCTTGAACCGCACGTTTATAATCTGGAATTTTCATTTTGGTGCCTTGGTTGTCAAATTCCATAAAAAAACCATTAGCAATACACCAGTTATCACTGGGAACTACCATGATTTGCGGTTTTTTTGCTTGTGCAAAAGAGTCAACTGCCACTAAAGCAAAAAGGGACAGGATTAGATGTTTAAAATTAATTTTCATAAGAGTTTTGGTTATTGTTTAATAATGTTGTCAGCAATCAATTTGGCTTTTAATTCGGCACGTAAAATACGAACCACCAAACCATTGGTCACACTTTCAGATGTTTTTTTGCGGTCACGGCTCAGTTTATTTCCGATCCGCTCGTCACGTAAGGACACGAAATTTTTGTATTCACCACCATCAGAAAAGAATGCGTTAAAATAGTCTTCGTATTTTTCTTGCGCATTTACTTCAAAAATTAATGGTTTTTGATTGCAATCTTGTTTGCCTTCACGGATGCCATTAAAAATTACATCACGCATCGCATTCTTTTTGGCTTGTTCCACTGCATCGGCACGATTTCTTCCGTTACCCCATGCTTTCAAGGTTTGAGAACCGTCTAATTCTACTCCCATACATTCTGTTTTGTAGGAGTAATACCCAGCTGTTTTTTTCTGAGCAGTAGCACTTATCGTAAGCACTAACACGACTAAAGTTGCAACTAATTTTTTCATTTTGTTTTGTATTAAAATCCTGCAGACAATCCTTTAATAATTCCAGCATTTTCTAAGTCTTTACGCAATTCTTCTTTACGTACAGAAATTAAAACACCTATTTTGTATTCTTTACCTACTTTCATTCGGTCTTCGGCGGCTACAGCCCCGTCGTTGGTCAACGATACAAATTTCATATATTTCCCACCATCGGCGAAAAACGCGTCAAAAAAATCGGCTTTTTCTTCTTCGATGTTTGGGTTGTTTGTTAAAGGAGATTGACCAGGAACACGATCTGTTCCAGCATATCCTCTAAAGATAATTCCGTGTACGGCATTCTTTTTGGCTTGATCAATAGCCACATCTGGTTTTTTAGAATACGACCATACTTTAATTAAATACGTCCCCGCAACTCCTTGCTGAACGGCTTCAATTTCATAACGCCAGTTTTTGGTGTCTTTGTCTGCTTTTTTCTTCGCTTGAGCATTTGCATTAAAGGCAAAAGCTACAACAGCCAAAAGGGTAAATACTACTTGTTTCATTTTTGTTTTGTTTTAGAATTAATAAAAAACCATTCCCTTGCCGAAACAAAGGAATGGCTGTAAAATTTTTATTTAAGTTGACGAATCAACAAGCCTGGATAGAATTTTTTTCCTCCTTTGAATGTAGTTCTGTCTACGGCGCCTTCAACTGGGGCTTCGTCGCCCAAATTGAAACGGTTGTCCCAAATTTTGTCGCCATCCACTTTGATGGTTCCAATGCTTTTGTATTCAATTTTACCCGTTTTTTGGTCCATAACAGCTTCCAATACTTCAAATTTGTCGCCCCCTTCTAAACCTTCTTTCATCCCAATTTTTGCGGTGATCGGTTCTCCAGTATACAACGGAACTTTAGGTTTAAACACATCGTAGTTCTTTTGCAATTTGGCAAATACTTTCTCAATGTTACGTGTCACTGAAAGGTTGATTATTTGGTCTTCTGTTCTTTTTTCTTTCAAAGAGAAAGTAACCAAAGTAGTCGCTTTTTGAGACCCTACAAATTCCATTTGGAATAAGTCTGTGTTGCTGTCAAATTTAGCTTTCATAGCAGGGGTAATGCTAGTTTTGTCTCCATACATGTCTTGATAGAAAGTTCCTTCAACTTCTGGAGTCCATTTTAATTTGTATAAATAGGAGGTGGTCCAAACCGAGTAGCCTTCTTTTCCTTTGTTGTAGGCAATTTCAGCTGCTTTTTCGATACCCATTTTTAACAAACCTGGGGCATTGCTGGCTGCAATAATTGCGGCATCACGAATACCTCTCGCTATGGGTTCGTTTTCTACGAATTTCATTTTAGAAACCACTACAAACGTATTGTTGATTAATTCAAATCCAGCAGTAGCCAATAATGCTTTTCCATCGCTTGAAGCTGCAGCTGTTTTGGAATCCAAAAAGGAGGCATTAAAAGCTCCACGTTCACTAACTAAACTGTAGTCAAAACTTCCGTCAGCTTGGCGGTTGAACCATTTGGCTACCATTTTTTTGGCAATTTGCTCGTCTTTAAAGTATTTTTCAATTACCTCTGGCGTTTGAGAATCTACGGTATCCGTAGTGTATTTGGCTGGATTAAAGGATTTTGCTCCAATGTTGTGGTTGTCGTATTTGTCTGGAAAAGGCGCACCATAATAGGCATTGATTACTTGGTCTTTTTTAGGAAAGCCAGAAGATTCAATCAAGATGGTGTGCAAAGAGCTACGTCTGTACTTGGTTTCCTTCATTTCTTTTTGGCTATCCTGAGCCAAAAGCACAGAAGAACAGAATACAGTGCTTAGCGTAATAAATAATAATTTTTTCATTTTTGGTTTTTGTTTTTGAGTTTAGTTTTTTGTTCAGTTTGGTTTTAAGGCTAGAACAAATAGCCTATCGAAAATTGGATTACTGAGTTGCTGGCTCTTTTGTTTGAATCTCCAGTTAAGCCTGTATCCGTAAGTCCTAAATTGTAACGACCTTGAAAGATTACGCCACTACTCAATTCGTATTCTAATCCAGCGTTTAGTCCGAAGTCTAGCGTTTTTACGCCTTCAATTTTGTCGTTAGAGGTATTGGTTTTTCTTTTAGCTGAAACTAAAAATCCCAATTGTGGTCCTGCTTCAAAGCTCAATTTGTCAGTTAGGCCAAATTTACCTAAAACCGGTACAGTTAAGTAGTCTAATTTGGTTCTTGCAAATCCTGGAGCCGATCCGGTGTAAGTAGAACCCTGTCCAGAATACAACAACTCAGGTTGTACGGAGAAGTTGTCAGACACAATAATCTCGGCCAATAAACCCAAATGGATACTGGTACGCATGCCTTGATCTTCTACATCACCCATAAAGTTTGACATATTCAATCCGCCTTTTACACCCAATACAATTCCTTCTTCTCTTTTAGAACTTTGTGCGTTGGTTTGCACACAAAATAAAATCCCTAAGAACAAAACAATTTTTTTCATAGTAAAATAATTTGATTTAACTTTTTTTAAATAGTGACCACAAGTATAGTAAAAATAACTGCTAGTTTAAATTTTGGACAAAAAATATAACACTAATTTTATAAAAAAAAACACCTTCGATGAAGAAGGTGTTTTTAAAAAGCTATAGTGAATTGTAATTAACCTAGAGCCGCTCTTTTAAATCCAGTCACAACTAAGTTTGCATCAACCGATTTTACATAATTGGCCACGCTCATTGAGCTGTCTTTAATGTAATCTTGGTTTACCAAGGTGTTGTCTTTAAAGAAACGTCCTAATTTACCTTTAGCAATATTTTCGATCATGGCCTCAGGTTTTCCTTCTTGACGCAACATGTCTTTGGCAATTTCAATTTCTTTGGCAATCGTATCAGCATCAACTCCTGCTTCGTTTAAAGCGATTGGGTTCATGGCCGCCGCTTGCATGGCTACGTTTCTAGAAACTTCGTCGGCTCCTGCAACAGCAGCAGATAAAGAAACCAAAGTAGCGATTTTATTGCCTGCGTGGATGTATGATCCTACAAATGCGCCGTTCAATTTTTCGAATGCACCGATTTCAATTTTTTCTCCAATAACACCAGTTTGCTCGATCAATTTTTCGGCAACTGTAATACTTTGAAAAGGAGCAGCCATGAATGCATCTTTAGTGTCAAAATTGATAGCCAATGCAGCCAATTCTTGTGCCAATTTTACAAAGGATTCGTTTTTCCCCACGAAGTCTGTTTCGCAATTTAACGCAATTACCACGCCTTCTGTGTTGTCGGCATTGACCACCGCGATCACCGCACCTTCTATAGATTCTCTGTCCGAACGGTTTGCGGCTACTTTTTGTCCTTTTTTACGAAGATTTTCGATTGCTAAATCAAAATCACCGTCTGATTCTACCAAGGCTTTTTTGCAGTCCATCATGCCTGCGCCTGTGATTGTTCTTAATTTATTTACGTCTGCAGCTGTAATTGTAGCCATGTTTTTTGTAATTAAAAGATTAAAAAATTAAAAGATTCAAAAATTGGAAGTAATTACTAATAATGAAATCAATAATTTTTCAATGTTTAAATCTTTTAATCGTTAAATGTTGATATTATTCTTCTGTAGTTGCTTCTTCTGTAGTTTCAGGAGCGCTTTCAACAGCAGCCTCAACAGCAGCTTCTGCTACTACTTCTGCTACTACTTCTGCTACTACTTCTGCTACTACTTCTGCAGCGGCTTCTGCCACTACTTCGGCAACAGTAACTTCTTCTTCTGCAACTTCAGCATCCATTTCTGGTGCAGCATCTCCTTCGGCATTTCGGTTAGAAAGCCCGTCGATTACGGCAGCAGTTACAAGAGATAAGATTTTTTCGATTGATTTGGAAGCATCATCATTGGCTGGAATTACGTAATCTACTTCACGTGGATCCGAATTGGTATCAACCATGGCGAAAACTGGAATGTTTAATTTTTGTGCTTCTTTTATCGCGATGTGTTCTGCTTTAATGTCTACTACGAACAAAGCCGCTGGGAGTCTAGACATGTCGGCGATTGAACCTAAGTTTTTCTCTAATTTAGCACGAAGACGATCTACTTGCAAACGCTCTTTCTTAGAAAGCGTCATGAATGTTCCATCTTTTTTCATTTTATCAATAGAAGCCATTTTCTTCACAGCTTTACGGATAGTAACGAAATTGGTTAACATTCCACCAGGCCATCTTTCAGTGATGTAAGGCATGTTGGCGGCTTTTGCTTTTTCAGCAACGATGTCTTTTGCTTGTTTTTTGGTTGCTACGAATAAAATTTTTCGGCCAGATGCAGCGATTTTTTGCATCGCTTCGCTTGCTTCTTCAATTTTTGCAGCGGTTTTATATAGGTTGATAATGTGAATGCCATTACGCTCCATATAAATGTAAGGGGCCATGTTTGGGTCCCATTTTCTAGTCATGTGTCCAAAGTGTACACCTGCTTCTAGTAATTCTTTAACTTCTACTTTGTTTGCCATTTTTTTGTACTAGTTTACGTTCTGTTGAATTAGCAATGTTCCGTTTAAGCTTTTAGCTGTCAGCTGATTGCTGTTCGCTTTTGCCGTAAGGCTTCATTTAGATGCTAAACTAAGTTCCCATTTTACTGGGAGCAACAATAACTTTTTTTTAATTAGGCTGACATTAAATCAGCACAGTTGTTTTTACTCAATAAATTTCGAATGAAAATCGAAAAAATAGGTCGATTAACGTTTCGAGAATTGGAATCTCTTT
>JAPLEX010000030.1:0-4670 GCA_026390995.1 Flavobacterium sp.
GTGTGGTCACCCAAGATTACTGTACCTGGTTCAATAGTTAAGGTAGCATTACCTGTAACATAAATTTGTCCACTTAATTTATACGTGTTGTTTGCAGTCCAAGTCGTGTTGGTTGTAATGTTTGCAGACACTACAACGTTAGCTGTTGGATAAGTTGTGTTTTGTGGATCAAAATTGGTCCACTGGTCTGTCCACATAGTTGCAGGAGCAGGAGCAAAAGCACCACGGTATGAAGTAGGGATAATCAGTGTAGATTCTACAGCCGAAACCACTACAACAAGTGCAGCTCTAGGTCCTTCTACCCCATTACGTACTTGAGATACATAATAGGTAATTGAACCAATAAAGTTGGTAGCAGGAGTTGGAGCAGTAGCCAAAGCAGTTCCGCCTGAAGCGACAGTGTACCATTTTAATGAACTTGCGCCAACCAAAGTAGCGGTTAAAGGAGTAGCTACTTGACCATAATTCAAGTTAAGTGGAGTAACTACAGTTGGAGCAATTACAGCAGTTGCTGTGCTCAATGCAGTTTCGTCAAAATTAGCCGAGTTCAACAAGATAGAACCAGTTGCTGGTCTGTAATCTAAACCAGTGTAGATAGTCGCTGAAGAACTGTTGTAAGGATTAGTTAATAAACCAGCGTTAGTTGTAGCTGTTGTATTGTTGCTAGCGGTATACCAAGTTGCAACAACAAAAGAAGCATTGTTACCAGAAGTATTTACTTGGTACACTTTAGAAGTAGTTACTGTACCAGCAATTACGTTGTCTCTAAATTGTAATGTTCCGTTTAAGGCGTTAGTTTCAGTAGTTAAACCATCTACGTGAACTCCTTCGTTGTAATCCATAAATACAGAGTTGTAAATTTTCAACTGTGAATTTCTACGGATACGAGCTCCTCTTTTGTACCCGGAAGCCAAAGTTCCACCATTAGGCAAACCTAAACGGAAGTTTGGTCCTACCATAGTCATGTTAGAGAAAATAGCAGCAGTATAAGGAGAAACTGAAGTACTTGATGCATTGTTGTCAGATTCAAAACCTTCTGAAGTAGAAACAGCAGGCGCATCAGAAACTTGTGGGTCTCTTACCGATAAACCAAATTGTACGTTTCCGTTGTATCCGTTATCGGTATCAAAATCGTCATCTAAGTTTCTGAAAGAAACTAAGTGTTTACAGTTTACAGATCCACCAAACCACTCAAAAGCGTCGTCATTAGAATGAGATACTTGAACGTAGTCAATTGTAGTTCCAGAACCAACACCACCCATGGTTAAACCATTGATTTCTGTATTCAAGGCATAAACATACCCAGGGAATTCAATACGCACGTATTTCAAAGAACCCGAGTTGTCATTATTAATAGGAGTTAAACCACCACCGTATTGTGTGTCTGCAGATGAAGCAAGACCTTCTACGTTGGCAACTCCGTTGTTGATGTTGTAGGCACCTTTACCCAAAAGGATAACACCACCCCAATCACCTTTGTTTCTAGAACCAGCTGCATTGTCAGAAGTAAATACAATCGGTTGGCTAGCCGTTCCGTTTGCAATTAATTTAGACCCTTTGGCAATCAATAAACAAGCACCCACAACCGTGTGGTCACCCAAGATTACTGTACCTGGTTCAATAGTTAAGGTAGCATTACCTGTAACATAAATTTGTCCACTTAATTTATACGTGTTGTTTGCAGTCCAAGTCGTGTTGGTTGTAATGTTTGCAGACACTACAACGTTAACTGATCTGTCCACATTGCTGTAGGAGCAGGAGCAAACGCACCTTTATAGGAGGTAGGCGTTAGGAATTGAGCAATGGCTAATTTGCTAACAAGCAAAAGAAGCACTACAAAATAATTTCTTTTCATTTTTTATGTTTTTAATTAGGTTTAAATGATGCAACAAAAATAGACCGAAGCTCTCCCGATAGAGTTAGGCGTAGTTTATCAAATAATTATTTTAAGCAACATTTAATATAACATTTGCGCAAAAATGCACCTAAAAAATAAACAAATCGTAAAGTCAATGTTAGGTAAATGTTTTTATGCCGAAAACCACAGTAGAATTAGTTCAGCAATTAAAATTCAAAATCTTCTACCGCAGTAGAGTCAATAACCGGTGTAGTGAGGCTATCTTTTTTGATAGAAAATTGAGCAGGCCCTGTAATTTTCATCAAGGGATTGACAAGGGTGTCTTCGGCGGTAATGAGTTTTCGGCGCAACATCAATCGGATGAGTTGGTTGTCTCGCCGTTGGGCAAACGATTTTAAGTTGCCTTCCCGATCAAATTGATACATGAATTTTTTAGGACTCGGAATTACATTGGCCAAAAACAAACATTCGTTGAGCGTAAGGTCTCGTGGGTGTTTTTGAAAATAATACTGCGCCGCTTCCCCAATGCCGTATACATCGGGACCCCATTCGATGATGTTAAAATACACTTCGAGCATGCGCGACTTGCTCACAATGCGGTTGTTCTCGAGCAAATACACCAACAAGATTTCTTCCAATTTTCGCGACAGGGTTTTCTCTCGTGTTAGGAAAGCATTTTTGATCAATTGCATGCTGATGGTACTGCCGCCCCGAGAGAATTTTTTGGTTCGGATGTTCTTGGCGATGGATTGTTTAAAGGCTTCAGTAATGAATCCGCGATGCGAGAAAAACGAAGGGTCCTCGGTGGTTAATACTGCTTTTTGTAAATACGGAGATAAGTCAATAAGCGGTACATAATTGGGATTGGCTGTGCCCACAAAAATGGGTCGTTGCCGTTGATTCTTGATGAGTGCGCGGTATTCAAATTCGCCGTTGAGTTTGGCTAAATTGGCTTGGCCGTATTGGGTAATTTTGAGTTGGTCTTTGTGCAATTGACTGTCAAAAATAAGATCCCTAAGGTTTTTGGAATGGTATTCAAAACGCAAACTGTAGTCAAAATTTCCTGTGGCCTTCATTCCGTCAAAATGGGTAAATAAGCCTTTGGGTAACGATTCGATAAAATCTTGTGCTTTGGTTTGTGGAATGGCAATTTTTAAGGCATAGATTTTTTCGTCGTCATTGGTATAACACAAATACGGCTTGATTTTTATTTTGTTGAGCTGCACAGTCGAGCTGCTGTCTACCGAGATAAAACGTTTGCCAAACAAGAACTTAAAATCAAATTTGGCTTGTTGAATCACCACGTCTTTGGAAGCAATCTTTGGATGATTGATCGTCAGGTTCGAGATCGCACTCATGCCATCGATGTGCAATTCGCCCAATGACATGTCTATACGGTCTACCCGCAGTCGTATCGAATCAAAACTGGCTTGCAAAGCATAACGTTCGTCCAAGTAAGGCACTTTAATTTTCCCGGTATCTTGATTAAAAAATCGCAAATCGGTTTGCCGATCTCGTGGATTGGCCGTTCCGGCAATGCGCCAACGTTGATTAAAAGTGGTAGTATGCACTTGGATTGCAGCAGCAAATTGTTCGTTTTTTAAGGAAAGCGTTTGTAAATCTAACTGTGTTTTTTTGCCCATATCGTCCAAGCGCAAACTCAAATTTTTCAAGCCCATGTCGGTAGGGACCAATTGCAATACTTTGCTCAGCAAGCGATTGACCACTTTGGCATAATTGGTTTTTTCATCGGTTGTTCGGCTTTCTTTTTTGGATAAAAAAGTATCAAAATTGCGGCCGTTTTTATTTTTAACCAATTGCACAAACCCATGTTGCGCCTTTAATTCGTCGAGTTGAATTTGTGCAAGAAATAATTTCCAAACACTTATTTTGGCTTTCAACTGATCAATCGAAAGCAAGGTGTCGGCTGCCTGAGGGACCAAAGTAAGTTGGCTAATTTTTACAGTGGTTAATCCAGAAAATTGAATGTTTTTGAGTTTTAATTCACACTGATACTCGTCTTTAAACTTATGTTGAATGTGCGTTACGGCTTTATGCAACAAGGCGTCCCGAAATACAAATAGCAACAGCAAGATCAGCATTACAAAGCCTGCGGTTCCTAGACCAAATTTTCGAAGGATAACGGGGTTGATTTTCATGGTCTTTGTTTAGCCAAATAGAACGCTGGCTACATCTTCTATTTTGGATACGAGTTGAATGCGAATGCCCGTATTTTTGAGTGAAATTTTGTTGTATTTGGAAACAAATATGGTGGTAAATCCCAATTTTTCGGCTTCTAAAATGCGTTGCTCCACTCGATTCACCGGACGAATTTCGCCCGAAAGCCCAATTTCGCCAGCAAAACAAACCCCTTCCTCGATTGCAATGTCTTCATTAGAAGACAAAATCGCAGCTACTACGGCCAGATCTATCGCTGGATCGTCAATGGTGATGCCGCCGGTAATGTTTAGAAAGACATCTTTGGTGCCCAATCGAAAGCCGGCTCTTTTTTCTAATACGGCCAAGATCATGTTCAGTCGTTTGGCGTTGTAGCCGGTAGTGCTGCGTTGTGGCGTGCCGTATACTGCGGTACTCACCAACGCTTGAATTTCGATCATCAACGGACGCATGCCTTCTAAGGTAGCCGAAATGGCTGTGCCCGAAAGCGAAACGTCTTGGTGCGAAATCAAAATTTCGGACGGATTGCTCACTTCGCGCAAGCCGCTGCCCAACATTTCGTAGATGCCTAACTCTGCGGTAGAGCCAAATCGATTTTTTAACGAACGCAACAAGCGGTATACATGGTTTCTGT
>JAPLEX010000030.1:4789-12954 GCA_026390995.1 Flavobacterium sp.
TCTACCATGTGTTCTAATATTTTGGGTCCAGCAATGGTGCCGTCTTTGGTGATGTGTCCAATTAAAATTACTGGCACATTCGATTCTTTGGCAAATTTGATGAGCTCAGCGGTTGTTTCCCGAATTTGTGAAATGCTGCCGGGAGACGCTTCTATATAATCGGTGTGTAAGGTCTGAATTGAATCGATGATCACGATTTCGGGATCAATTTCGAGAATTTGTTTAAAGATGTGTTGTGTTTTGGTCTCGGTGAGGATGTAACAGGAATTTTGTTTGGTACTGATGCGTTCGGCGCGCATCTTGATTTGTTTCATGCTTTCTTCGCCCGAAACATAGAGTGTTTTATAAGGCAAATTGAGCGACAACTGCAACAACAAGGTACTTTTCCCGATGCCGGGTTCACCGCCCAATAAGATCAAGGAACCGGGAACAATTCCGCCACCCAATACGCGGTTGAGTTCGCCATCACGGGTGTCTAGGCGCACTTCTTGGCTGCTGTCGATTTCGTGAATTTTAAGGGGCTTACTTGCTTTTTTTACGCTAGCTGCTTGGGTATTCCAGTTGGCTTTCTCCTCTTTTTGGATGATCTCTTCGGCGATGGTGTTCCATTCTTTGCACGAATTGCATTGGCCTTGCCACTTGGCATATTGCGATCCGCAATTTTGACAAAAGAAGGTGGTTTTTATTTTGGACATGGCTTATTTCTTCATTAATTCCTCCGACTTGTCGAGCATCATGTCTTTGGTGAGGTTGCCAATATCTTGTTTTTGATAGGCTTTTTGGTAGGCCTTGGCTGCTTTTTTGAATTCGCCCATATTTTCATACATCATACCTAAGTGGTAGTCACTTAGCATGGACTTGGGGTAATATTTATCGGAGATTTCGGCCAATTTGCCAAATTCTTCGTATTGTTTGTTTTTTAATATGGCAGCTTCAATAGCTTTAAAATCATTCACTCGGATAGGAATTTCGATGTGTAATGTTTTTTCGAGCAGTTCATATTTTTGGGTTAAATAATCTACATAACCCGAGGGCAATACGACAATCTTGTCGTTAAATTCATTCATAGAAATGGGTTGGTAGAGCGCAAAAAATTGGTAGAGCGCACTCGGAATCGCTTGCGGAACTAACGAATAATGCGAAAGACCTTTAAACTCGTCATACTTATAATTTAGCGTTGCACTGTGCAAGGCCACAATATTTTCGTCCAGTAATTTGGTGCTTTGCTGAATGGATTTTAAATCGCCATCGGCTGTGGCTTGGTAGTAAAATAATTGCTTTTGAATTTCGGTTAAGCGCTGCGGCAGTTGCTCGGTCATTCCATTGGCCAATTGCGGACTCAACGAAATATAGCCGTCAAACAGCGGCTGATTTTTGTATAAATAAAAGTTGATAAATCCTGCAGTAATGTCATGCCCCGCTATTATTTTTAAAGGGGCGATACGAAATTCTTTTTCTAAGGCAGGCATCAATTCAAGCCCTATAAACTCAAAGAATTTTTTGCTTTCGGAATCGGGTAAGCCACTCATTTCGTCGGCACTGCAATCGTAGCTGCGTTCGTCATTTTTGTTTTGGGTAATGCCCACCAAAATGGTTTCAGGAAAATCATCCCAATAAGCGCCGTAATTGAGCACGCCTTGAAAGGCATCAAACAAATAATCGCCGTCTAATACCACCACAAGGGGGTATTTTTTTGTTGGGTTTTGGGCATACGAAGCAGGAAGCCCTATGGTGATTTCCCGTTCTTGGTTAAGTTTTTTTGACACCAAGGTGTCGGTTATTTTTTGGGCAAATGCGCTGCTAAAACAAAGACAAATACCAGCAATGACTATGTTTTTCATAAAGTGAAAATAAAATTTAGAGGGTGATAAACGGCAAGCAAGATATAAAATTATCGGCTGCGATTTGCGAGGGGTAAAAATAAAAAAGACAGCAAGCCAAGAATCAAAACTAAAAACATTTGGGAGCTCCAAACGATCCAGCCAAAGGCATTTCCGGCAGTTTCGGCTATGCCATATACGGCCAATATTTTTGCAATCATAAACGGGTAGGATCCAAACCCACTGTTGGTAAATGCAATCGCAATACTGCCCACTACAAAGGCAGTAACTACAGCGCTAAAGGGAATAGAACTTGTTTGCGGCAAGGCAAATAAGGTGCAATAAAACATAAGCACATAGGATCCCCAGATAAAACAAGTATGTGCCAAATACCAACCTTTGTTATCTAAGATAAATGATTTTACAACAGAAAACTGCACGAAAAAAGCGGCAAGTATAAACGACAATAACACCAACATATCTATAATGCGTTCGGCTACTATGGTTCCAAATCCTTTGTCAAATGGAATGTCGTTGTATTTTTTAAGGATCAGTGCGCGAGAGATTTCACCCGATTTGGGCACGGTTAAATTCAGTAAATAACAAATGTTGATGGCCATGTAGTTGGTGGCAAAAGTAGTGGGATATCCCAAATGGTCTAAAGAGTATTTCCACCGGTAGGCTCTTGACATGTTTCCGAAAACGGCAATGACTAAGGCCAACACAATGTAGTTGTAATTAGCGTGCTCAAAATACCCTTTTATTTCTTGTAGTTGTGCGCTCGAAAATTGGTTGTACGCATAGAAGGTTAAGTATACTCCTAAGGCAATAGGCAGAAGAATAGAGAGCCATTTATTGAGCTGCTTTTTCAATTTACTAGGTAAGTGAATTGTCAAGCTCGTTAGGAAAAACCAACGAAGGTTTGAAGGTTTTGGCTTCTTCAAAATCAAGAATGCCGTAGGCAATTATTATAATAATGTCTCCTTTTTGCACTTTCCGTGCAGCAGGTCCGTTTAGGGTAATTTCGCCGCTGTTGCGGTTGCCTTTGATGACGTAGGTTTCTAAACGTTCGCCATTGTTAATGTTCACAATAGAAACTTTTTCGCCTTCTATTAGATTGGCTGCTTCCATGAGTGCTTCGTCAATGGTAATGCTGCCGATGTAATTTAAATCGGCTCCAGTTACAACTACCCGGTGAATTTTTGATTTTACTACTTGAATTTGCATGGGCGCAAAGGTAAAATTAATTTAATGATATCGTATCGATCAATCGAATTTTGTTGGCAAAAACCGCGATAAATGCGCGATACTTTTTGTTGGATTCTTTCAACATGCAAGGCAATAACTGCTGTTCGTCGGCGATTGTAAAATACTCCAATTCAAAAAGCGGGTGGGCTTCAAATCTGCTTTTTACCCAATCAATTATGGCTTGCGGCTCGTATGTCTCAAATTGTTTTTTGGCTAAAAGCAAGGTGTCATATATCATCGCGGCCTCTTTTCGTGCTTCAGCCGAAAGTCTTTCGTTGCGGGAACTCATGGCCAAGCCATTGGCTTCTCGGTATATTGGGCAGGGAATTATAGCAACAGGGAGTTGTAGTTTTTGGACTAATTTCCGAACGATTTGCAGCTGCTGAAAGTCTTTTTCTCCAAAATAGGCATTTTGGGGTTTCACAATTTCGAATAGGCGTTTTACTACCGTGCCAACGCCATCAAAATGTCCTGGTCGAAATTCACCTTCCATCACCGTCTCCAATCCATCATACTCATTGGATTCGGCTATGGCCTTGCCAGTGTATATGTCCTCAACAGCAGGCGCGTATACTAGGATTTCGGGAGAAACGCCTTCTATGAGTTTCACGTCGTTTTCGAGTGTCCGGGGGTATTTATTCAGGTCTTCGGGATTGTTAAACTGTGTGGGATTTACAAAAATGCTGATCACGGTGAGCGAGTTGTTTTGCAACGAAGCGTTTAGTAGAGACAAGTGACCTTGGTGAAGCGCCCCCATAGTGGGAACAAAACCAATCGAAGATTGTGTGTTTGAATGTGCTTTAAGGTGTGCAACCAAATCGGCTTGTATGGAGGAAAAGAGGATATTATACGTATCATCTGAAGTGGTGCCTTATCTAGCAGAAAACGAGGTGTCTTTGATGTCTTATGATGTTCCCAAAATGGTCAATGATCAAGGAGGACAAATTCGAATTTTCATGCCACGTTACGGAAACATTAATGAGCGTCGGCATCAGTTACACGAAGTAATTCGATTGTCGGGCATGAACCTAGTTGTCAATGACTTAGACATGCCGTTAATTATAAAAGTAGCTTCCATTCCAAAAGAGCGCATCCAAGTATATTTCATCGACAACGACGAATACTTTAAGCGCAAAGCCACTTTCACCGACGAAGAAGGAGTGCTGTTTGCAGACAACGACGAACGCGCTATTTTCTTTGCCAAAGGCGTGGTTGAAACGGTCAAAAAACTAAATTGGGTACCCGATATCATTCACGTACACGGTTGGATGGCTGCTTTATTGCCCATCTACATGAAGCATTTTTATAAAGACGAAGCCTTGTTTGCCGACACGAAAATTGTGACTTCGGTCTACAGCCAGTCGTTTGACGGGAATTTAAACAGTGAATTGATCAATAAAATACAATTTGATGGGGTGCCGAGTTCAGCTATTGCCGAATTGGCCGAGCCTTCCTATGACAACATCATCAAAGCCTCTATTAATCATTCTGATGCGGTCATTATTGCCTCAAACAACTTGTCTTCAAGTTTAACAAAACATATAGAATCATCGGGCAAACCTTTTTTACCTTTCGCCACGAAAGAAGAATTTGCACAAGCTTATACTAACTTTTACAAAGATTTGGTTCTATAAACTCTTTTTAAACACATATGAATACACGAATTTTAGTCCCCTATTTTCTTGTTCTTATTTTTGGTTTTTCTGTGATATCCTGCGACAGTACCTACAACGAAGTTGGATCTGATATTGTGGGCGACACCAGTTTTGAGTTTGGTACGCCGAAAAATGATTTTGGTGTAATAGCCTACAATCAAGGCTTAGGCCCTATAGATTCTAAGAACTTACCCGTAAATGCACTTGGCATTTATGAAAGTCCAGTTTTTGGAACAACCAAAGCCAATTTTGCAACCCAAGTTCAATTAGCGGTAACCAACCCCACTTTTGATGCAGCTTTAAGTCCAGAAATAGATAGCGTTTACCTCACCATACCTTATTTTAGCACCAAAACAGCCGTTGATCAAGATGGCGTTGGAACCTATAAATTAGATTCTATTTATGGTTCAGATGACGCTTTTTTTGATTTAAAAGTGTATGAATCGGGCTATTATATTCGTGACACTGATCCTACAAGTACAACCCAATCGGCACAAAGTTATTACACCAATCAAAACGCCGATTTTGATGCGGTAAAAGTGGGTGAATTACTCAATGACAGTCCTGCCGATAATCAAAATACCGCTTTCTTTTTCAGCAATTCAGAGTACAACGAATTGACTACTTCGGTTGATGGCGTGGAATCCCTTACACGTAAAGCGCCTGCCATGCGCCTTAAACTAAATAATGACTTTTTCAAAAGAAAAATATTTGATGATGTAAATGGCAATTTACTCAACAACAATATTTTCAAAAATTATTTTAGAGGGTTATATTTTAAAGTCGATCAAGCCGGATCTCCTTCGGGTAATTTGGCCTTGTTAAATTTCAAAGGCGGATCAATTACCATCAGTTACAAGCAATATGCTTCGGCTCCCGATGACGACCCAAATACACCATTGCCAGAAAAAGTACAAAAATCAATTGTATTAAATTTGACAGGGAATTCGGTTAGTTTATTAGAGCAAATCAACTATACGGCTCCATCTACCGGAAATTCCACCCAAGGCGATGCCAAACTTTTTCTAAAAGGCGGTGCTGAGGGGTCAATGGCAGTTGTTAAATTATTTACAAATGGTGAACTAGCTGTTTTGCGTGATAAGTATCAACAAAATAAATTAATTGTTAACGATGCATCATTAACGTTTTATATTGATAATTCAACGATGAGTTCTGCCTACGAGCCCAATCGAATTTATTTATATGACATAAAAAATAAACGCCCATTAATTGACTACTATACTGATCAGTATTCAAATTCATTGAAACCTAAATATTCCAAAAACGTGCACGGCGGCATCATTAGTAAACAATCAGATGGCAGAGGCACAAAATATAAAATCAGAATCACCAATCACATCCGCAATTTGATTAAATACGCTGATTCTACCAACGTTGAATTGGGATTAGTAGTCACAGAAAACATCGGTGTGGTTTCTAACAAGCGCTTAAAAAACTCCTTCATAATTGGCACACAAACCGTTTCTGAAACGCCTACCATGAGTGCTGTCAATATGCTTGGAACCGTATTGTTCGGATCTACAACCCCCTCTTCCCCAAACGAAGACAAAAAATTGAAATTAACCATCTATTATACAGAACCCAAATAATATATAGATATGTGTGGAATTGTTGGATACATCGGGAAAAGAGAAGCTTATCCCATTATCATTAAAGGCTTAAAACGATTAGAATACCGCGGCTATGACAGTGCGGGAATCATGTTGTACGACGGCAAAGACATGAAATTGTCTAAAACCAAAGGAAAAGTTTCAGATTTAGAAGAAAAATCATCAACAGAAATCACCATAAATGGAACCATCGGAATGGGGCACACGCGTTGGGCTACCCATGGTGTACCTAACGATGTCAATTCACACCCGCATTTATCCAATTCGGGGGAATTAGCAATCATTCACAATGGCATCATCGAAAATTATGAGCCTTTAAAAAAGGAATTAATCAAACGGGGTTATGTATTTCATTCAGACACTGATACCGAAGTCTTGATCAACTTGATTGAAGATGTACAAAAGAAAGACAACCTAAAACTAGGAAAAGCCGTTCAAGTGGCATTAAACCAAGTAGTTGGGGCCTATGCGATTTGCGTTTTTGACGTAAAAAAACCAGACGAAATTATCGTGGCCCGTTTGGGAAGTCCCTTGGCAATTGGGGTGGGCGTAGATGAGTTTTTTATTGCATCGGATGCTTCCCCATTTATAGAATACACGGCCAATGCGATTTATTTGGAAGACGAAGAAATGGCGATTGTGCGTTTGCACAAACCCCTAAAAATTAGAAAAATAAAAGACGATTCATTAGTAGATCCATATGTTCAGGAATTGCAAATGAATTTGGAACAAATAGAAAAAGGCGGCTACGATCACTTCATGATGAAAGAGATTTATGAGCAGCCCAACGTAATCAAAGACACTTACCGCGGTCGATTGTTGGCCAATCAAGGCATTATTCAAATGGCTGGCGTAGAAGATAATTTAGAGAAATTCCTCCATGCCGAACGCATCATCATTGTGGCCTGCGGAACCTCATGGCATGCCGGATTGGTGGCCGAATATGTGATCGAAGAATTTGCGCGCATTCCTGTCGAAGTAGAATACGCTTCCGAATTCCGTTACCGAAACCCCATCATCAATAAAAAAGATGTGGTAATTGCCATCTCTCAATCGGGAGAAACGGCTGATTCCTTGGCTGCAATCAAATTAGCCAAAGAAAACGGAGCCTTTGTGTTTGGTGTATGTAATGTAGTGGGTTCTTCTATTTCTAGAGAAACACATGCTGGAGCTTATACCCATGCCGGACCAGAAATTGGCGTGGCTTCTACCAAAGCCTTTACGACTCAAATTACGGTATTGACTATGTTGGCCTTGCGTTTGGCAAAAGCCAAAGGAACCATGAACAATTCCGATTACCACCGTTATTTGCAAGAATTGGAGTTAATCCCTGAAAAAGTTGCAGAAGCTTTAGAAACCAATGAAGTGGCCAAAGTGATAGCCGAACGATTCAAAGACTCAACCAATTGTTTGTACTTGGGTCGTGGATATAATTTCCCAGTAGCCTTAGAAGGCGCGTTGAAACTCAAAGAGATTTCTTATATTCATGCCGAAGGTTATCCCGCCGCCGAAATGAAACACGGACCAATCGCTTTGATTGACGAACACATGCCGGTTATTGTTATCGCCCCCAAACAAGGCCATTACGACAAAGTGGTGAGTAACATTCAAGAGATTAAATCCAGAAGCGGAAAAATCATCGCCGTCGTAACCAAAGGCGACGTACAAGTGCGCGATTTGGCCGATTACGTGATTGAAATTCCCGAAACTTCGGATGCGTTATCGCCCTTATTGACTACGATTCCGTTGCAATTATTGTCTTACCACATCGCTGTATTACGCGGATGTAACGTAGATCAACCTAGAAATTT
>JAPLEX010000030.1:13043-42635 GCA_026390995.1 Flavobacterium sp.
ATTGAAAAGGGCCTAAAAAACTCATGTTCTACTTTTAGTAACAGCAAAATATTCGGCCCTTTTTTTAGTAATATTAAAAATAGTTGTATTTTGGCTTACTAAACCAACAAAATTTAAAACCAATGAAGAGCTATTTAGTTATTTTGACGTTGTTTTTTTGCAGTCTTACTTTTGCACAAACAGCCATAACAGGCGTGGTGTCTGACGCTAAAAAACAGCCAATTCCTGGAGCTAACGTAAAAATTGCGGGAGCTTCAAACAGTGCGAGTACAGATGTAGACGGTAAATTTACCTTGAAAGCCGTGAATATGCCTTGCCAACTAGAAATCAGCAGTGTGGGCTATGCACCACAAACAGTTTCTGTTTCCTCTGCTTCTCAAGCCATTTCGGTGAGCCTAAAAGACGAAGAAACCCAACTGAACGAAATCGTTGTTTCGGCGTCTAGAACACCAGAACGCGTATTAGAATCGCCAGTAACCATTGAGAGAATGGGCTTGGCGCAAATCAAAAACACGACTGCAGCCACCTACTACGATGGCTTGGAGAACCTAAAAGAAGTTCATTTTAACACCAGTAGTTTCTCTTTCAAATCAATCAACACCCGTGGATTTGCTACGGTTTCCAACACCCGTTTTATGCAATTGGTAGACGGAATGGATAATTCCTCACCCGCTTTGAACTTTGTTTTAGGGAATTTAATTGGAATTTCAGAATTAGATGTAGCCAGCGTCGAATTATTGCCAGGAGCATCTTCTGCCTTGTATGGTGCAAATGCCTTTAATGGAATTCTTTTCATGAACAGCAAGAGTCCATTTACCAGCCCAGGTTTGAGCACCTACTTTAAATACGGACAAACTTCGCAAGAGGCCGCTGGAGTGAATGACTATTTTGACGCAGGAATTCGTGCGGCGCATGTGTTTAATAAAAACTTCGCAGCCAAAGCCAATTTCACTTTCATGAAAGCAACCGAGTGGATTGCAAATGATCGACGAAATGTTGTGGGTGGCGGACTTTATTCAGACCCAAGTAACATTGGTCACGATGTGAATCAAAACTACGATGGATTAAATTCGTATGGGGATGAAGTGAGTACCTTTATCCCAAATGTGGGGCAAGTGAGCCGAACAGGGTATTTGGAAAAAGACTTGAACGATAATAATATCAAAAACGTAAAAGCTGATTTTTCTTTGCACTTCAAACCATTTGATAACGATTTTGAAATTATATTACAAAGCAAATTTGGCACGGGTAATACCATCTATCAAGGTGCCAACCGCTATGCGTTGAAAAACTTTTACATGAACCAAAACCGCATCGAAGTAAAAGGGAAAAATTTCTTTGCTAGAGCCTATATGACCGAGGAAGATGCAGGGGATTCCTATGACATGCGTTTTGCCGCCTGGAACGTGAACAGAGCGTCTAAACCAGACACCAATTGGTTTACAGATTATGCGACAGCCTATCAATTGTCTAGCGCCGTTTTGGGACTCACTGCTAATGCAGCCTCAAATTACGCCAGAACTTTCGCCGACACTAACGTATCGCCAATCTTAAACTTAACGCCATATGTGAACCCAGAGAATCCATTGGCGCCAACCTTGCCTAGATTCCTAGCTGGATCTCCTGAATACAAAAACGCATTAAACACAATAGTTAAAGACGCAGATTTCACCAAAGGAGCTAAGTTTACGGATCATTCTAAAATTTACCATAGCGATGTAAATTATAACCTGCGAGATTTTATCAAAGTAGCAGATGTTCAAGTAGGAGGTTCCTACCGTCAATATGTAATGGATTCAGAAGGCTCCATCTTTACCGATTATGATGCGCCAATTACCTATACTGAATTGGGAATGTATACCCAAGTGCAAAAGAAATTGATGGACGATCGTTTGAAATTTACCGGGTCTATCCGTTACGACAAGTCCAAAAATTTTGATGGCAGTTTTTCTCCTCGTTTGGCTTTTGTATACTCTGCGGGGGCGAATAAAAACCACAACATTCGCGTGTCTTACCAAACAGGTTTTAGAAACCCAACTACCCAAGATCAATACATTGGATTGGATCTAGGGCCTTTTGCTTTAATTGGATCAGCGCCAGAAAACTTGACAAGATTTGTTGAAATTAGAAAAAATGGGGAAAACGGTGTTACTATTTCTCCTGAGGGACAAATAATTTTAGGAGGAAATTCAGTGACATTAAATGGAGTAAGTGCATATACAAATTCGTATACTAGTACCTCTGTAGCGGCCTTTGCTGCAGCGCCTAAAACAACGGATGCTGAAAAACAAGCGGCGGCTAATTTATTGCAAGTGGCTTCTCCGGGCTTGGTTAAACCAGAGCAAGTGCAAGCCGTTGAATTGGGCTACCGTTCATCAATCGAAGATGTGTCTATAGACATTAATGGGTACTATAACATGTATACCGATATGTTGAATACAGCTAACGTGATTACGCCTTATTATGGGAATGTGAATGTGCCAATTAACATAGGTGATGATACAACCAAAGCTCCATTCACCGCTTTAAGTAATGGCGACCGTCGTGTCTACCAAGTATACACTAATTCAAAAGCTTCATTAGATTCCTATGGTTTTGGTATCGGCTTAGGCAAAAAGATCTTCGGCAACTATGAAGTTAGCGCCAATTATAACTTTTCTGATTTTATTTTTGACGAAACAAAAGACCCCGGGTTTGAAAGCAGTTTTAACACCCCAAAACACCGCATAAAAGCCTCTCTTGGAAACCCCAGATTGTTTAAAAACTTCGGATTCAACACCAACGTACGTTGGAACACAGCCTACACATGGCAATCGTCATTTGTTGATGGAGATGTCCCAGAAAATACGGTTGTAGATGCTCAAATTACCTACGGAATTCCATCGATGAAATCAGTATTAAAATTGGGCGCCAATAACCTAATGGGCAAAGATTACATTCAAGTAGTTGGCGCAGGAGCCATTGGTCAACTTTGGTATGCCTCTTGGACCATTAATCCTTAATTCATTCATTAGAAATAAAAAAATACGACTATGATAAAAAATTTCAAATGGTTGCTTTTGGTTTCATTAACCTTTGCAGCATGTACAAAAGAGGACGCTACCCCAGTTGAAGCGCCAGTTTCGCCAGGAAGTGCCATTTTCACAAAATATGTTTCATTAGGAAATTCGCTCACCGCGGGTTACAGCGATGGAGCTCTTTTTAAAAGAGGTCAAGAAGGATCATATCCCAATTTATTGGCACAACAATTTGCACAAGTAGGCGGTGGCGCATTTACCATCCCATTTTGTGGAGACGATAACCTAGGCGGACTTTTACTTGGAGGCACACCCATACAAGGAACCCGTTTGTATTTTAATGGGGCAGCCCCAGTTAGCGTACCCGGAACACCACTTACAGAAATCACCAACCAGCTGACGGGGCCCTTTAACAACATGGGAGTTCCTGGCGCTAAAAGTTATCATCTTTTGGCTCAAGGATATGGAAACTTAGCTGTTGTATCAATCGGACAAGCCAATCCCTATTACGCACGTTTTGCTACATCACCAACTTCTAGTATCATCGAAGATGCGGTGGTACAAAACCCTACCTTTTTCTCCTTGTGGATTGGAAACAATGACGTGCTTTTATATGCGACTTCAGGAGGCACAGGAGTGAATCAAAAAGACAACTTAGATCCTACAACCTATGGCAACAATGACATAACAAGCCCAACTGTTTTTGCTAGCGCATATAATGAATTAGTTAACGCCATGACTGCCAACGGAGCCAAAGGGGTGGTAGCCAATATTCCTTACGTGACTACAATTCCTTACTTTACTACAGTTCCATACAACCCTGTTCCTCTAGATGCGGCAACAGCAGCTCTATTGAACGCGAATTACGCACCTTATAATGGCGGGTTAGTATCAGCTTTTAATGCAGGAATGATTACTGAGGAAGAAAAAGCAAAAAGAACTATAACATTTCATGAAGGATTAGACAATTCAGTTGTGATGGTAGATAGTTACTTAACCAATTTGGCAGCCTTGAGCTTACCCTCTTATCGTCAAGCAACTGCTTCAGATTTAATGGTACTGCCTGCTCAAAATTTTATTGGAGCCTTAGTGAACGATAATCCTCAGCAAGTAAATGGAGTGTCTGTTCCACTAGCAGACAACTGGGTGCTTTCTAAAGACGAAATCGCTGAAATTAAAGTAGCCGTTGACGCCTACAATGCGTCAATAAAGTCGATCGCTGAAGCGAAAGGCTTAGCTTTTGTAGATGCCAATGCTGTAATGAGTCAAGTGTTTAACGGAGGAATCCGTTTTGGAAATTATCACTTATCAGCTTCCTATGTGGCAGGAGGTGCTTTTTCCTTAGACGGAGTGCACCCTTCAGCGCGTGGTGCAGCTTTAATTGCCAATAAATTCATGGAGGCAATCAATGCTAAATACGGCTCAACATTCAAAGCATTAGATTTAGCCAAATACCCAATACAATTTCCCAAAGTGATTAACTAATTAAACCATTGATTTTTATAAAACCATCCTCAAAAAGGATGGTTTTTTTATAGATATCGCAGGCAGCCAATATGCGATGTCCACAAATTAGAAAGCAGCCTTTTTGGTGTAATTTTTTTTATAAAATTTGTCTTGATTTTCAAGTTTTAAAATTTATCTTTGCACACGAAAAAAAGACCTGTTTCTCTTTTTTCAAAACCAAACCTAATTAGCTATTTAATAAATACATAAGCAATGTCAAAAGTAATCGGAAAAGTTGCCCAAATCATTGGTCCAGTAGTTGACGTAGTGTTCAACGGAAAAGATGTAGAACTTCCAAAAATTTATGATTCATTAGAAATCACTAAAAAAGACGGTACCTTATTGGTATTAGAAGTGCAATCTCACATTGGTGAAAACACAGTTCGTACCATCTCGATGGATTCAACCGACGGATTGAGCAGAGGATACGAAGTAGTGGGTACAGGAAATCCAATCCAAATGCCTATTGGTCCAGATGTTTACGGACGTTTGTTTAATGTAATTGGCGATGCGATTGACGGTTTAGGTGATTTGCCCAAAACAGGCGAAAATGGAATGTCGATACACCGCCCGGCTCCAAAATTTGAAGATTTATCAACTTCGTCAGAAGTGTTAAAAGGAGGAAAAATTGGGTTGTTTGGTGGAGCTGGAGTAGGAAAAACAGTATTGATTCAAGAATTAATCAACAACATTGCCAAAGGTCACGGAGGTCTTTCTGTATTCGCAGGAGTAGGAGAACGCACCCGTGAAGGAAATGACTTACTTCGTGAGATGTTGGAGTCAGGCATTATCAAATATGGCGAAGAATTCATGCACTCAATGGAAAATGGAGGCTGGGACTTAACCAAAGTAGACAAACCAGGCATGCGCGAATCCAAAGCGACTTTCGTATTCGGACAAATGAACGAACCACCAGGTGCTCGTGCGCGTGTAGCCCTTTCTGGTTTATCAATCGCCGAGTATTTCCGTGATGGAGCCGGTTCAGATCAAGGAAAAGACGTATTGTTTTTCGTAGACAACATCTTCCGTTTCACTCAAGCAGGTTCTGAGGTATCAGCCCTTTTGGGTCGTATGCCATCAGCGGTAGGGTACCAACCAACATTAGCAACCGAGATGGGAGCGATGCAAGAGCGTATTACCTCTACCAACAAAGGATCTATTACTTCTGTACAAGCGGTATACGTACCTGCGGATGACTTAACTGATCCAGCACCAGCCACTACCTTTGCTCACTTAGACGCCACTACGGTATTGTCTCGTAAAATTGCTGAGTTGGGTATTTACCCTGCGGTAGATCCATTGGATTCTACTTCACGTATCTTAACGCCACAAATCTTAGGAAATGAGCACTACGATTGCGCCCAACGAGTAAAAGAGATCCTTCAGAAATACAAACAATTGCAAGACATCATCGCCATCTTAGGGATGGAAGAATTGTCAGAAGAAGATAAATTATCGGTTTCTAGAGCGCGTCGCGTACAACGTTTCTTGTCACAACCGTTCCACGTAGCCGAGCAATTTACCGGTATTCCAGGCGTTTTGGTAGACATCAAAGACACCATCAAAGGATTCAACATGATCATTGACGGAGAATTGGATCACTTGCCAGAAGCGGCTTTCAACTTGAAAGGTACCATCGAAGACGCCATCGAAGCAGGAGAAAAAATGTTGGCAGAAGCATAATTAAGTTGGAAGTCAGAAGTTTGAAGTTAAAAGTAAATTTTTGAACTTCCATCTTCCATATTCCATCTTCTAACTCTTAACATATGATTTTAGAAATAGTATCACCCGAAGCCAAATTGTTCCAAGGCGAAGTCACTTCGGTTTCCTTGCCCGGAGTTGACGGAAGTTTCCAGTTGTTAAACCAACACGCGCCCATCGTTTCAACCCTTAAAGAAGGAAGCGTAAAAATCACGGCTACCCAATTTCAGTTCAACAAAGAAAGCGAAGGCAAATTTGTCAAAATCAATGAGCAAAATTTCAGCTTGGCAATCAGTTCGGGAACCATCGAAATGAAAGACAACAAAGTAATCGTCTTGGTTGACTAATTTCTTCCTCACATAAAAATATACGCCCAGCACTTGTTGGGCTTTTTTTTGAAGCTCATCCGGCTTTCTGTTCCTATCTTTTTCCTGGAACGCCCAGGAAAAAGGATATCCACGGCAATCCGGGCTAGAAATAATATTTCCATTAGCTTTGGTTTGAATTCGGTAAATTTGCCGCATGAAGTTTCCAAAATCCTTATCCGATAAATTGCAACAGCGTGCCCAGCAACATGCCTTACGCGCGTTGTCGGCGCCCAAAACCGGAGTCGATTTTGCTTCCAACGATTATATAGGATTTTCCACCAATGCTCAACTTTTTACCGACACACACCAATTCTTAGTCGATCACGGCTATACACATAATGGCGCTACTGGTTCGCGATTGCTCACTGGAAATCATGAATTATATGCCCTCGCCGAGCAAAAAATTGCCCAGTTTCATCAGGCCGACTCGGCTTTGTTGTTCAATTCGGGTTACGATGCCAACGTAGGATTTTTTAGTGCCGTGCCTCAAAAAGGCGATTTTATTTTATACGATGAATTGTGTCATGCCTCCATCCGCGACGGCATCCGTTTGTCACACGCCAAATCATTCAAATTCCAACACAACGATACCGAGGATCTCGAACGTTTACTCTCTCACTATTCACCTAAGACCTACGACCTACAACCTACAACCATTTACCTTGTCACCGAGTCTGTCTTTTCAATGGATGGCGATTCGCCTCCTCTAGAAGAACTGGTTCAATTGGCCGAAAAATTCAAGGCCTATTTGGTCGTAGACGAAGCCCACGCCTTGGGTGTTTTTGGGAATCAGGGCGAAGGCTTAACCCAACAGTTGCAATTGCAAGACAAGGTCTTTGCCCGCATCGTCACTTTTGGCAAAGGTCTAGGTTGTCACGGAGCGGCCATTGTAGGCAGCCCAGAGCTGAATCAGTATTTGGTCAATTTTGCCCGTAGTTTTATTTACACCACCGGACTATCACCACATGCCGTAGCCACGGTGCACCTGGCCTACAATCAGCTTGAACAAGCGCCCGAACAGCTGCAGCAGTTGCGCGATAACATTCAATTTTTCAATCAAGAAAAGCTGCAATTGGGACTCAAGCCGCTGTTTGTGTATAGCAAATCGGCCATCCAATCAGCAATCCTTCCTGGAAACGAAAAGGTAAAACACCTTGCGAAAAAACTGCAAGAAGCCGGTTTTGACGTTCGCGCTATTCTTTCGCCCACCGTGCCGGAAGGCCAAGAACGGTTGCGGTTTTGTTTGCACAGTTACAACACCCCAAGCGAAATAAAAGCCGTATTACTCGCCTTGAGTCAATTGGTTTTTGAATAGGGTGCAATTTTCCCATTTGATGTGTACTTTTGTACCCGCATAAAAATTAATCATGGCACCAAAACAACGTAAACTATTTGTAACCGGCATTGGCACCGATGTAGGAAAAACCATAGCCTCAGCCATACTCACCGAGGCCTTGCAAGCCGATTATTGGAAACCCATACAAGCCGGTGATTTGGAGCACTCGGATAGTATCAAAATAAAATCCCAAATTTCAAATTCCAAATCCCATATCTTCGAAAATAGTTACCAATTGAATACGCCAGCTAGTCCACATTATGCAGCTGAGCTAGACGGTATAACAATCGATTTGAAACAAATTAAAGAACCCAAAACCAGCAATCATTTGGTGATAGAAGGGGCTGGCGGATTATTGGTTCCGCTCAACGACACCGATTGCATTATTGATTTAATTCAAAACGACTACGAAGTCATCTTGGTTTCCCGGCATTATTTGGGCAGCATTAACCACACCTTATTGAGTTTGGAAGCCCTAAAAAGCAGAAACATTCCCTGTGCCGGCATCATTTTTTCGGGCGATGAAAATCCCGCTACCGAATCAATTATTTTGGCCAAATCAGGCGTGAAATTCCTTGGCCGAATAGAAAATGAGCCCTATTTTGACGCCAACGTAATTGCCTATTATGCCGATAAATTTAAAGAGGCGCTCACAAATATGTAATACCAAATTCTAAATCTCAAATTCCAAATTCCAAATTCCAAATTCCAAATTCCAAAATCAACAATCAACAATCAACAATCAACAATCAACAATCGCTACTCCCATGAGCCTATCCCAACGCGACCAGCAACACAATTGGCATCCCTACACGCAACACCAAACGAGTTTGCCAGCGGTGGCAATCGTAAAGGGCGAAGGCGCGTTATTGTGGGACGAAGACGGCAAGGAATACATTGACGCCATTGCCTCTTGGTGGGTGAATCCGTTTGGGCACAGCAACCGTTATTTGGCCGATGCCATTTACAAACAACTTACTACCTTAGAACATGTGTTATTTGGCGGTTTTACCCACGAACCTGCGGTAGTTTTGTCAGAGAAGTTGATGCAAATTTTACCGTCCAATCAAGCCAAATTATTTTATTCGGATAACGGCTCTACAGCCGTAGAAGTAGCCATCAAAGTGGCGTTGCAATACCATTACAACCAAGGGCTGTCCAAGACCAAAATTTTGGCTTTCGAGAATGCCTTTCACGGCGATACTTTTGCCGCCATGGCAGCTAGCGGCATATCCTTTTTTACTGAAGCCTTTCAAGGGTCGCTACTCGAAGTGGTGCGCGTGCCCTTGCCCACAGCAGGAAACGAAACGGATGTGCTGGCAATTTTTGAACAATGTGCTCAAACAGGAGAATTTGCGGCCTTTATTTTTGAACCCCTGGTGCAAGGAGCGGCTGGGATGCTCATGTATGAGGCCAGTGCCTTGGATGCCTTTTTAAAACTTTGCAAAAAATACCAGGTATTGAGTATTGCCGATGAGGTCATGACAGGCTTCGGAAAAACAGGCCGAAATTTTGCCTGCGATTACCTGAGTCAACAACCCGATATGCTGTGTTTGTCTAAAGCCTTGACCGGCGGAACCATTCCCATGGCGATTACCTCGTTTACCCAAGAAATTTTTGATGCGTTTTATAGTGAGGACACCAACAAAGCTTTGTTTCATGGGCATACGTTTACTGCAAATCCTACGGGTTGTGCTGCCGCGATTGCCAGCTTGCAATTATTAGAATCCGTAGAGATGCAAGAGCAAATCCAAGCAGTTCATACCCAACATCTTCAGTTTCAACAAAAAATGCAGGCTCATCCGCGGGTAAAAACAACCCGGGTTTTGGGGGTAATTTTTGCCTTAGAAATCAAAACCGAAAGCGACCAAGCCTATTATGGCTCGTTGCGCAATAAGTTGTATGCCTATTTTCTAGAAAATGGAGTTGTATTGAGACCGGTTGGCTCCACCATTTATATCTTACCGCCCTACGTTATCACGGCAGAACAGCTACAAAAAATTTACCAAGTCATTGAAAATGCATTGGTTGAGGTGCAGGAGTAAGGTATTCTAATTTTTTTCTTAGCTACGTCCAAAACTTTGCGACCTTTGCGACAAATAATTCTTGTGCAAACAGCTGTTTCCATTACCGCGCTCGCTTCAGTTTCTCCTTTAGGACATCGTCCGGAAGAGATCTGGCAGCACTACCTTTCGCCCAAACATCACCTCACACTAGCTAATTTTGGCACCAGAAAAGCGTATGCGGGTTTTTTGAATTCAGCTACTCAAACCTGGGTTAATGCTTTGCGCGAAGAAAATCCAAATTACCATTTGCTTGATAAATCGGTGATCAATGCTATCGCGGTTTCCAGAATGGCGGTGCAAATGGCCCAATGGAAAGCAGACGATTCTTTTGGAATAAACTTTGGATCTTCTCGCGGAGCGACCACTTTGTTTGAGCACTATCATGCCGATTTTTTACAAAACAAATCAGCCCACACCTTGAGTTCGCCCACCACAACCTTAGGAAACATATCTTCTTGGATTGCCCAAGATTTGCAAACCCAAGGCCCCGAAATCTCGCATTCGATTACCTGTTCAACTGGGTTTCATGCGGTACTCAATGGCATAGCATGGTTGCAATCGGGCATGGCCAAGCAGTTTTTAGTGGGAGCCAGTGAAGCACCACTCACCGAATTTACGGTGGCCCAAATGCAGGCCATGAAAATTTATGCCCGCGAAAATCAAGATTACCCTTGCCGTGCGATGGATTTATCCAAAAAAACCAATTCAATGGTCTTGGGAGAAGGAGCAGTTGCCTGTTGTTTGGAATTAGGACGCAAAGCGAATGCTATGGCAATTATTGAAGGCATTGGCTTTGCCACCGAATTGTTGGCGCACAATGTATCGATTACCGCTGAAGCCGACTGTTTTCAAAAATCGATGAAAATGGCCTTGCAAGGGCATGATTCCGATTCGATTGATGCCATTATTCTGCATGCGCCGGGAACCCTAAAAGGCGACAGCGCCGAATACAAAGCCGTGCAAAAAGTGTTTGGCGAATCATTGCCTTTGCTCACCTCCAACAAATGGAAGATCGGACACAGCTTGGGCGCTTCGGGCTTACTGAGTTTGGAGTTGGCTGTAATGATGCTGCGAGAACAAGTGTTTATTCCGGTGCCCTATTTGACGGCAACTAAGACAACAAAACCCTTGAAAAAAATTCTAATCAATGCGGTAGGATTTGGCGGGAATGCCGTGAGTATTTTGGTGGGGAAACCCTAATTTTCTTTTTCTAAGGCCATCGCTTTTTCATAAACCCAATCGCTTTCCCAGCCTTTGCGCAAAAAGTAATCACAAAACTTTTTTCGTTTTTTCAGGCTGTTTTTTTCCGACAACGATTCCCAAAAACGCAAGGTAATTTGCTCAAAAGTGTTTGAATACTCGTGCTCAGGAATTTCTTTAAGGCCTTTGTTAATGAGGTAACTCGATATTTTTCGTTGTTTAAGCTCTAAGCTAATTCTCTTTCGTCCCCAATTTTTTTGATGAAATTTACTGATGGCAAACAAGCAAGCAAATCGTTCTTCGTTGAGGTAATTGTGGGCAAGCAAGTGCGCTATCGCTTCGGCAATTTCGTGACTGCTTAGTTTGAAGCTGTAGAGCTTGGTTTCAACCTCTTGGTGACAACGTTCCTGATAGGCACAAAAATGTTCAATTTTGCGAACGGCATCTTTGTACGAAATAGGACTAGTTGAATCCAAAATAGGGAAGTTGATTGTTTGTAATAAAATAACATAAAAGTACTGAATTAGCACAAATTAACTTTATTTTTGTTGGCCCCATTTCGATTAACACAAAGACACCCGAATACCTGTACATGAAACTCAAATTTGTCGTAGTTTTTTTGCTGTTATGCATCACGACTGGTGGCTATGCCCAATTATTGCAATGGAATACCTATGGCAATACGGGTACAGAGCTCACAGAACCCAGTGTTTTTAACAATGCCAATATTACGGCTGCCGATTTAACTTTTGGCGCCGGAATAGTGCCTGCTGGGAATGGTTTTCGTTTTGGGGGAACCAGTTGGTTTGATTCCGGAAATACAGTTGCAGGCAACACTTTGGCCGAGGCAATTGCCGGAAACAACTACATTCAATTTGTAGTCACCCCCAATTTTAATTACGCGTTTACACCTACTTCGTTTGTGTTCAGCTGGGGCCGTTCGGGGACAGGGCCACTTAATATTGCATTGCGCTCATCGGTTGATGGCTACACTGCAAATTTGGGCGCGCTTACCGCACTAACTTCTTTAAGCAACGGAAACACCATAACAATATCAGGGTTAACTAACCTCAGTACCGCAACTACTTTTAGACTTTATGGTTACGGTGGAACAGGCGTGCTTGGTACAGGAGGATTTGACATGGCCACTACCACGCTTTCTCCAGGCTTTGTCAATGTGCAATTAAACGGAACAACCCAAAGTTTAGGCCCAGTTTCAGTTACCTCAGGAGATTGGAATGTGGCCAGCACCTGGTCAACCAATGCGGTGCCAACTGCTACCGACAACGTGATTATTTCGCTGGGTCATACCGTATATACCAATACAGCTTTAACCCGCACCGGAACCACCAAAGTATATGGCGCCTTTGAATTGCGCAACGGAGGATTCGCATCGGGGACCGATTTTACCTACATGAATACCACGGCGGCTTTGAATTTTAATACATCAACAACCTATGGTGTGGCCAACAACCATGTCTATTGGCCGGTGACCAACGGACCCAATAATGTAGCAGTACTAGCAGGGGGAATAGCGATGACTTCTACCAATCGTTCGGTTGGGGGTACGTTTTCTACAGCCGCTGGCATTACATTAAATACAAGCACACTCTTGCTTAACGGCACCTGCCGAATTGATAGTGGCGGGTTTTTCCTTTCTGCGCCCGTTTATGGTTCGGCCTCTATTTTAGTATATAATCCTTCGGGAGTGTATGGCCGCGGTTTTGAATGGAGTGCATTGGGTGTGGGTACCATTAGCTCCACTCCTGGTTATCCCAATGCGGTTCAAATTAGCAATAATACCACACTAAACTACATCAATGGAGCTGTAGCAGGCGCTGTTGGCATAAAAGCGATAGCAACCCATTTAACAATAGATACAGGATCGGCCTTGCACATGAATTTTGGGGCGGTTTCGGCAGGTGGGCCCATGGTCATTGGCGGAAACTTAATTAATGCCGGGACACTCACTTTAGGAGAGGCCAATGGAGATGATTTTAAATTGGCTGGAAATTTGAGCAATACCGGAACGTTTAATGGCAACAATCGCGCAGTGTTTTTCACTAAAACAGGAACCCAGACGATTTTCTCTAGTTCTGCACTAACCATTCCTTATGTGGTGTTTCAGCCCAGCGTCGGAAATACACTAGTGCAATTACTGAGCAGCTTAACGGTATCGGCACCTTTGGGAGGAAATGCCATCAGCTTTAGCGCTACATTAGACAGTTTTGACATCAACGGAAATTCACTGATAATTGGAACTCCGGGAGTAACCAATACCATTTTTGGCACAGGAACTTTCCGAGGAAGCACTACTTCCAATCTTACTTTATTGGGAACCGGTAGTATAGGGATCTTAAAATTTAACACGACAACTCCTTTTTCTAATTTAGCCACGCTCACAATCAATAGAACCTCGGGTAATATTGGCGCAGTGCTAGGTTCTACTTTAACTATCAATACGGCCTTGGTTTTGTCAAATGGAATTTTGGATGTTGGAAATAATATTTTGGCTATTGGAGCTGCGGCCAATATCAGCGGCGCATCACCCACCAATTTCATCATCGCAGACTGCTCAGCGCCAACCCCTTTGGCCTCGGTTCGAAAATTTATCCCGGCAGCGGGCACCTATACCTTTCCTATTGGAGACAATACCGCTTCAGCTGACGGCATGCAATATGCCCCGGTATCTATTACCTTAACTGGTGGAACATATTCTGGTTTAGGGTATGTTGCTTTTTCTGTGAATGACGTGAAAGATCCCGCCCTTGATGCTTCAACCGATTACATTACCCGTTATTGGGAAATGAAACGCCCGCTCACTTTGAGCCCTACCAATTACCAGATCAATAGCACCTATTACCCAACTGATGTGGTTGGAAATGAGGGTTTGTGTTTGTCCAATCAATGGAGCGGCAGTCTTTGGTACAACAATGGCGTGGCCTCGGCAGCCAATACATTAACGATTGATTGTACGCAATTGGTGGTCACTACTCGGGTAACCAAAGGCTACCGCGATCCCGAAATTAATGTGACCCAAGGCGCAACCAATTACCTCACGGCTTCCACATATACCTTTGCCAATACCGGACTCGGAAATTTCACCGATGTCGTATTTACCATCCAAAATCTAGGGCAACAAAATTTAAATCTAGCTGCAACCACGCTCACGGGTGCTTCAGAGTATAGTATTCTTTCGGCATATGCTAGTCCCGTTTTGGGCCCAACCGGAACGACGACCTTTACCATTCGATTATATCCGCTCACGGCAGGAACGTATACCGCTTCGATAAGCATTCCAAACAATGATCCTTCGGGCACTGAAAATCCGTACGTAATCAATTTTACTGGAGTTGGATTTTGCGCGGTAGAAACGCTTACGGCTACACCCACCTCAGGTCCGGTAGGAACAGAAATTACCTTGACCAATTCGGCCCCATTTTTACCCAGTATCAGTGCGGCTTTCAATACATTGACCGCTTCGATTATCCCAGTATCGGCTGCTCAAATTAAAGTTTTGGTACCCAATTTGGCGACTACAGGTTCTATTGTAATTACGAATTCATTAGGCTGTACAGTAGCTGCGCCATTTACCGTTCTTGATTTTAACGCTAGCAGTTGCCAATCCAATCTCATTTCCCCAGAGTTATTTTTAAGCGAAGTGACCGACGCTACTGCCGGAGGCCTTTCTTATGTAGAGATATATAACGGAACCGGCGCCACGGTCAACTTGGCCAATTACAGCCTTAAAACAGCCAGCAATGGCGGAGCGTATTCGAGTACGCTAGCCTTATCTAATGTCAATTTGGCTAGCGGAAATACGTTTGTAGTTTCCATCGGAAGTGACGGATTATGCACTACGCCTGGAGGAGATGGCTCGCTTGCCAATCAGACGGGATCTATTTCGGGCGGAATAAACTTTGATGTGAACGGCAATGATCACATCGGCTTATTTAAAAACGGAAATAGTATCGATTCATTTGGTGTATTTGGCTCTAACAATTGGGCTGATGGATTAGGCTTAGGCGATCGCGGGGCTACGTTTAGACGCAAACCTACCGGAACTCTGCCTACTTCGTTGTTTGTTGTAAACGACTGGAATGTTGTCAATTGGGCAGGAACAGGTTTAGCTTCGTGCAGCACCAATGACTACTCCAACATTGGGTTGTACTCCTTTACCTCGACGAGTTTACCTCCAGTAATTATCACGCAACCCACGTATACGCCTACTTGTAAATCAGCCAGCATCAGTGTAACGGCTTCCGAAGGGTACAATGGCTCGGGCGATGCGCAAGAATTGGCCTACCAATGGTATGCCGTAGCACCCAATACAACTACTTGGTTGGCCTTAACTAACACTGGAATTTACACCGGAACAACCACCTCCACCTTAGCCCTGAGTGATGTGAGTGGGATTGACGGTTACCAATTTTATTGTCAAGTGCGCGAAAACTCAGCCACCTGCTATACAGCTTCGAATGCGGTAAAAGTGACGGCTACTTCGGCTGTAACATGGAATGGCTTGGCTTGGTCGCCAACTTCCCCAACAATTTCTACTGCGGCTATTTTGGCAGGCAATTATAATACGACGACACATGGCAATATAGATGCCTGTAGTTTAACCATAAATTCTGGTGTTACGGCAACACTCACGACCAATTCTTACATCAATATTCAAAATGACTTAACCGTGCAAGCCAATGCTACTTTACAAATTCAAGACAGTGGTTCCTTGGTTATGATTGAAAACGCAGGACTGGTTACCAATAACGGAACGATACAAGTATCTCGCAATACAGCTCCCTTTGATAAATTTGATTATACCTATTGGTCTTCTCCCATTACAGCCGCCAATTTGGGGGCTACTTTCCCCAGCTGGCGCACCGATTATTCGTTTAGCTTCAACACGGCAAATTTCTCGGACACCCAAACCATAAACAATTTGGGTGTGGTAACAGCCAATGTGCCCGACGGTTTTGATGATGCAGCGCCCTATGCGTGGACTTTTGCCGGAGCTGCAGCAAGCATGTCTCCCGGGAAAGGCTACGCGATCATGATGCCTACTACTCAAGCGTCTTATCCATCGGCGCCCATTTCGGTAACGTATACAGGAACGGTAAATACAGGCACTATTCTAACGCCCTTAAGCTTAAGCGCAAATGCCAGTGACCCTTCGGATGATTATAATTTAATTGGGAACCCGTATCCGTCTTCTATTGATGCGAATGCGTTTATTGACGCCAACCTCAACACGAGTGGATCCTTGTATTTTTGGACACATGTGGGCGCCATTTCCGTATCGAATCCGGGGCCTGATGCTCAAAATTTTATCTCGGATGATTATGCGGTGTACAATAAAACAGGTGGCACAAGAACCAGTTACACGGGGAGCGCCTTGCCAAATGGAAAAATTGGCGCAGGACAAGCGTTTATGGTTGAAGCTGTAACGCCCACCAATGTGCAGTTTACCAACAGCATGCGCAACAAAACCTATTCGAATTCCCAGTTTTTTAGACCGGTAGCTGCAGCTGAAACTGCCGATCAAAATACCATCAATCGCTACTGGTTAAATTTAAAAAATAACGACGGCATGTTTAGCCAACAACTCATAGGTTATTTTGACCAGGCTACCTACGAAGCTGATTTTGCCTATGATGCTTTGGTTGCACAAACCAAAAATTACCTGAGTTTCTATTCAACAATTGGCGCCTCCAATTACCGCATTCAAGCGCGACCTACTTTTACAGCAACTGATGAAGTACCATTGGGCTATTTTGCTGCTATTTCTGGTTTATTTACCATCGAGGTAGATGACGCCGAAGGCCTATTTGCGCAACAAAATCAACCCATTTATTTGGAAGACCACGAATTGAATACGTTGCATAATTTGTCACAATCACCCTATACATTCACCACCAATTCGGGCAGATTTGACCAGCGATTCGCGATTCGATACATGCCTAATTTGGCCGTAAATCCATTTGAAACTTTGGCAACTAAGGTGCAGATTTTCAAACGCAATAATCAACTTGAAGTTGTATCAGCCCAAGAAGATATAGAGCGCGTGGAGATTTATGATTTACTGGGCCGAAAACTTTATAGTCAAGCAGGTCTTTCTGCTACTCAATTTACCGTGCAAGAAGTTTTAAATCAGTCGGTTGTATTGGTTCGAGTGTATTTGAAATCGGGCGCGCATTGCACTAAAAAAATCGGCTACTAGATTTCTTATTATTTTTTTACTTTTCGTCGATTTTTTTTATCAAATTATCGATTTAGAATAGCGGCTAATTCGCTGTATTTGTTTTCTTTGTATGTTTGTTTAGACACAACTCATGTCTAAGGCAATAGAGCGTACAACAACTTACTACAAATGAGAATTATTTATTTACTTCTTTTTTCGTTTTTCCTTATAGGAACCACTGAGATTCAATCTCAAGTGTTGGTAAGTAATACTGCCCCGTCTGCTCTGATTGATTTTTCAAACACCATGCAACCCACCGTTGGAACTGCTCCAAGTACAGCATTTACTGCAGCAGGGTTTCAGCCCAATCCGGTTTTACCCGGACGACTAAATTCTAATGCCTGGGAAGTAAAAGGGTGGAGTTATGGAAATTTATTGTTTGGCGGCACACAAACCTTGGATGATTTTGCACGTGGGCCCTCCCCAACAGCCGTAATAACACCCGGAATATATGCCTATACCGACACACCGAGTTCGGATGTAAATCCGGCCTTGCTCATTCAGCCAGGGCTATCCGATTTTGATCCAGGAACCATTACGTTAAAAATTAAAAACAACGGCACCACCAACATTACCCAATTAACCATATCCTATGATTTATTTGTCCGAAATGACGAGATCAATTCCTCCTCATTGACCTTTTCTCACTCAGCAAATAACACCCTATTTACCAACGAACCGGCCTTAAATTATGCTTCTCCGGATGTTCCCGACGACTTTCAGTGGGTTCACGTAGAGACACTGTCTCCTTCTAGATTAATCATCATTGGGAGTTTAAATTTAGCTCCCGGATCGTTTTACTACATCCGTTGGACGCCTGAAATTATTTC
The DNA here is from genome assembly GCA_026390995.1 of Flavobacterium sp. Taxonomy (GTDB): domain Bacteria; phylum Bacteroidota; class Bacteroidia; order Flavobacteriales; family Flavobacteriaceae; genus Flavobacterium. Next base: position 31,309 of record JAPLEX010000030.1, read on the forward strand.
GGGTACAAGCAACAGTGATGAGTTTGGCTTAGATGACATTAACATCACCGCAGCCTATGGTTCACCGGCTCCAGAAATAAACATTACGGCCTATGGCAGTAGCGTGTTCTCGGGCGATACTACCCCAACCGTGGGAGAAGGCACCGACTATGCCCCGATAACCGCCCCAATTTCAACCATCAATACGGTACAATCCATAACCTATTTTATTCAAAATTTAGGCGCTTTGCCTTTAAATATTACTAACGTTACCATTACGGGAGTCAATGCTGCCAATTTTACCATATTAGGCGTCGTACCCATAGGCAATGTTCCGGTTGCCAGCGCAACCATCAGTTATTTGTCTTTAACCATTACGTTTGACCCAAGTTTTCAAGGATTGCATTCGGCGCGGATCAACATTTTTAGCAATGACAGTGACGAAAACCCCTATTGGATTGACATTCAGGGCTATGGTATCATACCCATTCCCGATATCCGAATTAATGGCGGACCAATTGGTGGTGGATTGAGCATAGTAACCAGTGGCAGCTTGGTGCCAACCACCATCAACAACACCTTGTTTGGCTCCACAGCAGTGGGGACAAGTGTTCCCAAAAACTTTATCATTCGAAATGATTGCCCTCAAAACGCCCCTGTATTACTATCTGGCGCAATTCCGTATGTGTTTTTAAGCGGAACTAATCCGGGAGATTTCTCGGTGATTACGCCACCAGTTGGCAATATCTTATTGCCCGGATACACCAAGAATTTTACCATACAATTTACACCCACTGGTGGCGGAATTCGTTCGGCGTTGGTGACCATTCCCAATAACGATCCCGACGAAGGCCCGTTTACCTTTTTAGTACAAGGCACCGGATTGATGCCAGAAATTGATGTGACTGGAAATACACAAGCCATCCTGAGTGGTGCAACGACAACCTCGGCTTTTAACCACACCTTTTTTGATTATTTGAATGTCGCCACAGGAACCTTAGATCGTACCTACACCATTACCAATACCGGAACTTTAGCATTAAGTATAGGCGCGATTACAATTACCGGAATACAAGCGGCCGATTTTACGGTGGTTACACCACCAGCTGCTTCAGTGGCTATTGGGGCTACTACTACTTTTGTGGTTCGTTTTGATCCTTCGGCTACAGGACAACGCAATGCCTTGCTGTCTATGGTCAACAATGACTCGAATGAAAACCCGTATACTTTTGCTTTGAGTGGGTATGGGGTAGATTATATGCCATGTAATTTGGGCCCAACCGAAATTGTGGGGATGCAAAATTTTGAATTACCTCTCACGCCCGGCCCGGCATGGACCTACACCAATACGGGTGCGATAACTGTAGCAGCGGGAGTTGGTTATGGCGCTGCGGCAGACAATGGGGTGATTATGTCCAATAGATTTATAGACACCAAAAGCTTGCAAGTGAGCAACAGTACCGTAGTGGTTACCTTTGCAACTATAGATGCTTCGGCCTATGCTGATTTGCAATTGAATTTTAGATTGGCTGCAATAGCAGGTATTGCTACCGAGGGAATGGATGCGCTTGACCGTATGATTGTAGCGGTGAGCACAAATGGCGGAACTACCTATTCTAATGAGTTGTTAGTTCAGGGAAATACCAATGCCAAATGGTCGTTTGTTTCAGGAACAGGAATCGTAAATCAAAACTATGATGGCGACGGAATTTCCAACAACTTCAATCCTGGCGGCGGCGGTTACCTCACAAACACTGGTTATTCTTCGATTACTTTAGGCAAATTGCCCAAATCGGCAACCTTAAAAATTAAGATCACTTTGAATGCCAATGTCAATGAAATTTGGGCGCTTGACAACATCTTTTTATATGGTCGAAGAGAAGTGGCCACCACTTGGAACGGAATAGCCTGGAGCAATGGAGTTCCGGCAAGCAATACCAAAGCCATCTTTAACGGCAATTATAGCTCGGCTACCAACGGCAATGTGTCGGCATGCAAGTGTCAAATCAATGCGGGTAAAACCGTGGTTGTTAGTCCAAACACTACGTTTAGCATAGAAAGCGATGTGGACAACAAAGGTGTTTTTCAAGTAGACAACAACGGCGTACTGATTCAAAAAAATGATTTTGCAACCAATGTAGGTGCGGCAATAATTAAGCGATTTAGCACCCCCATGCGCAGATATGATTTCACCTATTGGTCTTCACCAGTAGCAGGTCAATCGCTTTTTTCTTTTTCGCCCTTAACCTTGTCGGATAAATATTTTCAATTTGATTCAATTATTGGCAATTGGGTGAATGTGCCCAACAGTACTACCATGTCCATCGGAAAAGGCTACATTATAAGAGCTCCCCAAACCTTTGACATTGTTACCCCAACCATTTTTGATACGGGTGAATTTAACGGAGTACCCAATAACGGATTTATTCAAACCCCGATCGCATTGGGCGCAAGTAATTTAAATTTAATTGGCAATCCATATCCCTCTGCATTGAGTGCCAATGCGTTTTTGTCTTTTCCAGAAAATGCCAGTGTGGTAGAGGGTACTATTTATTTGTGGACGCACAATACGGCACTCGCCAATAATGTGTATTCCTCCAATGATTATGCAGTTTATAATTATTCGGGAACAGTGGGCACATCGGCCTCAACCAGCTCAGGGTTGAATACTCAAATTCCGACTGGAAAAATTGCGTCGGGGCAAAGCTTTTTCATCAAAGGCTTGGCCAATGGCAATGTGAGTTTTTATAATAACATGCGATTAGCGACCAACAACAATGAATTTTTCAGACAAGAAACGGCAACTCCATCAGCCTATATAGCCCCCGCTTCTGATAGAATCTGGTTAAATCTTACCAATGCCCAAGGCGCATTCAAGCAACTGATGGTGGGGTATCACGCCCAAGCGACAAATGGCTATGATCGTGGTTTTGACGGGGAAGTGCTAAACGGAAACAATTATGTAAATTTTTATACTTCCAATGGCTCAAAACAGTTGGCTATACAAACCAATGGCTTCCCATTTTCTTCCCAAGATCACTTTACTATAGGATATAAAGCAGCGGTTTCAGGCAATTTTAGTGTAGGGATTGACAGAAAAGAAGGCTTGTTCATCCAGCAATCCATTTATTTGGAAGATACTTTATTGCACACCACCCATGATTTAAACCAAGGCGCCTACACCTTTTACAGCGCCGTTGGCGAATTTAGTTCACGCTTTGTATTGCGCTTTGTTCCTTTTGTAGGGGTGTATGCCAAAAATGAAACCAGAACCATTTCAACCATAATTGCTCAAAAAACAACAGAAGGAATTGCCGTTCAAAGCACGGAATCTTCAATAAAGAGTGTTGCAATTTATGATTTGCTAGGACGATTATTGTCTAGCCAGTTAGGAAATTCTACCCGTTGTTTAATTCCATTAGCTATTCCTTCGCAAGTGGTGTTGGTAAAAACGGAGTTGCAAGACGGAAATTCTAGTTCGGTAAAAGTGAGTCTGTAACTATTTTTTTCCTGAAGCTTCTAGGTTGCGCTCAATCACATGGCCAGGTCTTGACCATTTTGGTTTCTCTCCCATTGGTTGGTATTGTGAATCTTCTGCCTCAACGGTTTGTGGTTGCATCACTTTTGTAAAAGGTTTCTGCGGAACCAATCCCAAAAGTTCAAACATTTTCATGTCTTCGTTCACATCAGGATTTGGCGTAGAGAGTAATTTGTCCCCTGCAAAAATAGAATTAGCTCCCGCAAAGAAACATAAGGCTTGACCTTCCCGATTCATATTGGTTCTTCCAGCCGACAAGCGCACCTGCGTTTCGGGCATTACAATTCTTGTGGTGGCTACCATCCGTATCATTTCCCAGATTTCTACAGGTTTTTCGTCTTCCATGGGTGTGCCTTCAACGGCTACCAATGCATTAATAGGCACCGATTCGGGTTGTGGGTTTAAGGTAGAAAGGGCTACGAGCATGCCTGCACGATCTTCAATAGTTTCGCCCATCCCAATAATTCCACCGCTACAAACGGTTACATTGGTTTTGCGCACATTGTCTATGGTTTGCAAACGGTCTTCAAACCCGCGCGTAGAAATTACTTCTTTATAGTATTCTTCGGAGGTGTCTAAGTTGTGGTTGTAGGCATAAAGTCCGGCCTCAGCCAATCGTTTGGCTTGGTTTTCGGTGAGCATACCCAAAGTACAGCACACTTCCATATCTAATTTGTTGATGGTACGCACCATTTCTAACACTTGGTCAAATTCTGGGCCGTCTTTTACATTTCGCCAAGCTGCTCCCATGCATACGCGAGAGGAACCGCCCGATTTTGCACGCAAAGCTTGTGCTTTAACTTGTTGCACCGACATCAAATCATTGCCTTCCACATTGGTGTGGTAGCGCGCCGCTTGTGGACAATAGCCACAATCTTCGGGGCACCCGCCTGTTTTTATCGATAAAAGTGTAGAAACTTGCACCACATTTGGATCGTGATTTACTCTGTGGATAGTGGCCGCTTCATAAAGCAAATCCATTACGGGTTTGTTGTAGATGGCAATAATTTCTTCTTTGGTCCAATTGTGTTTTGTAGGCTGCATACCGTTTTATTTTGAATGGGTTAAAAGTAGCAAATTAGTCAAGAAGTAAAAAGTTTATTTGGCCAATTCTTGTCTCGAAGCAATTGCTTGTATGGCCCATTCTTTGTCTTTTTCTAGTTGAATTTTTAAGGCGTCAAGCGATTCAAATTTTTGTTCCGCGCGAATAAAATCAAGCAATTCAACTTGCACGTGATGGTTGTATAAATCGCCCTCAAAATCCAAGAAAAACACTTCTATGGTTTGTGTTTTTCCATCTACAGTAGGGCGAATGCCAATGTTCATGAGTCCAAACACCCGCTTTTGATTCATTTCGCTTTGCACCAAATACACGCCATTTTTGGGAATCAGTTTGTAGGATTCAGACACTGATAAATTGGCTGTGGGAAACCCTATGGTTCGTCCCAATTGATTGCCTTTTTGCACTTTTCCGTTTAGTTGATAGGGATGTCCTAAATAGCCGTTGGCCAATTTTATATTGCCCTGCAGTAAAGCTGTCCTAATTTTGGTCGAGCTGATGTTTACTTCGTTGAGCATTTCGGCGGCTATTTGCGTGACTTGAAAACCGTATTTTTTTCCATACGCTACCAAATCGTGAAAGTCAGCGGTGCGATTTTTGCCAAATCGATGGTCATGCCCCACAATAATTTGATGCACCTGCAACTTTTTGACTAGCACGGATTCTATAAATTCCTCGGCGGTCAAGGACGAAAAGGCCTCGTCAAACGGGTGCACGATTAAATTGTCAACCCCTGTTTTGTCTAGCAAAGCTTTGCGTTCTTCAATTGTGTTGAGCAACTGAATGGAAGTGTCGCCTTGTAAAACCAATCGAGGATGAGGAAAAAAGGTAAGGATAAGGCTGCTGCAATTTTCTTGTTTTGCCGTTTCAATTAGGTGGTGAATGATTTGCTGATGTCCTTTGTGAACCCCGTCAAATGTGCCAATGGTAAGCACGGTTTTGCCCTTGGCAGTATAATAATCAATCCCTTGAAATAAAGTCAAAACACCTAATTTTAAATTGCGCCAAATTTAACCATCCAAAATGATAAATCAGCGATAAATAGGATGAATGTCAAATTTTAACAAGCTAATTTTTCTAAAATACAAGTCTAAAACTTTAAAAAATCAAAAAATATACTATTTTTACCTCCTATTATTATACAACTATAAAATGAAAAAAACTTTACTATTCGTTGCGATTTTGTGTGTATGTACACAAGTAGTTGCCCAAAATTTTGGTGCTTGGAAAAAGCTTTCAACTTCCCAATTTGCTCCAGAATCACTTATCAGAACAAGTTCGTATTCTGAAAATCAAGTATTATTTACATTAAACTTGGCCGAATTCAAACAAGCTTTAATTGCCGTTCCAGCAAAATTTTCTGGCCAAGAAGGAGCTGAAGTTTATTTTCCAACTGCCGCAGGTGAATTGGAAAAATTCTTAGTTTGGGAAAACTCTAATTTTGACCCTGCACTTCAGGCACAATACCCAAACATTCGTTCGTATTCTGGCTACAGTGCTATAGACAACTCCTCCACCATTAATTTTAGTATTGATCCAATGGGCGTGCAAACCATGGTTTTGCGTGCCGATAATGGCAACGAATTCATTGAGCCGTATACCAAAGATCATTCGGTTTATGTGTTGTTTGATGCTAAATCTAGAACAACTCCTCGCTTGCCTTTTGCCTGCAACACAGTAGACCAAGTGGTAGCGCAAGGGATTTTAAACAACCCAGCTATTGCCAATAGAGCAAGCAATTTGTCCTATAAAACCATGCGTTTAGCCCTTTCTTGCGTGGGCGAATACGGCGCTTATTATGGCGGAACCGTAGCCGGCGCTTTGGGTGGAATGAATGCCACCATGACCCGTGTAAATGGGGTTATGGAGAAAGACTTGGCCTTACACTTAAACATCATTGCCAACAATAACTTAGTGGTGTATACCAACGCCAACACAGATCCTTATTCTAATGGAGCTACTGGATCTGGTGGTGCATGGAACGCAGAATTGCAAACTAACTTAACCAGCGTAATTGGCGATGCAAATTATGATATTGGGCATTTATTTGGCGCATCAGGTGGTGGTGGAAACGCAGGCTGCATTGGCTGTGTTTGTGTAGATGGTCAAAAAGGAAGTGCGTTTACATCACCCTCTAATAATATACCTGCTGGAGATACTTTTGACATCGATTATGTGGTACACGAAATGGGTCACCAATTGGGTGGAAATCACAGTTTCTCTTATGCAACGGAAGGCTCAGGGGTGAATGTAGAACCTGGTAGTGGATCTACTATTATGGGCTACGCAGGACTTACCAGTTACGATATTCAAAACAATTCTGACGCGTATTTCACTTTTGCGAATATCAAGCAAATTCAAACCAATTTAGGCACAAAAACCTGTCCAATAAGTACACCAATTACCAACAATGCCATACCGGTAATCACGTTTCCAGTGCCTTCGGCCAATACCTCAAATCCTACTACAGTTTTTACCATCCCTAAAAGCACACCTTATATACTAAAAGGAGTGGTTACAGATCCTGACGGAGATGCAATGACCTACACTTGGGAATCAATTGATAGCGCAGGAACAACTTCTTCTGGGGCCAACAGTGTGGCTTCGCCCACAAAAGCTACTGGTCCAAATTTCCGATCGTTTCCGCCGAGTAACTCACCAAACCGATATATGCCTGCTTATGCTAGTGTGTTGTCTGGGGTTTTGTCAACACAGTGGGAATCAATTAATTCAACGGGTAGAAATTCAAAATTTGCCTTTACTGCTAGAGACAACCATGCAGGCGGGAATCAACAAACTAACACGACGTCAATAACAGTTACAACAAGTGCAACAGTTGGGCCATTTGCTGTAACTTCTCAAAACACCTTAGGAGAAGCATGGGCTCAAGGGGCAACCAAAACCATTACCTGGGATGTGAATAACGCCAATACTTTAGCTGGATCAGCCAATGTAAACATTAAATTGTCAATCGATGGAGGAATTACTTTTCCTTATACCTTGGCCGCTGATACACCAAATGATGGAAATGAAGACATTATAGTTCCAGCAACTCCTGCTTCGTTAACTTGTCGTTTGATGATCGAGCCAACAGCTAACATTTATTACGCCATAAACTCAAAAGTGTTTTATATTGGATACGAAGTGGTGACCAATTGCGTGACCTATAATTATTCAGGCGCCGCCTTCAATTTAAACAACGGAACCAATACATGGACTACAAAAGCCATCAATGTGCCAACTGCTGGAATTATTAGCGATGTGAACATTACGGTTAATGCTACCCATACCAATTTACAGAACTTACAAATGGCTGTTATTCGTCCAGGAGGTACCATTTTAACCTATTACAACCAACACTGTACAGGCAATGCCAACATGAATGCCACATTTGACAGCCAAGGACCAGCATTAGCTTGTGCCAGCCCATTACAAGGTACATTTGCTCCGTCAAATGCCAATTTGAACACCTTGAGCGGTTTTAGCCAACAAGGAAACTGGCAATTTGGATTTAAAGACGTGGTAACGGGTCCAGATTCAGGAAGCATCAACTCATTTTCTATTGAAATTTGTTCACAGTCAACCCAATTTTTGGCCACACCAGAATTCGGATTTGAGAACTTTGCCTTGTATCCTAATCCAAATAACGGATCATTTACCGTTGCGTTTACCGCTCAATCAAGCGAAAAAATCGCGATTGAAGTACACGATTTAAGTGGACGAAAAATATTCGCCAACTCGTATGCAAACCAAGGTGTATTTGCTGAAACAGTGCAGTTAGAAAATGCACAAGCAGGGATTTACTTGGTGTCAATTACCAATGGAACCAACAAAATTGTAAAACGAATTGTAAAACAATAGTTTATTATACAGTCATAAAAAAAGCGCTCACATGAGCGCTTTTTTTATGACTTACAATTCCGAGCAAGCGCTAGATGGCTTCTTTAATTTTAGTTGAAATATTTTAAGTAAAATTAAGGCCTCAGCCGGTAAAATTCAGAATTAGTCCTAAATTTGCACACTAAAATAGAAAGCATGTATAGAAGTCATACCTGTGGCGAATTGAACGCCACGCACATCAATTCTGAAGTAACTTTAGCCGGTTGGGTTCAAAAGTCAAGAGACAAAGGGTTTATGAATTGGGTTGATTTGCGTGACCGCTATGGCATTACCCAATTGATATTTGACGAAAGCCGGACGGACAAAGCCGTGTTCGATTCATCAAAAACACTTGGAAGAGAATTTGTGATCCAAGTAACAGGAACAGTCATTGAGCGCGAATCCAAAAACGCGGGAATGACTACCGGAGATATTGAGATTTTGGTTTCCAAACTTACCGTCCTCAATGGCTCGTTGACTCCACCATTTACCATAGAAGACGATACCGACGGCGGCGAAGACATCCGCATGAAATACCGGTACATCGACATCCGCAGAAACCCTGTAAAAAACAGTTTGTTGTTTCGTCACAAAGTAGCGATGGAGGTGCGCAAGTACCTTTCTGCTCAGGATTTTTGTGAAGTAGAAACGCCTTATTTAATCAAATCAACTCCCGAAGGCGCTCGTGATTTTGTGGTGCCCAGCCGCATGAACGAGGGCCAATTTTATGCCTTGCCTCAATCGCCACAAACCTTTAAGCAATTGTTGATGGTGGGCGGAATGGACAAATATTTTCAGATTGTAAAATGTTTTCGAGACGAAGATTTGCGCGCCGATCGCCAGCCCGAGTTTACCCAAATTGATTGCGAGATGGCGTTTGTGGAGCAAGAAGATATATTAAACACGTTTGAGGGTCTTACGCGTCATTTACTCAAAGAAATCAAAGGCATTGAGGTAGATAAATTCCCCAGAATGACCTACGAGCACGCCATGAAAACCTACGGAAATGACAAGCCAGACATTCGTTTTGGAATGGAATTTGGCGAACTCAATGCAGTAGCTCAGCACAAAGATTTTCCGGTGTTTAATGCGGCCGAGTTGGTAGTTGGGATAGCGGTTCCTGGCGCTGGCGAATTGACCCGAAAAGAAATAGATGGAATAATAGATTGGATTAAACGCCCACAAATAGGCGCGAGCGGCATGGTCTATGTGAAATGCAATGCTGACGGTACTTACAAATCATCAGTAGATAAATTTTATGACCAAGCTGATTTAGCCCAATGGGCCCAAATTACTGGAGCCAATCCGGGGGATATGATCTTAGTTTTGTCGGGGAATGCCGATAAAACACGCACCCAATTGAGTGCGTTACGTATGGAAATGGCCACCCGATTGGGCTTGCGTAAACCCGAGGAATTTGCGCCATTATGGGTAGTTGATTTTCCATTGTTGGAGTTTGATGAAGAGAACGGACGCTACCACGCGATGCATCATCCGTTTACTTCGCCCAAACCAGAAGACATGCATTTATTGGAGACCGATCCTGGCAAAGTACGTGCCAATGCCTATGACATGGTATTAAACGGAAATGAAATTGGCGGTGGATCCATTCGTATACACGACAAGGCTACCCAACAATTGATGTTTAACTATTTAGGATTTACGCCTGAAGAAGCCAAGAATCAGTTTGGCTTTTTGATGGATGCCTTTCAATTTGGTGCTCCGCCTCACGGGGGATTGGCATTTGGCTTGGATCGATTGGTGGCAATTTTGGGCGGGCAGGAAACTATTCGTGATTTTATTGCGTTCCCAAAAAACAATTCTGGCCGTGATGTCATGATCGATGCACCTTCGGTAATTGACGAAAAACAATTAAAAGAATTGCATATAAAATTAAATCTAATCTAGATTATTGTTAAATACTATTCAGAAAACGTTTATAATCAATAATTTTTTTCGAAAATTTTTAACAAGAAAATCATTTGTATTGTTTTTACACCTACATTTGTCGCATTATAAATTATTATTACAATTACAATGCGTACAGGTACAGTAAAATTTTTCAATGAATCTAAAGGTTATGGATTCATTACAGATGAAGAAACAGGAAAAGACATCTTCGTTCATGCATCAGGAATCAAAGCGGAAGAACTTCGCGAAGGTGACAGAGTAAGTTATGAAGAAGAAGAAGGTCGTAAAGGTAAAGTGGCTGCTCAAGTAGTAGTTATCGAAGACTAATATATACATATTTGTTTCCTAGAATGTTTAACGTCCCGAGTGTATCGGGACGTTTTTTTATGCATAAATTTCACAACAAAGGCCGGTATTACCTCGATAAAAAAATCAAGGCCAAACCTTGCAATTAAACAACTCCTAAGAACAAGAGATTGCTTATTTAAAACCATTCAAAATAACCTAATTCTGCCCAAAAATCCCGTAGGAAAAATCAATTTTTCGTTGCTAATTAATTAATCACACTTATCTTTGTGCCAAATTTTTTTAAACAAAATTCCGATGCAATCCAATCAATTAGACTACCTCCCTATTTTTATGCAACTCTTATTGGCAGTAGGGTTTGTGGTAGGAACCATACTCATTTCGGGCAAATTAGGTCCGCAACGAAATTCTGAAATCAAAGACAAAAATTTTGAGTGTGGAATCGAATCCTACGGAAATGCCCGTATTCCCTTTTCGGTAAAATATTTTGTAGTGGCCATACTATTTGTATTGTTTGATGTCGAGGTAATTTTCTTATATCCTTGGGCCATCAATTTCAAAGAAATGGGCATAGAAGGCATGCTGAAAATGATCGTATTCATGGCCTTATTGCTCATTGGATTTTTCTACATCATCAAAAAGAAAGCCCTTGAA
>JAPLEX010000003.1 GCA_026390995.1 Flavobacterium sp.
AAAGCCAATCGAAATGTGAGCAATTCACCCGAACTAGATTGGGTTGTTCTACCTGCCAAATCGGTGGCTACTTGTGTGTCAATTGTGGAACAAGTGAAAGGCAATTTGCCCTTTTCACGACTGCTTTCAAATACGGCATAGACCGAGCCATCGGCAGAAAAAGGCTCGATGAATTCGTTGCGTTTGCCCACACGAAAGACCATGGCTTGAAAGCCGTTTTGGTCCATGCTGAAGCGAATTTGTGCCATGGTATCCTCAACTCCTACCCCAATATAAGAACGAATTCCCGGAAAACGCGCTTGCAATTCGGGAGTAAAATTTGAATACTCAAACACGCGAAAATGTTCGATGGTCCCTTGGGTATTGGGTACTGCAATAATTACATTAGATTGGGCAGCTGCCATTCTGCTAGGTGCCGCTTGCAAGGCCAATTTCATGGCAGCAATTGGGGCAGCAAACAATTCATAGGATTTGGGGAATGATTCCCGCATTGTGTTTTTGGACTGTGCTGTAGTAATAGCCTCAACTTTGGTCCATGTGGTTCCTTGTTGAGCAAATAGGGATGCGCTGAACAAGCAAACGAATAGGTAATATTTTTTCATTAGGGTTGGTTTTAAGTGCGCTAAAAGTAAAAAAAATAACAACACTACAAAGTTTTGGCAGCGTTAAGTTTTGGCTTGGTAATTTATTGGGAAGTATCACCCAATTTGGTTTTCTTTGCAGCCATGAATGCGATAAATACAGGAGTAAAAAAACAACTGATCCAGCTAGCCAAATGGGCGGTGGTGGTGGCTGCTTTTTATTTTATCTATATTCAGCTCCACACCTCAAAAGCATTGGATTGGACTAAACTCGAAACGGCTATTCGCCAGCATTCTAGCGGATACATCCTATTTGTTTTGAGCTTGAGTTTTTGGAATCGGTATTTTGAAATTCTAAAATGGCAAAACTTAGTGCGAAGCTTTCGCCCCTTATCGGTAGGCCAATCGGCGGCACAAGTTTTTGGTGCGCTGACGGCCGGAATTTTTACGCCCAATGGCTTTGGTGAATATGCAGGCAAAGCGTTGTTTTTTGAAAAAGCAAAAGCCAAAAAAATAATTTTCTTAAACCTCATCTGCAATGGAATTCAAATGGTGATTACGGTACTGTTTGGGAGTTTGGGCTTTTGGTATTTTAATACACATTTCCCCGTGATTTCTACCCAAATGTTAGTGTTGATTTTGGGTGGAACAGCAGGCATAATTACCCTACTTTTTCTTATCAAAAAAATCAGCATCAAAGGCTATTCACTGGAACGCTTGGTGCAAAAAATTAAAAAAATACCTACGCACATTCACCAAAAAAATGCGCTGTTGGGACTAAGCCGCTACTTGGTTTTTTCGCATCAATATTATTTTTTATTTCTGTTGTTTGGGGTAGATCTGCCCTACCTCATTCTGATGTCGGCCATCACGAGTATTTATTTTTTGTCGTCGTCCTTGCCCTCCTTTCAGTTTTTGGATTTTGCGGT
>JAPLEX010000091.1 GCA_026390995.1 Flavobacterium sp.
CAATCAAATTTTCACAGGTAGCAAAAAGAAATTTAGGTTGGGCAGGAGATTGGTAATTTAATTTATTGTCCTCCAATAAGGAATGCAATTTGGGCTCATAACACAAAACCTCACTTTCAAACCAATCGTTTTCTTCTAATATATTTTCAAATTGTTCGCTTACCTCTGCAGGATCTGTACAGTACAAAAATTTGCCTCCGTTTTTCTTGAAGTTATACATAAAACTCTCATCAACAGGAGTGTTTGGTTGGTTTTGTGCGTTAAATTCACTCTGACTTTCTTCGTCGGACGCCTCAGAACCTACCCCAAAAAATTTTCTAAAAAGACTCATAGTCGCACGCTAAGTGGTTAATAAATTTTGGAAACATCCAAAGATAAAAAAATCTTAATTCAATTGTGAGTTGAATTAAGATTTTTTGGATTAAATGATCGATTTAACTCGTTTATTCTGCGCTTGTTTCGGCACTTTCGGCATTTGTGTTTTCAGCCGCATCGTTGTTGTCATGCACCGGAGAAATTTCAGCAGCTTCTTCAATCGATTCCGATCCAAATTTACGTTTGCCAAAAATTGATTCTAAGTCATCCTTGAAGATAACTTCTTTTTCAATTAGGATATCTGCCAACGCGTATAATTTGTCTTTATGGTCTTCCAGGATTTGAATGGCTCGTTGGTATTGGCTTTCTATCAAGGCCGAAATTTCTTCGTCAATTACTTTTGCAGTCTCTTCAGAATAGGGTTTAGAAAAATTGTATTCACTTTGACCTGACGAATCATAGTAGGTTACGTTACCAATTTTTTCGTTCAACCCATATATTGTTACCATAGCCCGAGCTTGTTTGGTCACTTTTTCTAGATCGCTCAAAGCACCTGTAGAGATGCGATCAAAGGTTACTTTCTCTGCCGCTCGTCCACCCATAGTGGCGCACATTTCATCCAACATTTGGTCTGGACGAACAATCAAGCGTTCTTCGGGTAAATACCAAGCTGCACCTAAACTTTGCCCACGGGGAACAATCGTTACTTTTACTAAAGGCGCTGCGTGTTCCAACATCCAGCTTACGGTCGCATGGCCTGCTTCGTGTATGGCGATGGCTTTCTTTTCTTCTGGGGTTACAATTTTGTTTTTCTTTTCTAATCCTCCAACTATACGGTCTACGGCATCTAAGAAATCTTGTTTGTCTACCGCTTCTTTGTTGTTTCTCGCAGCGATTAAGGCCGCTTCGTTACACACATTAGCAATATCAGCACCAGAAAAACCTGGGGTTTGTTTGGCTAAGAAATCGGTATCTAAACCTTCCACTTTTTTCAATGGCTTAAGATGTACTTCAAATATTTCTTTACGCTCGCGAATGTCTGGAAGATCTACAAAAATTTGGCGATCAAAACGTCCGGCACGCAACAAGGCTTTGTCTAATACATCGGCACGGTTGGTGGCAGCCAATACGATTACATTGGAGTTGGTTCCAAATCCATCCATCTCGGTAAGCAACTGATTGAGTGTGTTTTCGCGTTCGTCGTTTCCGCCAGAAAAATTACTTTTTCCACGGGCTCTTCCCACGGCGTCAATTTCATCGATAAAGATAATTGCCGGTGATTTCTCTTTGGCTTGTTTAAACAAATCGCGCACGCGAGACGCACCAACTCCCACAAACATTTCTACAAAATCAGAGCCTGATAACGAGAAGAAAGGAACTTTGGCTTCGCCGGCAACGGCTTTGGCCAATAAGGTTTTTCCGGTTCCTGGAGGTCCTACTAGGAGTGCGCCTTTGGGTATTTTTCCGCCCAAGTTGGTATATTTTTCGGGGTGTTTTAAAAATTCAACAATTTCTTGGATTTCTTCTTTGGCACCTTCTAATCCCGCTACATCTTTGAACGTGGTTTTGATGTCGGTTTTTTCGTCAAATAATTTGGCTTTTGATTTACCAATATTGAATATCTGTCCGCCGCCACCGCCAGCACCACCATTCATTCTGCGCATAATGACAATCCAGATCACGATAATAATTAAGATAGGCAGCAAGTTGATGAGAATTTCACTCCAATTGCTCTTGGGGATAAAATTGAAGTCTTTCAGTTTTCCGCTGGCCACTGCATCTTCCAATTTTTTCTGAAATATTTCATCATTTCCAATATCAAAAGAATAGTGTGGCCCTTTGTTTGGTCTGTTTAATAAATCTTTAGCCACCGCTTTGTGATTGGCCGATTTGAGTGCTTTTTCGGTCAAGAATACTTCAGCTTCGGTTTTGTTGTACACCACCACTTTTTGTACATCACCTGCCTCTAAATAGGCGTTGAATTTGGAAGAGGTCGTTTTTGCCGTTTCTTGAAAACTAGAACCACCAGTTGCAAAACTGATGATTAAAAATATACCAATAACCACAGCATATACAAGCCATGGACTAAATTTCATCCCTTTTGGATTGGGTTTGTTGTTTGGAGTCATAAACGTAAAATTCTTTAGTATTTGTTGGCTATGGTTGTAATTTTGGCATCACCCCAAAGGCTTTCAATGTTGTAATATTCTCGGATGTGTTTTTGAAAAACGTGCACCACGATATTCACATAGTCCATTAAAACCCATTCGGCATTATCGGCGCCTTCCACATGCCAAGGCTTGTCTTTGATGGATTTGGAAACCGTTTTTTGAATTGAATTCACAATGGCATTTACTTGGGTGTTGGAATTTCCGTTGCAAATGATAAAGTAATCACAAGCTGCGTTATCTATTTCACGCAAATCTAAAATGTCAATATCATTTCCTTTTACTTCTTCAATTCCTTTGATGATGTTAGTTAGTAAAACATCATTATTCACAGTCTTTTTAGCCATTTATTATTTTATATATAGGATTGCAAAGTTATCATTTTTTGTCATTAATTTTGAACCTTAACACAACATTAAATCCGGTTGTTTTTTTTGTTCTCCTATGATACAAGTCAAACTCAATGCCATAGATTCTACCAACGACTATTTAAAGAAAAATCCCGGCTTAGATCAGCTTCCAAATTTCTTAGTGGTAACTGCCGAAAGCCAAACCAATGGTAGGGGACAGCGCGGAGCCAATTGGGCTTCAGAACCAGGTAAGAACCTAATAACAAGCATTTTAGTGCATGATTTTTATCAAAATAAATTCACACCTTTTGATCTAATCATTGCAGTTTCTGTTGCTATTCACGAAGCGTTGCTGCACATGTTTATTCCCAACTTAGCCATTAAATGGCCCAACGACATAATGTCAGGCAATAAAAAAATTGGCGGAATTTTAATCGAAAACATCCATAAAAGCGACAAGAAAGTTCAGTCTATCATTGGCTTGGGACTCAATGTGAACCAAATAAACTTTGCTGGCTTTCCTCAGGCCTCTTCCTTGCAACTAATTTGCGCAAAGGAATTTGATACACAGCAGCTCTTAGAATCGATTGTTTCGGCCATAGAATATAAACTTTCCAATTGGGATGCCCAGCGGGAAAGCAGCAAGCAAGTGTACCAAAATGCTTTGTTTAAAAAAGGAGTCATTTCCCAATTTAACACACAATCCGGCAGTTTTAGCGGAACAATTATGGGTGTAGACCCAGAAGGCAGGTTGGAGATTTCCAATGAGTGTAATCAAAAAATGAGTTTTGAACTAAAAGAAATTCAACTTATTTATTAGGAATTTTACAGTTTAAACTCTTCGCCTAAGTAGAAGTTTATCAAGGCATTATTGTACATCAATTCATAATTTGATTGAATTAATTCGGTCTGAGCAGTACTGTACGCTTTTTTGGTAGTATTCAATTCGTTGATGTTTATTTTCCCCAATTCAAATTTCAGTGCGTCAGCCTCAAAGCTTTTTTTAGCATAGGCATAGGCCACGGTAGCAGCTTCCACTTTTTTTATGGCCGTTTTGGTGTCGGTAATTGCTTTCATTACCTCTTTGGTGGTTTGGTTCCGAATTATTTCGGTATTCACTAAAGCTTGTTTATAGGCGCCCTTTGCCACTTTAATTTTAGAAAAGGTAGTCAGTTGATTAAAGATAGGTATTACTAAATTGAAGCCTAAAAACCCATTTCTATTTCGGTCAAATTGCAAATCGGAGCTCACCAATTCGTTATCAGGAAAATAGGAGGTGCGATACAATTCGTTGTGGATACTACCGTTTGATCGAGTTTGATTTCTGGTTTTAGTAGAAGTAGCTCTTCACTAATGGGTAGATTGAGTACTTGTTTTAGACCGATCCAATTCTCAGTCAATTTGTTTTGGTTGCTCAGCAATTCCAGTTCTTCTGTTGCTTTTTGGGATTTAATTTTAAACAACTCACTTTCAGAGATTACCCCTGCATCAAATTTTAATTGTGCCACATCCAATTGTTTTTCACTCGATTTAATTTGGGCTTCATTGGCTGAAATTAACTCTTGTAAATACAAAATGGTAATGTATTTTTCGGCTAGTGAAATAGTAATTTCACGACCAATTTGCTTCGATGAAACTTGCGCAATTGCATACTCATTCTTTTGCATTTTTATGGAATTAATTACATTAAAACCGGCAAATAGATTGAATGTTCCGCGCACCGTACCCCGAAATTCGCGCACGCTATTGTCTACATAAGAATTGGTCTGAAAATCGTACAGTTGACTGTATCGCGTGCGATCAAATCCATTGGCACTGAGTGTGGGCGCCAATTTGCCATAACTGGCTTTGTATTGGTATTTGGCTGTTTCTTCGCCAATCCCCGCCAATTTTATTTCCAAGTTCTTTTGCAAAGCCAATTGCAAACAAGCTTCAAAATCCATGGATTTTTGTCCAATTGCTAAGCCAGAGAAAACGAGAAAACCAAAACAAATTAGCGTTCTCATGAGTTGATGTTTTCATCCATTTTATTGAACAATTTCTTGAAGATGTATTCGTATAACCGCATGCGTTCTATGATCACTTCCCCTTTTAAACTGAATCCGGCTTTGAGCACAATATTGGGGTTGTATTTGTATATCGTGGCCAAACAATAAAAGGTTTTATTCACATCCGAAGGCGATACGTAGGTTATTTTCCCTTTAATGGCGCCATAGCGGTAATAATTAAACGCATCCAATTTGAGGTTAATTTCCTGCCCATTTTTCACATAAGCCAAGTCTACTTCGTCCAAGACCACTTTGGCATAAAATTGTTCTTTTTTGGGAGCAATAATGGTAAGTAATTCACCTTTAGATATAATTTCGATGTTTTGTTGGGCATTGTATAAATTGGATACTGTTCCATCAAACGGAGAAACCACAATTAATTTATGCAGTTCGTCTTGCACGTAGGTGAGGGTGTGGGTACCGTCCTTGATTTTGGCTTGCAATTCTTCGATATCTCTTTTGTATCCCTCTATGGTGTTGTCCACCTCAATTATGTTGCGCTTTAAATCGTTTTTGGTGCGATTAAAATTATTGGTTAAATTTTCGTAATCGTAATTTTTTATCGACGAAATTGATTTCATGTCCACCTGTGTTTTTTTGTCATCCAGGTTACGGTTTTTGGTGTCGGTCAATTCATATTTAGAGATGGCCCCTTTGGCATACAACAAGGAATCTGTTTTGTATTTGTCAGTCCAAATGGAATTTTGCTGGCTTGCCAAGTTTATTTTATTGGCAAGCAACCGAATGTCTTGCTCCGTTTTTTTGCGGTCGGTGTTGTATATGGTAGACTGAATTTGTACCAATTGACTCAACGCCTGTTTCCGTTGTTGCGTGTTGGCAATGAGCTTGCGGATAATCTCTATTTTTTGTTGCATGGAGGCCACATCAGTAGTCAAGACATTAAAATCTGCGGCTGTTTTTTTGTTTTCCAAAACAAATAAGGTATCACCTTTGCGC
>JAPLEX010000097.1:0-16077 GCA_026390995.1 Flavobacterium sp.
TCATCAAGAAATAAATATGAAAAAACTATTCATCCTTTTAGTATTTGCAATAACAGTTATTGCATCAGCCCAAGCCCCACAAGGCTTTAACTACCAGGCAACCGTGCGCAACAGTTCAGGTGCGTTGATAGTAAACCAAAATGTAAATTTCAAGTTCAACATCATGTTGAATTCTCAAACCAGCGTGCCTATTTATAGTGAAACGCATTTTGCCCCAACCGATGATTTGGGCCAAGTAAATCTAACGGTAGGCACAGGAACGCCAACTACCGGCACTTTTTCCGCCATCAATTGGGCAAGTGGCACTTACTTTTTGGGAATAGAACTCAACACCGGTTCTGGTTATGTAGCCATGGGCACCACACAATTGTTGAGTGTGCCGTATGCATTGCATGCCAATACCGCAACTTCTACAACAGGCAGTAATGGAGGATTTACTCATTATGTTGGTGAACTATTCGGTGGTGGCATAGTAGTATCTGTTTGGAAAGATGTTCAGGGGGTTGAACATGGTCTTATTTTATCACTTACAAATATAGGCGCTTCAGTTTGGAGTAATGTTGATAACATTCAAATAGGCGTTACAGCTCAAAGCACTATCGATGGATATACTAATACATTGGCTATAATCAATCAGTCAGGGCATACCAATAGCGCAGCTAAAATTTGTTATGATTATACTGCGGGTGGATATACTGATTGGTATTTGCCTGCGATTTTTGAATTAAATAAGTGTTTTGATCAGGTATTTGAGATAAATCAGGTATTAGGTGAGACAAATGGTTTTACGCCAATTATGCAAAATGAAAATATCTATTGGAGTTCTACCGAGGCACCTTTGGGAGACGCGCCAAATAGTTCCGCTTGGTATTTTGATTACCTAAATAATGAAATGTCATACTATAACCCTATCTTTTGCAGCGTATGTGATTATCCAGGAGCAAAGAATCATAGTAATAGGATTAGAGCAGTAAGGAAATTTTAAATTAAAACTATGAAAAAACTATTCACCCTTTTAGCATTCACAATAACATTTATTGCATCAGCCCAAGCCTCCCAAGGATTTAATTACCAAGCAACCGTGCGCAACAGTTCAGGTGCGTTGATCGTAAACCAAAATGTATTAGTAAAATTTAATATTATCCAAAACTCAGCTACAGGAACTGTGGTTTATAGTGAAAACCAAACTGCTACTACGGATGATTTGGGTCATATAAATTTAGTTGTAGGACAAGGAACGCCATCTATTGGGACTTTCTCAACTATAAACTGGGGAAGCGGAACCTATTATTTAGGTATTGAATTAAACACGGGAACAGGCTATGTAACTATGGGCACGAATCAATTAATGAGTGTACCCTATGCATTAAATGCAGGTAATTCATGTAGTTTATGTTTGCCTACAGCAGCAAATATTGGTGATGTGCTTACTTGGAACGGTTCAGCATGGATTGCAACACCAGCAGGGATAATAAATTCTCCATCTGTTAGTACTATCCTAGCAAGCAATGTCACTCCAAATTCTGCAATAAGTGGAGGAACCATAACAAGTGATGGAGGAAATACTATAATTGCAAAAGGCATTTGTTGGAGCAGTAATATGAATCCTACAACAAATGATTTTCATACCATTGATGGTAATGGAGCAAATAATTTTACTAGTACTATTTTAAATCTGAACCCCGGCTCAAATTATTATTACAGAGCATATATCACAAATAGTATTGGCACTTATTACGGAAGCACCTTTGTTTTATCAACTCCTGCAACGTTACCTACTGTAACTACAACTCCTGTAACTAATATCACCTATAATACGGCCATATCTGGCGGAAATGTTACAAATGATGGAGGTGCTTCAATTACTGCTCGTGGGGTTTGTTGGTGTACATGTTTAACTCCTACAATAAATGATAACCATACAATAGATGGGTCAGGTCTTGGAGGTTTTAGTAGTCTTTTAAATAATTTAGGTTCAAATTATGATATATATGTAAGAGCCTATGCTACAAATAGTCAAGGGACATCCTATGGTGAAACAATCTATTTTATTTCTGCTGCCCAAACACCGTTTGTAGGTAGTTGGCTTCAGGGCGGTATTGTTGCCTATGTTCTACAACAAGGAGATCCAGACTATATTGTGGGGCAAACACATGGGATTATAGTGGCTCCAACCGATCAAAGTACTGCTCAATGGGGATGTTTAGGAATAGATATTAATGGTGCCGATTCAGTAGTAATCGGTGCTGGACAGCAAAATACAACAGATATTTTAAATGGATGCGGTACCAGTTCAATTGCTGCAAAAATTTGTGATGACTTAATTTTAGGGGGTTATAGCGATTGGTATCTACCTAGTAAAGATGAATTAAATAAGGTTTATATAAATAGGAATGTGATTGGAGGATTTGCACCCAGTGTTTATTGGACTTCTAGTGAAAACAATACTAGTTTTGTTTGGACACAATATTTTAATAATGGTTATCAAGGTAGTATACTAAAAAATGAAACTCATAATGTAAGACCCATCAGAAAATTTTAATATGAAAAAACTTTTCACCCTTTTAGCATTTGTTGCAACAATCGCAATTAATGCCCAAGCCCCACAAGGCTTTAGCTACCAAGCAACCGTGCGCAATAGTGCAGGGCAGTTGTTATTAAATCAAATTGTTTTAGTAAAATTTAATGTTTTGCAAAATTCAGACACAGGAACAATTGTGTATAGCGAAAATCAAACCGCCAACACGGATGATTTGGGTCATATAAATTTAGTTGTAGGACAAGGGACGACATCTATTGGGACATTATCAACTATAAACTGGGGAAGCGGAACTTATTATTTAGGAATTGAATTAAACACAGGTTCGGGTTATGTGGCTATGGGCACCACACAATTATTGAGTGTGCCGTATGCGTTGTTTGCAAATAGTGCGGGGAGTATTTTTGGTAGTCAACCACAAATTAATCCAATTGTAATTACTAATCAACCAATAAACATCACTACTACTGGCGCTACCTTTTCTGCAAGTTTTAGTAATGCTAATTTAAATCAATTAAGTAAAAGAGCAGGGTTTGTTTATTCTCTTGAGCAAAACCCAATTTTAGATTTGGCTACAAGTAATACAGGTAATTCCATTGAAGTTGTGTTAAGTTCTTCTGTTTTTTCAGCTAATTCAACTTCCGGGGTATATCTTCCAAACAGCCTATATTATCTACGAGCATATGTTATAACCGAAAATAATACTATTATATATGGAAATGAAGTTACATTTACTACATCTAATGTTTTATTAGATGAGGGATTTGATGAATTAACAAGTATAAATGCATGGACATCATATAGTGTAACAGGAGCTCAGGTTTGGACATACAGCGCTACTTTTGGTAATCCCGGGGGAATGATGAAAATGTCAGGTTATGCAGCAGCATATTTTACTAATGAAGATTGGTTGATTACTCCTACACAAAACTTATCACTATTATCAAATGCTATTTTAAGTTTTGATAATGCGTATAAATTTTCTGGAAATCCAATTCAGGTCTTAATTTCAAGTGATTATCCTGGAACAGGAAATCCAAATTTTGCTACATGGACTCCATTATCAGCTACCCTTTCAGCGGGGAATTTTATTTGGACTTCATCTGGGTCAATTGATATTTCAGCTTTTACAGGAGTAGGAAATGAAAACGTTTATATTGCCTTCAGATATACTTCTACAACGAGTGCCGCTCCTACATGGGAAATAGATAATGTAAAAATTACAACTAATTAATTTTATGAAGCGAATTTTTAAATTAAATCTTTCTTTTTTCGTTTTTATAATGATACAATCCTGTGCACCCAATCCGTTTACAGGAAAAAACAATTTGAATTTTGTATCCAATAGCCAATTGTTTCCGTCGGCGTTTCAGCAATACGATGCTTTTTTGAAGGAGAATAAAGTAATAACCGGAACGGCTGATGCCGAGCGCGTAAAAGCCGTGGGTCAAAAAATAAAAGCGGCCGCTGAGAAATGGCTCAACGCCAACGGTCATTCCGAATACCTCAAGGAGTACCAATGGGAATACAATTTGGTAGACAACAAAGAAATTAACGCTTGGTGCATGCCCGGCGGAAAAATTGTGGTCTATACTGGAATTTTACCTGTCACCCTTGACGAAGCTGGACTGGCCACGGTTATGGGGCACGAGGTTTCGCACGCTTTGGCCAATCACGGCGCGCAACGCATGAGCGCGGCCCAATTGCAGCAACTGGGTGCAGTGGGAGTAGCCTTGGCTACCGGAAATCAAAGTGACGAAAACAAACAATTGTGGCTTCAAGCCTATGGAATCGGATCGCAAGTAGGGGTGATGTTGCCCTTTAGCCGTAGCCACGAATCTGAGGCCGATAAAATCGGCTTGTTACTCATGACTATTGCGGGCTACAATCCCGATGCGGCCATCTCCTTTTGGGAACGCATGTCGGCCCAAAAATCGGGTCAAACGCAACCTGAATTTCTCAGTACACACCCGGCCGATGCGACTCGTATTGCGGCCATCAAGGCCTTGATTCCTGAAATTAAAGTGCAGGCGGCAAAAGTGTCGGATGTTAAAAATTAATTTTTAATCCACTTTTGGGAATAGATTTCGTCATTTTGTTTGATTGTAATTAGATAAATTCCAGGTGAAAAATCGGAAACATCAATGGTTTTCTCCGTGGTGTGTTTTAATTGCATGCCTTGTAAATTATAAATAAATACTTCGGCATTGTCTTTCAATTGAGCCAAATGAAGTTGATTTTGTGCAGGGTTTGGATACAATGTTGGCAGATTGTTCTTTGGGTTTTCCACACTTAAATTGCAATTAAGCTCGTTTATTTTTTGCCAAATTTGATTGCAAAATAGTGTTGGAACTGAACTTGTTGAACTTGGTGCTTCTCCCATTCTGACAAACACCAATCCTGAACTTTGTGAAATACTAACTATTTGTCCATCTTTACCCAATCCTGCAATCATATCTGATGGTGCATTTACAGCATATGAACCTGGGAAAATCAGTTGGGTAGTTGGCAACATGTAATTTGGTTTTCCATTCAACCACCATAAATAGCCGTAAGATTTATTGAGATTTTGGGAGGTGTTGACCATTTCACTAAAATAGTTCGGGTTGATGAGTTGATTACCATTCCATGCTCCATTTCCCTGAATCAATAAACCAAAACGGGCCATACTTCTGACCGTACTAAAATAAACATTGTTGTAATCAATGGTTGTCCAACCTCCAGTCATTCCCGTTGGGTTTTTAAGTTTAAGTTGTGTGTAGGTGTTTAGGTTTACCGTTGTTGCACTTTGCAATACATCGTCAAGTAACGTATAAGGTGCATTGTGATAAGCCCAGCGTGTCCCAGCGTCTGCTGTATATTCTAGGCAAATCGGATCAGTACAATCATCATTGATGACACCATCATCTAGTCCTGAGGTCATCGTCAATTGATTTTTGATGGTGATGTTATTTTCCTGTGCTAATGTGCAATTCGTCCAACCTACACCCAAGTAAATTGAAGTTCTATCATTGATATTTAATAGGTTTTCCTCTTGTGCTTTACCCACTAAAAAGGAAGTGATGGTTTTGCCAGCTGACGCCCAATACCAAAGACTTTGGCTGGTGAAAGTCCCGAAATATTGTTCTAAAACAATTTTCCCGTCTTTCAAAATTATAAATCCTTTGGTATTTTCTTGTTCAAGAAAAGTATATAGATTGTTTATTCTTTCAGGACACCATTCCAATGTCGCCGGATCAGTAGTTTCCCAGGTCGCGGTTGAACTTATCGGGGGAAAATATAGTGGTTGAGCGTAATTGTAATTTGAAAATGAAAGCAATGTCAAATGAAGAAGTAAAAATAGTTTTTTCATAATCGGTATTTTTTTGTTTGGCCTTGAGACCATATTTTAGAATACAGGTTTAATGTCTCTAGTATTTTAATTATAAAATAATCTGTTTTACGGTTTTGTATTTAAATTTAAAATAAATTCGCTAACGTAATATAAAATGCCTAAAAAAATGACAAATTTACCAAAAGGAGATAAGAAATTACTCAACGCCTGGGCCTTTTACGATTGGGCCAATTCGGTATATCCCTTGGTAATCACCTCGGCCATTTTCCCTATTTTTTACGAGGCCTTATTTTCAGACAGAAGTCATTACATCCATGTATTTGGCATAGAACTCAAAAACACGGCACTCATTTCGTTTGTAACTGCCTTTGCTTTTTTGATCGTCGCTTTTTGTTCGCCCTTGCTTTCTGGCATCGCCGATTATGTTGGCAACAAAAAATCATTCATGAAATTCTTTTTTTACTTGGGCGCATTGTCTTGCATGGGCTTGTATTGGTTTAGCCTTCAAAATATTTACATCGGATTATTGTTTTACTTTTTGGGATTAATTGGTTTCTGGGGCAGCTTGGTGTTTTACAATTCCTATTTGCCCGATATTGCCCATCCCGAACAACAAGATGCCGTGAGTGCCAAAGGATTTTCGATAGGCTATGTGGGCAGTGTATTATTGTTGTTGATTAATTTGGCCATGGTCTTGCAACCCGATTTTTTTCACATCACCGGCACCAAAGGAGAAGCGGCGATGAAGGCCATGCGCTATTCGTTTGTGATGGTGGGCGTTTGGTGGATCCTTTTCAGTCAATACACCTTTTACTATTTGCCCAAAGGCAACCACAAAGCCAAGCAAAAAATGACTTCTACCGTAATTTACAATGGGTTTCGTGAATTGAAAAAAGTATGGGAACAACTGCAAACCCAACCCATTTTAAAAGGCTATTTGGGGAGTTATTTTGTGTACAGCATGGCCGTGCAAACCGTGATGCTCATTGCAACCTATTTTGGTGCCCAAGAAATTTTGTGGGCCAATGACAGCGAAAAAACAATGGGACTGATCATTTGTATTTTGGTGATTCAATTGGTGGCCATAGCGGGTGCTCAACTCACGGCAAAAGCATCCCATCGATATGGAAATTTTCCGACCTTATTGGTTATCAATTGCTTTTGGTTGTTGCTTTGTGTCTTGGCTTATTTTATTACTCTGCCCATACATTTTTATGCCATGGCCGGATTGGTGGGGATTGTAATGGGTGGCATTCAATCTTTATCGCGTTCTACCTATTCTAAATTATTGCCCGAGACCGAGGATACCGCTTCCTATTTTAGTTTTTTTGATGTAGCCGAAAAAGTAGGAATCGTGATAGGTATGTGTGTGTATGGTATTATCGATCAACTCACGGGTAGTCCACGATTATCCATTGTGTTTTTGGGGCTGTTCTTTTTTGTAGGCATTATCCTTTTGCTACGCGTACATAAAAAAGCACAAAAGTTAACGGTATAATTTTTACTAGTTCCTGCGAAAATGAACCTGTCGATTCGGCGATCAATTTAAATCCGGTTGACCCACCGGTTTTGACGGCAAATTTTCTAGTAAATTTTGACGGTCAAACCTATATTGCTACCCAATTTAATGCGGTGATGAATGCCGGTGTATTGTCTGTTACTGCCTACAAAGGCACCCAGTTAGAATCCTTTACCTTATCAATTAATGGGACAACGCCAGGAAATTATCCTGCTAACTTAAACAATATTTCCTATAGTGCCGGCACTGGCGCTCCAGTCTATCAGAGTATAAATCCTGCAGATGCCACAGCCGATACGGGTCAAATAAACATCACTGCAGTCAATGAAACAGATCAAACAGTTTCTGGAACTTTTTCTTGCACCGGATACAGCGGCACCGGCACCAATGTGGCTACCAAAATATTCACCAATGGGGTGTTTACTAATATTCATTATTAATTCAATTTAGCAGATAAAAAGAGTCCGCTGTATAGCGGATTTTTTTGTTCCGATAAAAAAAGTTGTCGGACGTCGATTTTATCTTTTTTTGCGATTTTGTTGTAGTATATTTGACTCCCTTAATTTCGTATAACCCGTTTTTGAATTTACCTATGTCCAACATCAATTTCCTCAGCATTGACCAATTGAATCTCCAAGAATTTGATTCCAATTCTGAACTCATTCCCTTATTGACTCCCGAAGATGAAGAAGAAATGAATAACGAAGAGCTCCCGGCCTCGTTACCCATTTTACCTTTGCGCAATACTGTCTTATTTCCTGGAGTCGTAATTCCTATTTCGGCGGGACGTGATAAATCGATTAAATTGATTAATGACGCAAATGCAGGTGATAAAATTATTGGGGTTGTAGCCCAAAAAAATGAGGATATTGAAGACCCTACCAAAAACGACATCCACACCATAGGAACTGTTGCTCGTATCTTGCGTGTCTTGAAAATGCCTGACGGCAACATCACGGTAATTTTACAAGGAAAAAAGCGCTTTGAAATAGACAAAGTAACTTCCGAAAAACCCTACATAAGAGCCTCAATTAAAGAGGTTGAAGAAAAGCGACCTAGCAAACACGATACCGAATTTGCAGCTATCGTGGAGTCTGTCAAAGAACTTGCTATCGAAATCATTAAAGAAAGTCCAAACATTCCTACTGAAGCTACTTTTGCTATCAAAAACATTGAAAGTCATTCGTTCTTAATCAATTTTGTTTCATCCAACATGAATTTGTCGGTAATCGAAAAGCAGAATTTATTGGCCATGAATACGCTCAAAGAACGTGCCCTAGAAACTTTGCGTTTCATGAACGTCGAGTTGCAAAAACTCGAATTAAAAAATGACATCCAGTCTAAAGTTCGTTTTGATTTAGACCAACAACAGCGTGAATATTTCTTGCACCAGCAAATGAAAACCATCCAAGAAGAATTGGGTGGCGTGTCACAGGAACAGGAACTCGACGAAATGCGCCTGAAGGCCAAATCCAAAAAGTGGGACGATAAGACCAAAACCCATTTTGAGAAAGAGCTCACAAAGATGCAACGCATGAATCCACAAGCGCCCGATTTTGGGATACAACGCAACTATTTGGAATTGTTTTTGGAGTTGCCTTGGAACGAATTCTCTAAAGATAATTTTGATTTGACCAGGGCACAAAAAATATTAGATCGCGATCATTTTGGATTAGAAGACGTCAAAAAACGGATGATCGAACATTTGGCCGTACTCAAATTGCGCAACGACATGAAGTCGCCCATTTTGTGTCTCACCGGGCCTCCCGGGGTGGGTAAAACCTCGATTGGAAAATCGGTTGCGGCTGCATTAGGTCGAGAATACGTGCGCATTTCCTTGGGTGGATTGCGTGATGAAGCCGAAATTCGCGGTCACCGCAAAACCTATATTGGCGCGATGCCGGGACGCATTATTCAAAGTTTAAAGAAAGCCGGCACTTCTAATCCAGTATTTGTGTTGGACGAAATTGATAAATTATCCAATAGCAACCATGGCGATCCGTCATCGGCTTTATTGGAAGTCTTAGATCCCGAACAAAACAACAGTTTTTACGATAACTTTTTGGAGTACGGATTCGACCTGTCTAAAGTAATGTTTATCGCCACATCCAATAATTTATCGGCTATACAACCCGCCTTGCGCGACCGAATGGAAGTGATAAAAATGTCGGGCTATACCATCGAAGAAAAAGTGGAAATTGCGCGCCAACATTTGTTTCCCAAACAATTGGCTGCCCACGGATTGACTTCAAAAGAATTAACCATTGGCAAAAAACAACTCGAAAAAATTGTCGAGGGTTACACTCGTGAATCGGGTGTGCGTGGCTTGGAAGCTAAAATTGCCCAAGTGATTCGTCATGCTGCCAAATCGGTAGCCATGGAAGAGCAGTACAACCAAAAAGTGACGGATGAAGATATTGTGCAGGTGTTGGGTGCGCCACGCATGGCACGCGATAAATCAGAAAGCAACGATGTTGCTGGAGTGGTAACCGGCTTGGCTTGGACCGCAGTAGGGGGCGATATTTTATTTATTGAATCTTTGCTGTCACCAGGAAAAGGAACCATGACCATTACCGGAAATTTGGGTACGGTTATGAAGGAATCGGCTACGATTGCCTTAGAATACATCAAAGCCAATACCGCATTGTTGGGATTGGATTCAGAAGTGCTTTCCAACTACAACATCCATTTGCATGTGCCTGAAGGAGCTACGCCCAAAGATGGCCCAAGTGCCGGAATTGCAATGCTCACCTCCTTGGTTTCTTTGTTTACCCAAAAGAAAATCAAGAAAAATATGGCCATGACCGGCGAAATTACCTTGCGAGGAAAAGTATTGCCTGTGGGTGGAATCAAAGAAAAAATATTGGCTGCCAAACGCGCCAACATCAAAGAGATTATCTTGTGTAGTGAAAACAAACAAGATATTGACGAGATTAAACCCGATTACATCAAAGGCTTAACTTTTCATTACGTAAAAGAAATGAGTGAGGTGTTGCAAATTGCCATCACCGACCAAAAAGTGAAAAACGCTAAAAAATTATAATGAAAAACGGCTGCCGAAAGTAGCCGTTTTTTTAGTAAAAATAATATCTTCGCGACAGCGTTCTGCTATAGATATCGCGAACTTTACCTATGATCAAAAACTTTTTAGTGTATAGCTTATTGGCATTGCAAACGCTAGCTTTGGCTCAGGTGGGTGGCCAATCGGTATACCAGTTTTTGAATCTTGTTCCTTCGCCTCGACAAGCTGCTTTGGGCGGTAAGATTATTACTATTTACGATCAAGATGTAAACCAAGCCTTTTTTAATCCAGCTTGTATCAATCACGATATGGACAATCGGCTTTCTACCAATTACGCCAGTTATTTTGGCGATGTGCGTTACGGAACGGCTGCCTATGCGCATACCTATGATCGGCACGTACAAACCTTTCAAGCGGGTGTGCAATATGTAAATTATGGTGCCTTTGATGGCTTTGACGAATTAGGTAACCCGACTAGCTCGTTTACAGGCAGTGAAATTGCCTTGTCTATGGGATATGCTTTAACTATTCCTAAAACAAATTGGCATGTGGGAATGAATGCCAAATTTATTTCATCTACCCTAGAAAGTTATTCATCTTATGGCGGAGCAATTGATCTAGGCGCTCTTTACATTGATGATGTCAATGAAGTGAATTACGCGATTGTTTTGCGCAATTTGGGTACGCAATTCACCACTTATTCGGGCACCAAAGAGTCTTTGCCTACCGAATTGTTATTTGGGGTTTCTCAACAACTTGAAAATGTACCCATACGATGGCACATTACCTTAGAAAACATGCAGCAATGGAACGTCGCTTTTTCCAATCCGGCCCGTGCTCAAACTTCGATTGATGGAAACAGCACCCCCGAAAAAGTATCCTTTTTTAATAATGCCTTGCGCCACCTTATTTTGGGTGCCGAATTATTTCCCAAAAAAGGATTTAACCTTCGCGTGAGTTACAACTTTAGACGAGGGGAGGAGTTGCGTTTATTGGAACAACGAAATTTCTCCGGAATATCCCTGGGCTTTGGCCTCAAAATGCGCAAGTATAAATTTGATTATTCCTACAACCGCTATACCTTGGCTTCCAATACCAGCATGTTGGGGCTTACCATCAATTTTAACGACCACTAATGAAACAACTCACCATTGCCATTGATGGTTTTTCGTCAACTGGTAAAAGTACGTTAGCCAAGCAATTGGCCAAAGAATACGGCTACATTTATGTAGATACGGGTGCCATGTACCGGGCTGTAACGCTATTTGCCATGCAAAATGGGTTTGTTTCTCCTACGCATTTAGATGTCGATTCATTAGTTGGTGCAATAGATCAAATAGAATTGCATTTTCAGTACAATCCCAGTTTGGGTTTTGCCGAAATGTTTTTGAACGGGGTTTCTGTAGAACAAGAGATTCGCAGCATGGCGGTTTCCAATTTGGTAAGTAAAATTGCGGAAATTTCGGCGGTACGCAGTTTATTGGTGAAACAACAACAAGCCATGGGGCTTAACAAGGGAATTGTAATGGATGGTCGAGACATTGGTACAGTTGTGTTTCCGGATGCCGATCTAAAATTATTCATGACTGCCAGCGCCGAAACCAGAGCCCAACGTCGCTATGACGAATTGTTGGCCAAAGGGGATTCGGTTACTTTTGAAGCCATTTTGCAAAATGTACAAGAACGCGATTACATTGACACGCACCGCGAGGATTCGCCTTTGGTGATTGCCGAAGATGCCATAGAAATTGACAATTCGTATTTAACACGCGAAGAACAATTGGCCGTAGTCATCGAATTGATTGCAGAGAAATTAGCCGAATAGTAGTTTCTCCTCCAAATTTTATACTAAGTTTACTTCACTAACCACCAAAAAATAGAATAATGAATTTAAAATTTAGATTGACCGTCATGAGTTTCCTGCAGTTTTTTGTTTGGGGCGCATGGTTAATAACGGTAGGGAATTATTGGTTTGGGACCAAACAATGGAGCGGTGCCGAGTTTGGGGCTATTTTTTCAACCTTAGGAATTTCTTCGATTATCATGCCGGCAATTACCGGAATCATTGCCGATAAATGGGTGAATGCCGAAAAACTCTACGGGGCATTACATATATTGGGTGCCTTGGCCCTTTGTTATATTCCACAAGTGGACAATCCAACCACGTTTTATTATGTAATTTTTGCAGCCATGTTGTGCTATATGCCTACCATCTCGTTGAGTAATTCGGTGGCCTATTCTATTTTAAAAAACAACAATTTTGACGTGGTGAAGGTGTTTCCGCCCATTCGCGTATGGGGAACTGTTGGTTTTATTGCCGCGATGTGGATCACCAATTTAACTGGTAACAAAGCCTCGGCCAATATGTTCTATTTGGCTGCTTTAGCTGCGTTTATTTTGGGGGTATATTCGTTTACCTTACCCAAATGCGCTCCCCAAAACTTAATTGCCAGCGATGCGCATTGGACCGAAAAACTGGGCTTAAATGCCTTTAAATTATTTGGCACCTACAAAATGGCCCTGTTTTTTATTTTCTCGATGTTTTTGGGTGGAGCGCTTCAGCTTACCAATATGTATGGAGATGTGTATTTGTCTGAATTTGCCAAAATGCCCGAATATGCCGATTCCATTGTGGTGAAATACTCAACGATTATCATGTCAATTTCGCAAATATCCGAAACCTTATTCATCTTGGCGATTCCGTTTTTCTTGAAACGATTTGGCATCAAGCAAGTGATGTTGATCTCGATGTTGGCGTGGGTGTTGCGTTTTGGATTATTCGCTTACGGAAACCCAATGGACGGTTTGTGGATGATTATCGCTTCGTGTATTGTATATGGAATGGCTTTTGATTTCTTTAATATCTCGGGTTCTCTATTCGTAGAAACGAGTACCGATGCGTCTATTCGCTCGTCGGCACAAGGTTTGTTTATGATGATGTCCAACGGTTTTGGCGCCTTTTTTGGCGGTTTACTCAGTGGAATCGTAATCGATAAATTCTTTACTGATGCAACAGGAATTCGCGACTGGCACGGCATTTGGTTATCCTTTGCCGGTTATGCGTTGGTGATAGCAGTTTTGTTTGCGGTTATGTTTAAGCATAAACACGAAAAGATTAGTGAATAACGATTTTTGATTTTTGAATTTTTATTTTTGATTTGAAAGTATACTAAGAACAGCTGATAGCTGTCAGCGATTAGCTTTCAGCTCTTAGCGACGAATACACGAATAATAAATTCTAATTTTTGATTCCGAAGCTTCGGGACTAAATTACAATAACTTAAAATACCTCTATCGGATACTTTTCTGAGTTTCTTTGAAACACGGTTTAATCAAAGGAGATGCTTTTAGCGCCTTCGCGACTTTGCGAGAGATTTTAGTAATCGGTTTGTATCTGTTATAGTATCAAATCCACAAGGTCAATTGTTAAATAAAAAAAAGAATTCACTTTGAATTAAACCTTAAAAAAAATCATTACTGAATTTCAGTTGCAGTAATAAGTTGTAAAATTGTTTAGAATTTTTAAAAATCTAAATTTTAATTCTTAAAGAATGAAAAATATATTTATTCAGTTTAGCATATCTGCTTTGATTGTTTTAATTTTTGGCTGTTCTTCGGGCTCAGATGTAAATGGGAATTCGAATACAAGTCTACCTGGACCGAACATAACCGATATAGATGGAAATGTATATCAGTCCGTAATTATATGCTCTCAAACATGGACTAAAAGCAATTTGAATGTTTCCAAATACACAGACGGCACCCCTATACCGCAAGTGAGTGATCCAACGCAATGGGCAAATCTCACTACTGGCGCTTGGTGTTATTATAATAATTCTACTGCAAATGGTACAACATACGGTAAGTTATACAATTGGTATGCAGTTGCTGGAATTTATGATTCAGCTTCATTATCTAATTCAGCACTAAGAAGAAAAATAGCTCCTAATGGATGGCATGTGCCAACTAAAGCGGAATGGACTGAGTTAACTGATTGTTTGGGAGGTCAAGGTGTTGCAGGAGGCAAAATGAAAGCATCAGGAACTATTCAATCAGCTTCTGGTCTTTGGCAAAATCCTAATACAGATGCAACTAATGAATCTGGGTTTTCAGGTCTTCCGGCAGGTAATTGCGGTTTAGATGGATCTTTTGGCTTCATTGGCAGCTATGGATACTATTGGATTGCCTCAGAATACGATACTGTTTTAGCTAGTCATTGCAGTCTAGGTTACGTTGATGGCCTCGCAGAAACATCCAATTTTTTTAAAAAATGTGGTTTCTCAGTTCGTTGTTTAAAAGATTAATTAAAAAAATATGAAAAAAAAATATTACATCTTAAGTATAGTTTTTCTAATAATTCAATCCTGCACATCTGTTGATAGCGTTTCGAATGGTACTATATTAGTAAAAAAGAAAATTGAAACAAACCCGGATGGCGTGTTTACTAGTATTTATGAATATGATGAAAATAAGATAGTTAGTGCTAAATTGACTCAAAATGATATAAATTTATATAACATCTCATATTATACATATACTGGAAATTTTATTACAGAAGTAAAGATTTATAACAACTCAAATACCTTATTAGGAAAGGGTATTTATAATTATAATTTAGATAATAAAGTGAGTTCATACATTGAGCTTGATTACCAAAATAATACGGGAAGAAAAGCTACGTATACCTATAATCCTAATGGAACGATATCTTCATCAGAATATGAGGGATCTCTTACTTCTCAAACTTCTCTATTCAAAACAAAAACAATTACATTCAGTAATGGAGAAGTGAATAGTTTAATTGAATATATTGGATCATCCACTAAAACAACATATTTTATCTATGATAACAAAAACAGTCCATATAAAAATATTATAGGCATTGATAAAATCTCTTATGTAGGTTTTAATTCAAACATCAGTGAGATTAACCACAATGTTATTCAGCAAACAACAATTAACAACCCAAATAATATAGTTTTTAATTTTCAATACAATTACGATTCAAATGGATACCCAACAAATAAAATTAAATCATCAAATATTGTTATTCAATACTTTTATTAATATCAAACTAAAGCTTCTTTCTATTAATAAATTCAAATGATGTATTAATAACAAAACATTCATTAACAACAACTTACTTTCCATATTTTCAAGTCTCATCTTTAGTCTAAAAAAAACACACCCCAGCCCCTCTCAAGAGGGGAGTTTCTTAGTATACTAACACAGGCTGAAAGCTAAAAGCTTTTAGCTGAAAGCTTTTACCCTAAACGTTCTATTTCTTCCCACATTTTCCTAAAATAAATTTGCATTTCCAGAAAAACGCCTTACTTTTGCGCACCTTTTGGCGGTAGGTGTTTCCATTAGGTATTAACTAGTTACGTAAAACAACTTCTGTTTTTGTTCTGCATGAAGAAACACCGTAAAAACAGAATACAAATTTTTTATCAGCATGTCTGAATTACAAAAATCACAAGAAGAGTTTTTAAGCAGTTTTAACTGGCACAATTTCCAAGAAGGAATTGATGCAGTAGATGAAAAAAACTTACAAGAATTTGAAGAATTAGTATCAAAAACATTTATTGATACCGATCAAGAAGAAGTAGTAGAAGGTGTTGTCGTTCGTATCACAGACCGTGATGCTATCGTAGACATCAACG
>JAPLEX010000097.1:16153-18768 GCA_026390995.1 Flavobacterium sp.
GCGTTATTTCGTTGAATGAATTCCGTTACAACCCAAATTTAAAAGTGGGTGACAAAGTAGAAGTATTGATTGACATCCGCGAGGACAAAACAGGTCAATTGGTATTGTCTCACAGAAAAGCAAGAACTATCAAATCATGGGATCGCGTTATTTCGGCTAACGAAACAGGCGAGATCGTAAATGGTTTCGTGAAATGCAGAACCAAAGGTGGTATGATCGTAGACGTATTCGGTATCGAAGCGTTCTTACCAGGTTCACAAATTGATGTGAAACCAATCCGTGATTACGACGTATACGTAAACAAAATGATGGAATTCAAAGTGGTGAAAATCAACCACGAATTCAAAAATGTAGTGGTATCGCACAAAGCGCTTATCGAAGCAGACATCGAAGTACAGAAAAAAGAAATCATCGGTCAATTACAAAAAGGTCAAGTACTCGAAGGTGTGGTGAAAAACATCACTTCTTACGGTGTATTTATTGACTTAGGAGGTGTTGATGGATTGATTCACATTACCGATTTATCTTGGAGCAGAATTAATCACCCAAGTGAAGTATTAGAATTAGACCAAAAATTGAACGTGGTAATTCTTGACTTTGATGACGAGAAAACACGTATCCAATTAGGATTGAAACAATTGAATGCTCACCCATGGGATGCCTTGAATGCCGACTTGAAAATTGGTGACAAAGTAAAAGGTAAAGTAGTGGTAATCGCTGATTACGGAGCATTTATCGAAGTAGCTGAAGGTGTTGAAGGACTAATCCACGTTTCTGAAATGTCTTGGTCTACTCACTTGCGTAGTGCTCAAGATTTCGTAAAAGTAGGTGATGTAGTAGAAGCAGTAATCTTAACTTTAGATAGAGAAGATCGTAAAATGTCTTTGGGTATCAAACAAATGTCACAAGATCCATGGACAGATATTACATCTAAATATCCTGTAGGTTCTAAACATTCTGGTATCGTAAGAAACTTTACCAATTTTGGAATTTTCGTAGAATTAGAAGAAGGTATCGACGGATTGATCTACATTTCTGACTTGTCTTGGACTAAGAAAATCAAACACCCATCTGAATTCATCAATGTAGGTGAAAAATTAGATGTAGTAGTTTTAGAATTAGACGTAGACGGACGTAAATTGTCTTTAGGTCACAAACAAACTACTGAAAATCCTTGGGATAAATACGAAGCTTCATTTGCTGTAGGAACTGTGCACAACGGAACTATCGCTGAAATCGTTGACAAAGGAGCTACAGTAGAATTTGGTGATGATATCGTTGCCTTTATTCCAACTCGTCACTTAGAAAAAGAAGACGGGAAGAAATTGAAAAAAGGCGAAGTTGCCGATTTCAAAGTAATTGAGTTCAACAAAGAATTCAAACGAGTAGTTGCTTCACACACGGCTATATTCCGTGAAGAAGAAGAGAAAAACGTGAAAGCTGTTGTTGAGTCAACTTCAAACAACAACACCAACGCTCCAGCTGCCACTTTGGGTGACAACAATGATATTTTGGCCGATTTGAAAGCTAAAATGGAAAAGAAAGAAAAGAAATAATTTTTCATTCTCATAAGTAGAAAAGCCCCGCTGCAAAGTGGGGCTTTTTTTATGACTTATTTTGATGCAAAAAAATACCTGCCGTGTATAGCAGGTATTTTATTTTATAGGAATGAAAGTCTATTTTAAACTCCCTACCATTTCTTCGGGTTTTACCCAGGCATCAAAATCTTCGGGGGTTACATAACCCAAACGCACGGCTTCTTCTTTTAAGGTGGTGCCATTTTTGTGTGCGGTTTGCGCAATCTCGGCCGATTTGTAGTAGCCAATTTTGGTATTCAAGGCCGTAACCAACATCAAGGAGTTGTCTACCAATTCTTGAATGCGTTTGTAGTTGGGCTCGATGCCGCTTGCACAATGCTCTTCAAACGATACACAGGCATCACCCAGTAATCGTGCCGATTGCAAGAAATTGGCCGCCATGACCGGTTTAAATACATTCAATTCATAGTGTCCTTGCATGCCACCCACGCTGATCGCCACGTCATTCCCGATTACTTGGGCGCAGACCATGGTTAAAGCTTCGCACTGGGTAGGATTTACTTTTCCGGGCATGATCGATGATCCCGGTTCGTTTTCTGGAATTATAATTTCACCAATCCCAGAACGAGGACCAGAGGCCAACATCCGAATGTCATTGGCAATTTTATTGAGAGAAACGGCCAATTGTTTCAAAGCGCCATGCGCTTCCACAATGGCGTCGTGAGAGGCCAAGGCTTCAAATTTGTTGGGGGCTGTTACAAATGGTAACCCTGTAAATTGAGCGATGTATTGGGCAACAGTTACATCATAGCCTGCAGGAGTGTTCAATCCGGTGCCTACGGCTGTTCCGCCAAGGGCAACTTCAGCTAAATGCGCCAAGGTATTTTTTACTGCTTTTAAGCCATAATCCAATTGGGCTACATACCCGGAAAGTTCTTGTCCCAAGGTGAGGGGAGTGGCATCCATGAGGTGGGTTCTCCCAATTTTCACTACAGAGGCATAGGCTTTTGCTTTTTGGTCTAAGGTATTGCGCAACTTCTCCACACCGGGAATGGTGGTGCTTACTACCGCTTTATA
>JAPLEX010000039.1:0-26722 GCA_026390995.1 Flavobacterium sp.
TGATGATAAGATGCATGCACGTTCAATCGGACCATACTCATTGATTACACAACAGCCTTTAGGTGGTAAAGCACAATTTGGAGGTCAGCGTTTTGGAGAGATGGAGGTATGGGCACTTGAGGCGTATGGCGCATCAAGCACCTTGAGAGAAATCTTAACGGTTAAATCGGATGACGTAATTGGTAGAGCCAAAACCTACGAAGCGATTGTGAAAGGGGAAACGATGCCAGAACCAGGTTTGCCAGAATCATTCAACGTGTTGATGCACGAATTGAAAGGTCTAGGACTTGATATTCGTTTAGAGGAATAAAACCGTTTTCTGTTGTTGGTTTTCTATTTTCGGTGTTACCACTGACAACAGAAAACCGGCAACCGACAACCAAAAATCAATTTCAAAATAATTCAATAGTAACGACTATGATGAATAATAGAAATAACAATAAAGATAAAAACCCTATCAAGAGATTTAATAAAATTTCGATAGGTCTTGCTTCGCCAGAATCCATTTTGGCAGAGTCTAGAGGTGAGGTATTAAAACCAGAAACAATCAACTACCGTACCCATAAACCGGAACGTGATGGCTTGTTTTGTGAGCGTATTTTTGGTCCTGTAAAGGATTTTGAATGCGCTTGCGGCAAATACAAAAGAATCCGATACAAAGGAATCATTTGTGACCGTTGTGGGGTAGAAGTAACCGAGAAAAAAGTACGTCGTGACCGTGTTGGACACATCAATTTGGTGGTGCCTATTGCACACATTTGGTATTTCCGTTCGTTGCCGAACAAAATCGGATACATTTTGGGCTTGCCTTCCAAAAAATTAGACATGATTATTTACTACGAACGATACGTAGTAATTCAGGCAGGTGCTGCTACAAACCCCGAAGGAGAACCCTTGAAGCGTTTGGACTTCTTAACTGAAGAAGAGTACTTGGCAATTTTAGATAAATTAGACGAGACACATCCAGGAAATCAATATTTGGATGACCAAGATCCAAATAAATTCATCTCCAAAATGGGTGCTGAATGTATCATGGACTTATTGGCTCGTATTGACTTAGATGCCCTTTCGTATGAATTGCGTCATTCGGCCAATACTGAAACGTCTAAACAACGTAAAACAGAAGCGTTAAAGCGTTTGCAAGTTGTAGAATCGTTCCGTGAATCAAACGTAAACAGAGAAAACCGTCCCGAGTGGATGATCATGAAAGTGGTTCCTGTTATTCCACCAGAATTGCGTCCGTTAGTGCCGCTTGATGGAGGTCGTTTTGCTACTTCCGATTTGAATGATTTATACCGTCGTGTGATTATCCGTAACAACCGTTTGAAACGTTTGATGGAAATCAAAGCGCCAGAAGTAATTTTGCGTAACGAAAAACGTATGTTGCAAGAATCAGTTGATTCCTTGTTTGACAACACCCGTAAAGCATCTGCAGTAAAAACTGAATCCAACCGTCCGTTAAAATCATTATCGGATTCCCTAAAAGGAAAACAAGGACGTTTCCGTCAAAATTTGTTAGGAAAACGTGTCGATTATTCGGCTCGTTCGGTCATTGTGGTTGGACCAGAATTAAAATTATTTGAATGCGGTATCCCGAAAGATATGGCTGCCGAATTGTACAAACCTTTTGTGATTCGTAAATTAATCGAAAGAGGAATTGTAAAAACCGTTAAATCGGCCAAAAAAATCATCGATAAAAAAGAGCCAGTTGTATGGGACATCCTTGAAAATGTAATCAAAGGACATCCTATCTTGCTCAACCGTGCGCCTACGTTGCACCGTTTGGGTATCCAAGCTTTTCAACCTAAATTAATCGAAGGAAAAGCAATTCAATTGCACCCCTTAGTTTGTACGGCGTTTAATGCGGATTTTGACGGGGATCAGATGGCGGTTCACTTGCCGTTAGGACCAGAGGCTATTTTGGAAGCGCAATTGTTATTATTGGCTTCGCACAATATCTTGAATCCGGCCAATGGTGCTCCGATCACGGTACCTTCTCAAGACATGGTTTTGGGTCTGTATTACATGACCAAAGAGCGTATCTCAACTCCTGAACACAAGATTTTAGGTGAAGGATTAACTTTCTATTCTGCCGAAGAAGTAAATATTGCCTTAAACGAAGGCAAGTTAGAATTGAATGCTCGCGTAAAAATTAGAGCAAAAGATTACAACGACAATGGCGAATTGGTGTACCAAATCATCCAAACCACTGCGGGTCGTGTATTATTTAATGAAGTAGTACCCGAAGTTGCCGGTTATATCAATGATGTATTGACCAAAAAGAATTTACGTGACATCATTGGACGTGTGTTGAGCGTGACCAATGTACCAACCACTGCGGCTTTCTTGGACAACATGAAAGACATGGGGTATAAATTTGCCTTCAAAGGTGGATTATCTTTCAGCTTAGGTGATATTATTATTCCAGAGCGCAAAGAAGAATTAATTGCCGATGCCCGTGAACAAGTAGAAGGAATTTCTGCCAACTACAACATGGGTTTAATCACCAACAACGAACGCTACAACCAAGTAATTGATGTGTGGACTTCAACGAATGCCATGCTTACCGAATTGGCGATGAAAAACATTCGCGAAGACCAACAAGGATTCAACTCGGTATACATGATGCTTGATTCTGGAGCACGTGGATCGAAAGAGCAAATCCGTCAGTTAACCGGGATGCGTGGATTGATGGCAAAACCTAAAAAATCGACAGCAGGCGGGGGAGAGATCATCGAAAACCCAATTCTTTCGAACTTTAAAGAAGGTTTATCGATCTTAGAATACTTTATTTCTACGCACGGTGCGCGTAAAGGACTTGCCGATACAGCTTTGAAAACAGCGGATGCAGGATACCTAACTCGTAGATTGCATGATGTATCACAAGATGTTATTGTAAACATTGACGATTGTGGTACGTTACGTGGAATTGAAGTTTCAGCTTTGAAGAAAAACGAAGAGATTGTAGAAACATTAGGCGAACGCATCCTAGGACGTGTAGCGCTTCAAGATGTAATCAATCCATTAACTTCAGAGATTGTAGTTCATTCTGGACAACAAATTACCGAAGCCATTGTAAAAGATATCGAAGCTTCCCCAATAGAAAAAGTAGAGGTGCGTTCACCGCTTACTTGTGAAGCCTTAAAAGGAATTTGTGCCAAATGTTATGGCCGAAACTTAGCCACTGGTCGTATGACCCAACGTGGAGAAGCAGTAGGGGTAATTGCCGCACAATCTATTGGAGAGCCAGGTACACAGTTAACATTACGTACATTCCACGTGGGAGGTACAGCAGGAAATATTTCTGAGGAATCTAACATTGTGACTCGTTTTGACGGTCGTTTGG
This sequence comes from Flavobacterium sp., assembly GCA_026390995.1. Taxonomy (GTDB): domain Bacteria; phylum Bacteroidota; class Bacteroidia; order Flavobacteriales; family Flavobacteriaceae; genus Flavobacterium. The sequence goes on from JAPLEX010000039.1 coordinate 3,347, forward strand.
AAATCGAAGACTTGAAAACCGTAAAAGGCGAAGACAGTGAAGGAAACGCAGTAGACATTGTCGTTTCACGTTCTACCGAATTGAAATTGGTTGACGTAAAAACCGGAATTGTCTTAAACACACACAATATTCCTTACGGTTCTAGTATCTATGTAAAAGATGCCGATGTAGTGAAAAAAGGAACTACCATCTGTAAATGGGATCCGTATAACGGGGTAATTGTTTCTGAATTTACCGGAAAAATTGCTTACGAAGATTTAGAGCAAGGACAATCGTTCCAAGTTGAAATCGACGAGCAAACTGGTTTCCAAGAAAAAGTTATTTCAGAATCAAGAACTAAAAAATTAATTCCAACCTTATTGGTATTTGGCAAAGACAACGAGTTAATTCGTTCGTACAACTTACCGGTAGGGGCCCACTTGATGGTAGAAAACGGAGAAAAAATTAAGGCCGGTAAAGTCTTGGTTAAAATTCCTCGTCGTTCGTCAAAAGCGGGTGATATTACCGGAGGTCTTCCTAGAATTACCGAGTTGTTAGAGGCTCGTAATCCTTCGAATCCAGCGGTAGTGTCTGAGATTGATGGAGTTGTTTCGTTTGGAAAAATCAAACGTGGTAACCGCGAAATCATCATCGAATCTAAGTTTGGAGAAGTTAAAAAATACTTGGTAAAATTATCCAGTCAAATCTTAGTTCAAGAAAATGACTTTGTACGTGCCGGCGCTCCGTTGTCAGACGGTGCCGTTACGCCAGACGATATCTTACGCATTCAAGGACCAGCGGCTGTTCAACAGTATTTGGTAAATGAAATTCAAGAAGTGTACCGTTTACAAGGGGTAAAAATCAACGACAAACACTTTGAAGTAGTGATTCGTCAGATGATGCGTAAAGTACGCGTTGAAGATCCAGGAGATACTTTATTCTTAGAAGAGCAGTTAATTCACACCAAAGATTTCATCCTAGAAAACGACAAGTTGTACGGAATGAAAGTGGTAGAAGATGCAGGTGATTCTGAAAATATCAAACCCGGTCAAATTATTTCGCCAAGAGAATTGCGCGACGAGAATTCGTTGTTGAAACGTTCGGATAAAAACTTAGTGACCGCACGAGATGTAGTTACGGCTACCGCAACGCCAGTATTGCAAGGGATCACCAGAGCGTCGTTACAAACAAAATCATTTATCTCGGCGGCTTCTTTCCAAGAAACGACCAAAGTATTAAACGAAGCGGCAGTAGCCGGTAAAGTAGATTACTTAGAAGGCTTGAAAGAAAATGTAATTGTAGGTCATAGAATCCCAGCTGGAACAGGTATGAGAGAATACGATCACACGATTGTAGGATCTAAGGATGATTTCAATGAGATGATGGCCAGTAGAGAAGAATACATTTACTAAGATGAGTGATTCTAATATACAACCCGGACAAATCAACATCGAGCTCGAGGAGGCGATTGCGGAAGGAATTTATTCCAACCTAGCCATCATCAACCATTCGGCCTCTGAGTTTGTGTTAGATTTTGTGTGCATCATGCCTGGTACGCCCAAAGCCAAAGTGAAGTCACGCATCGTGCTCACGCCACAACACGCCAAGCGATTGGTAAAGGCCCTGGCCGAAAATGTGCACCGCTTTGAGTCGGCTCACGGAGAAATCAAAGATTCCGAACAGCCGCCCATTCCCTTAAATTTTGGTCCTGCGGGACAAGCATAATTCAAAAGCCCTCCAATTGGAGGGTTTTTTGTTTTGTAATAACTATAAAAAAACCTGCTTTTTGCAGGTTTTAATTTGGTATATATTATTCTTTTACTTTTTTGGTTTTATATAAATACAATGAAAATAATATGGCTATTAGAATCAACCAAATTAAGTAACTATTGATTGGCACATCACCAGGATCTGTTGGACCATTTTCAACAGTTCCATCTCCAAGTATATCCCCCCCATCATCCTTAGCGAACAAGATAATATTTGTCAATAACAAATATGTAACCAATCCAAATTTTATAATTTTTGATTTCATTTTGAATATATTTTGCCTCAAAAATACTTTTCTAATTGTTCAAAACCAAATAAAATCGTTAAAAAATACCATTTTACCGTCCTACTCCATCTCAGAGGTGAACAAAAGCTGCACCGAAGGGAATTTACTTTGTGTCATTTGTATCGTAAAATCAGAATCGGCAAGGAAAACGAGCTGATTGTATTTGTCTTTGGCCAAGAATTTTTGCTTGATGCGTTTAAACTCTTTAAACTCTTCGCTTTTCGGGTCTTTGGGTTTTACCCAACAGGCTTTGTGTACTGGAAAATTCTCGTAGGTACATTTGGCTCCATATTCGTGTTCCAAACGGTACTGAATCACTTCGTACTGTAGCGCACCCACTGTGCCAATTACTTTTCGGTTGTTGAGTTCTAGGGTAAACAACTGCGCAACTCCTTCGTCCATCAATTGGTCAACTCCTTTGTCCAATTGTTTGGCTTTTAACGGATCGGCGTTGTTGATGTAGCGAAAATGCTCCGGAGAAAAACTCGGAATACCTTTAAAATTTAGCATTTCGCCTTCGGAGAGGGTGTCGCCAATTTTAAAGTTTCCTGTATCATGTAAGCCCACAATATCACCCGGATAGGAAATATCTACAATTTCTTTTTTCTCGGCAAAAAAAGCATTGGGGCTCGAGAATTTGAGGTTTTTATTTTGTCGCACATGCAAATACGGTTTATTGCGCTCAAAAGTGCCCGAAACAATTTTCACAAAGGCCAAACGATCGCGGTGTTTGGGATCCATATTGGCATGAATTTTAAATACAAATCCACTCATTTTAGTTTCAGTAGGATCAATCAAGCGGCTTTCAGATTCTTTGGGTCGAGGCGAAGGCGCAATCGCAATAAAGCAATCTAACAATTCGCGCACGCCAAAATTATTCAAAGCCGAACCAAAAAATACCGGCTGTAGTTTGCCGCTCAAATAGGCTTCGCGGTCAAATTTCGGGTACACCTCGTCTATCAATTCCAGTTCTTCGCGCAATTTTTCGGCCGGTTTAACGCCGATAATTTTTTCCAGTTCGGGGCTATTCACATCTGAAAACGCAATGGTTTCTTCGATATTTTTTCGGCTGTCCCCGCTAAACAAATTGATGTTTTGCTCCCACATGTTGTAAATCCCTTGGAAGTCATATCCCATTCCAATCGGAAAACTCAACGGACTTACCGTGAGCCCTAATTTTTGTTCTACTTCGTCCATCAAATCAAAGGCATCTTTTCCTTCGCGGTCTAATTTGTTGATGAAAACAATGATAGGAATGTTGCGCATGCGGCACACGGCTACTAATTTCTCGGTTTGTTCCTCGACTCCTTTGGCTACGTCAATTACCACTATTACGCTGTCTACAGCCGTTAGGGTTCTAAAGGTATCTTCGGCAAAATCTTTGTGCCCGGGCGTATCGAGTATGTTGATTTTAATTTCTTTGTAATTGAAAGCCAACACCGAAGTAGAAACTGAGATTCCACGTTGGCGTTCGATTTCCATGAAATCGGAGGTGGCTCCTTTTTTTATTTTATTGTTTTTTACGGCCCCTGCTTCTTGAATGGCTCCCCCAAATAACAAAAGTTTTTCGGTCAAGGTGGTTTTTCCTGCATCCGGGTGGGAGATAATGCCAAAAGTGCGGCGGCGTAAAATTTCGTCGATAAAACTCATAAGATGAAAATAATGGTTGGCAAAAATACTATTTTTTCGATGGGTCGAACGTGGTTTTTTGCGCTATTTTTAGCCAATTAATTTTTTGTTAATAGTCCCGCCATTAGTTGTATAATCTAATTGAATTGTTATTTTTGTTCACCCAAATAAAATGACACAATAAAGAGTACAAAATCGTTTAAAATACCTATAAATAATTAAGCAGTCCCATGAAAATGAAACAGTTATTTTTAAGTTTGTTTGTCAGTTTACAACTTGCTTCTTTTGCCCAAACTGCAACCAAAGAAGCCTTATTTACCATTGATTCTAAGCCCTATTACACCGACGAATTTTTGCGGGTGTACAACAAAAATTTAGATTTGGTAAAAGACGAATCCCAAAAAGATCTCACGCAGTACTTGGAGTTGTTCGTGGGGTACAAATTAAAAATTACCAAAGCCAATAAATTAGGACTACAAAATGGCGAGGCCTATAAAAACGAATTGGCTTCTTACCGTACGCAGCTTTCCAAAAATTATTTAACAGATTCTAAAGTAACCAACGAATTGGTGGTAGAAGGCTACGAACGTTCTAAAAAAGAAATCAAAGCGGCTCATATATTGTTGTTGGTTGATGAAAATGCAGCACCCGCCGATACTTTAGCGGCTTTCAATAAAGCCAATGAGATTAGAGATCGTGCACTTAAGGGTGAAGATTTTGGTCAATTGGCTGCAGAGTTTTCTCAAGACCCATCGGTGAAAGAAAACAAAGGCGATTTAGGCTATTTCTCCTCATTTCGTATGGTGTATGCCTTCGAATCGGCGGCTTTTAGTACACCAAAAGGCGCTATTTCCAAGCCAGTACGCACTCGATATGGCTTCCACTTGATCAAAGTAGAAGATGTGCGGGATAATCGCGGTGAGGTGACCGTGGCACACATTATGATTTTAAATCCAAAAGAAGACAAGCCAGAAGACAAGGCGGCTGCCAAATCAAAAATTGACGACATCTACCAAAAATTGCAACAAGGCGAAAAATTTGAAGAATTGGCCAAGCAGTTTTCTGAAGACAAATCATCTTCGTCTAGAGGGGGTGTTTTGGCTCGCTTCGGTTCAGGTCAATTGAGCGCCGAAGAATTTGAGAACACTGCGTTTGCCTTAACGCTAGAAAACCCAATTTCTGCTCCTTTTCAAACCCGTTTTGGCTGGCACATTGTCAAATTAATCGAAAAACATGCGTTGAAATCATTTGACGAAATGAAAGGCGAGTTGGAAAGCAAAGTAGGCAAAGACGATCGTTCTCGTTTGATTACTAATTCATTAAACGATAAGTTACAAAAGAAATATGCCCCCAAACGCGAGGCCAAATTGTATGCCTTGCTCGTGAAATCGGTTACCGCTGATTTTTATGAAAGCAAATGGGAGCTTCCAACCAATGCAGCATTTGCAGGAAAATTAGTTGGTATTGGCAGCAAAGTGATTAGCGGAAACGACTTTTTAGGCTATTTGAAAGACCAACAAAAAGCGGGCTTAAAAATTAAACCGGTTGCTAGTTTAGTGGATCATTTGTATAAACAATACCTAGAAGAACAATTGAGCAAGTATTATACGGACAACTTGGAACAAGAATTTCCTGAGTTTGCCACGGTAATGGAAGAATATCGAGATGGCTTGCTTTTGTTTGATTTGATGGAAAAAGAAATCTGGGAAAAATCGAAAACAGATACGCTTGGTTTGAACTCCTTTTTTGAAACTAGAAAATTCAATTACCTCTGGAAAAACAGATTGGACGCCTTAGTCGTTTCATCAACCCAAGAAGACGTAATCAAAAAAGCACAAAAAATGCTTAAAAAGGGAATAGGTGCCGAAAAAATAAAAGAGGCATTAAACACCAAAGACAAAGTGGTCGTGATGACCAATTCGGGTACATTTGAAGAAGGAAACGACGCCTTGCCCAAAAACGTTCCGTTTCAGGTAGGATTAACAGGAATTACAAAAGAAGGGGAGTATTATTTTATAACGTCTATTACTAAGGTACTGCCGTCTACACCCAAAACCTTGGCTGAATGTAAAGGAAAAGTAATCAATGATTACCAGCAGTTTTTGGAGCAAAAATGGGTGGATGATTTGAAAGCTGAATTTTCGGTGCAAATAAACCAAGCGGTTTTTGAAGCAGTTAAAAATCAGCTGAAAAAATAATGCGAAAGATAGCGGGCATTTTGCTGCTGTGGTTTGTTTGCGCATCTTGTAGTTTTTTTAAACCAGAAGCCAATGCAGAGGCCATTGCTCGTGTAAATGAACAGTATTTATACCCAAGTGATTTAAAGGGCTTGGTGCCCAAAGGGGCTACATTAAAAGACAGCGTGAGTATTGTGCGCGATTTCATCAACCGCTGGGCGGCGCAAAAGTCGATTTTGACGCCTTGATTAATCAATACAAAATTGATTTATACACCAAGGCCTATTTGGAAGAAATTGTAAAGCGGTCGGTAGATACCGTGATTTCTGACGATGAATTACAACGGTATTATGTCGCAAATAAAGATAATTTTAGGACTAATGCGGCTTTAGTTCGTTTGCGTTACATTCACCTCAGCAAAGACAACCCGAGGTTTGGAAGCATACAAAGTAAGTTCTTTGATTATAAAAAAAAGGATAAAAAATTCTGGGAAACCTATGCCATACAATGCAAGAGTTATGCCTTGAATGATACCGTTTGGGTCGCGATGGATCAGGTGTATGATAAATTGCCTTTTATTACCACAGACAACAAAGACCAGTACATTAGTCCCGGAAAAAAAATACAATATCCCGACGGAAATGACGTGTATTTGGTGAAAATTAGCAATGTAATTGGTAAAAACCAAGTGGGGCCTTTTGATTTTGTGAAGCCTACTTTACGAGAAGTGATCCTGAACAATAGGAAATTGGAGTTAATTAAAAAATTTGAAAAAGACATCATCGATGATGCGCTGAAAGACAATAAATATGAAGTATATAAAAAATAATGGGGTTTTAATTGTTGCGCTTTCACTGCTTTGTTCACTAAGCTCGCTGGCTCAAGAAGTGATAATCGATTCGGTAAAAGCGGGATCAGTTTCGGCAACGATGCGCAAAAAAGTAGACGGTGTAATTGCGACGATTGGCGACTACAATATATTGGATTCGGATATAGACAAGACCTATTTGGAACTCACCAGCCAAGGCAATTCGATCAAAGACTTGAGTCGTTGCCAAATGTTGGGCAAACTGATGGAAGAAAAACTCTATGCCCACCAAGCTATTCAAGATAGTATTGTGGTAACCGACGAAGAGGTAAAATCCAAAATGGAGGAACAACTAACCTACATGATAGAGCAATTGGGCTCAATAGAGAAAGTGGTGAGCTACTTTAAAAAATCAACCGAAGAAGATTTTAGAACCGATTTGTTTGAGATCATCAAAATAAACAAACTCACTTCGTCTATGCAAAAGAAAATTGTGGATGAGGTGGAGATTACTCCAGAAGAAGTTCGCAACTTTTTCAAAAAAATTCCAGAAGCTGATCGTCCTGTATTAGGAGCCGAACTTGAGGTTTCACAAATTGTGGTGCAGCCCAAAGTGTCTGATGCCGACAAGCAAAAAGTGATTGCTCGTCTCAAAGAATTCAAGAGCGAAGTGCAAGCAGGGTCAAGTTTTTCGACCAAAGCGGTGTTATATTCACAAGATCCGGGTTCTAGCTCAAACGGCGGCTATTACAAAATGAACAAGAAAACCCCCTTTGTCAAAGAATTCAAAGACGTGGCGTTTAGCTTGGGCGAAGGCGAAATTTCGGAACCCTTCGAAACTGATTTTGGGTTCCACATTATATACGTAGAAAAAATTAGAGGGCAAGAAATTGAACTGCGTCACATATTATTGGTGCCTTCTATTACCGATCAAGCGTTAAAAGATGCTAAAGAACGCATCTTGCAAATCAAAAAGAAAATTGAAGACAAAGCCATATCGTTTGCCGATGCCGCCCGTGCCGAATCAGACGAAAAAGAAACCAAAGCCAATGGTGGGGTGTTGATTAATCCCAAAACACAAGACACCCATTTTGAATTGACCAAAATGGATCCGGCGTTTTACTCGCAAGTGTCTAATTTGAAAGAAGGTGAGATTTCGGTTCCGTTGATTGATGCCGATCAATCGGGTAAGAAAAAATATAAAATTGTTATGGTGACCAACCGCATCAATGAGCATCCCGCCGATTACGCCAAAGATTACCTTAAAATTAAAGACTTGGCCTTGAAAGAAAAACAAATCAATGCGATTGCCAAATGGTCTGAAGAGAAAATAAAAGAAACCTACATTAAGATTAATGGCGAATACCGCGACTGCGCGTTCACCAACAATTGGTTAAAAAAATAATACACTAAACGAAACTACCATGTCTGACGTAGCCGCGATTCAAAATTTAGTAGAAAAACGATTGGCACTCAAAGCCGAAATTGCCAAAGTAATTGTGGGGCAAGATGAGGTAGTTGATCAGATTTTATTGAGTGTATTTTCGGGCGGACATGCCTTGTTGGTTGGGGTGCCTGGATTGGCCAAAACCTTGATGGTAAACACCATAGCCCAAGCACTGGGATTGCAGTTTAAGCGCATTCAGTTTACACCCGATTTGATGCCGTCAGATATTTTAGGAAGTGAAATATTAGACGAAAATCGTCAGTTTAAATTTATAAAAGGCCCTATATTTTCCAATATTATTTTGGCCGATGAGATCAATCGTACGCCACCCAAAACCCAAGCCGCTTTATTGGAAGCCATGCAAGAACGTGCCGTTACGATTGCCGGACACAATTACAAATTGGATTTGCCCTATTTTGTGTTGGCTACCCAAAACCCGATTGAGCAAGAAGGAACCTATCCGTTGCCCGAAGCACAATTGGATCGTTTTATGTTTTCGATTAAATTGGATTACCCCTCCTTTGCCGAAGAAGTTGCGGTGGTAAAAAGCACTACATCTGATCACAAAGCCACCATTAATCCGTTGTTTGAAGCACAAGAAATCATTGATTTCCAACACCTCATTCGCCGAGTTCCAGTAGCCGATAATGTAATTGAATATGCGGTTACTTTAGTAAGTAAAACACGTCCAGACAATGCATTGGCAAACGAGTTTGTGAAAACGTATATCGATTGGGGAGCAGGACCTCGTGCTTCTCAAAACTTAATTTTAGCCGCCAAGGCCAATGCCGCTTTTACAGGCAAATATTCGCCTGATATCGAAGACGTGAAAGCGGTTGCTATCGGTATTTTGCGCCATCGTGTAGTAAAAAATTACAAAGCCGATGCCGAGGGAATTTCTATTGAAACCATTATTTCTTCTTTGTTTTAGGACAAATCATTTCGAAATCGATAAAAAAATCAGTTTAAATTATTGATTTCGCATTAATATATCTGTTTATTAACTATTTAATGAATAGAATGTATTGATAGTTCTGTTTTTAAAATAATTATTTGCTGAAACAGGACTTTTAGTAAAAATCTTTCAATCATTTGGGTGGAATTGTCTAAATTTGCGACAAACAAATAAACCCAATTCATTATGGCTTTTGATATTGAAATGATTAAAAAGGTCTATGCCAATATGACCGCACGTGTGGACCAAGCTCGCGCTATAGTTGGACGTCCACTTAGCCTCACCGAAAAAATATTATACAACCACTTGTGGGAAGGAATGCCTTCACAGTCCTTTAGTCGTGGAGCCGATTATGTTGATTTTGCTCCAGACCGTGTGGCTTGTCAAGATGCTACGGCACAAATGGCTTTGTTGCAATTTATGCACGCCAGAAAACCAAAAGTTGCGGTTCCCACAACTGTGCACTGCGATCACTTGATCCAAGCTAAAGTTGGTGCCAAAACCGATTTGGCTGTGGCCAATTCACAATCCAAAGAAGTATTTGACTTTTTGTCATCTGTATCCAATAAATACGGCATCGGTTTTTGGAAACCCGGTGCGGGTATTATTCACCAAGTGGTATTAGAAAATTATGCCTTTCCAGGCGGGATGATGATCGGAACTGATTCACATACGGTAAATGCCGGTGGATTGGGCATGTTGGCCATTGGAGTAGGGGGAGCCGATGCCGTAGACGTGATGTCGGGCATGGCCTGGGAATTGAAATTCCCAAAATTAATTGGCGTTAAATTGACCGGAAAATTAAACGGTTGGACGGCACCAAAAGATGTGATTCTTCGCGTAGCTGATATCTTAACCGTAAAAGGAGGAACCGGAGCTGTAGTAGAATACTTTGGCGAAGGTGCCATCAATATGTCGTGCACCGGAAAAGGAACCATTTGCAACATGGGTGCCGAAATTGGGGCAACCACTTCAACCTTTGGGTATGATGATTCGATGCGACGTTATTTGGCTTCAACCGGACGTCAAGATGTAGTAGATGCTGCCGATGCTGTAGCGCCCTATTTAACAGGAGATCCAGAAGTATACGCCAATCCAGAAATGTATTTTGATCAAGTGATCGAAATCAATTTAACCGAATTAGAACCCTACATCAACGGACCATTTACACCAGACCGCGGAACGCCTGTTTCTAAAATGAAAGAAGAAGCGGCCAAAAATGAGTGGCCTCTGAAAGTAGAATGGGGATTGATTGGTTCTTGTACCAATTCCTCTTACGAAGACATGGCGCGTGCGGCCTCGATCGTAGAACAAGCGGTTGCTCATGGCATCACGCCCAAAGCCGAATTTGGAATTAATCCGGGTTCAGAGCAAGTGCGTTACACGATAGAAAGAGACGGAATTATTGCCACCTTCGAAAAAATGGGAACCAAAGTATTCACCAACGCCTGTGGTCCTTGTATCGGGCAATGGGATCGTGAAGGCGCCGATAAAGGTGAAAAAAATACCATTGTGCACTCGTTCAATAGAAACTTTTCTAAACGTGCCGATGGAAATCCCAATACACATGCTTTTGTCACTTCGCCTGAAATGGTTGCTGCCTTGGCGATCTCAGGAGATTTATCCTTTAATCCATTAACCGATACTTTGTTGAATGACAAAGGCGAAGCCGTAAAATTGCTTCCTCCATCGGGTGATGAATTGCCAACCAAAGGATTTGCAGTTGAAGATGCTGGATTCCAAGCACCTGCCGAAGACGGTAGCGGCGTGCAAGTTGTGGTTTCTGAAACATCTGATCGTTTGCAATTGCTTGCGCCATTTGAGGCTTGGGACGGAAAAAATATTTCGGGAGCCAAATTACTCATCAAAGCTTTTGGAAAATGTACCACCGACCACATTTCTATGGCTGGGCCTTGGTTGCGCTTCCGTGGACATTTAGATAATATTTCCAACAACATGCTTATTGGAGCGGTGAATGCATTTAACGACAAAGCCAATTCAGTAAAAAATCAATTGACTGGAAATTACGATACGGTACCTGCGGTGCAACGTGCCTACAAAGCGGCCGGAGTTTCTTCTGTCGTGGTGGGAGATCACAATTATGGTGAAGGATCCTCTAGAGAACATGCGGCCATGGAGCCTCGTTTCTTGGGTGTGAAAGCCGTCTTGGTAAAAGCATTTGCGCGTATCCACGAAACCAATTTGAAAAAACAAGGCATGTTGGCTTTGACGTTTGCCCACGAAGCCGATTACGATAAAATACAAGAAAACGACAGCATTGATTTTATTGATTTGGTTGATTTTGCTCCCGGCAAACCCCTTACTTTGGTGTTTACTCATGCCGACGGTTCAAAAGACAGTATTTTGGCCAATCATTCCTACAACGACAGCCAAATTGGTTGGTTTGTAGCGGGATCTGCACTCAATTTAATTGCGGCTGCCAGCTAAATCATCAGAAAATAAATTTTACCAAAAAGCCTCTACTTCGGTAGGGGCTTTTTTTATGGATTTGATTCCATTGTAAAACCGAACGACTTTTTTATATCTTTAACCAATTGACCTAACCAATCGATCTGCAGTAACTAATCAAAATTACACCAATGGAACACAAACAAGAAGAATTTAAAAAAGAATTAGGGCTCTTAGATGGCACCATGTTGGTGGTGGGATCTATGATTGGCTCGGGAATTTTCATCGTCAGCTCAGATATTGTGAGACAAGTAGGCTCTGCCGGGTGGCTTATTGCCGTTTGGGTATTGTCTGGATTAATTACCGTGATGGCAGCCGTGAGTTATGGCGAATTGAGTGCTTTGTTTCCCAAAGCTGGCGGGCAGTATGTCTACCTGAAAGAAGCCTACGGAAAACTGATCGCTTTTTTATATGGCTGGAGTTTTTTTACGGTTATTCAAACTGGAACCATAGCCGCTGTGGGTGTGGCCTTTTCTAAATTTGCCGCTTATTTATATGCCCCATTTAGTGATGAAAATGTCTTGTTTACTTTGGGTTTATTCAAATTAAATGCCGCACAACTGGTATCTATTGCCACTATTATTTTGTTGACTTATTTAAACAGCAAAGGGGTTAAAAACAGCAAGGTTCTACAAACCGTACTCACCGTAATTAAAATTGCTTCCTTGGCGGGTTTAATTATTTGTGGCTTATTATGGGCAGGCAAAGCTGAAATTTGGGATGCCAATTGGGCTCATGCTTGGGCCACTCAATCTTATGTAAAAGACAGCGCGAGCTGGTTGCCTATAAGTGGTGTCGCCTTAATTACGGGTGTCGCTGCAGCTATGGTGGGTTCATTGTTTTCGAGTGATGCTTGGGTAGGCGTGACCTTTATCGCGGGCGAAATGAAAAATCCAAAACGCAATGTGGGCTTGAGTCTTTTCTTAGGCACGTTGATCGTGAGTGTAATTTATGTGTTGGCCAATTTGATGTATTTGGCTGTGATTCCGTTGGATGGAATTGCTACCGCTCCATCAGATCGAGTTGCAGTAGTCGCGTCTCAAGCCATATTTGGTCATATGGGTACTTATGTAATTGCGTTAATGATCATGGTATCTACCTTTGCATGCAACAATGGTTTAATTATGGCTGGTGCCCGTGTGTATTATACCATGGCGCAAGACAAATTATTCTTCAAACAAGCGGCAAAATTAAACCACGCACAAGTTCCTTCTTGGGCTTTATGGGCACAATGCATCTGGGCTTCAGTGTTATGCCTTACCGGAAAATATGGCGATTTATTGGATTTTGTCGTGATTATCGTATTGATTTTTTATATCCTCACCATCTACGGAATTTTTATTTTACGCAAAAAAATGCCAGATGCCGAACGTCCGTATAAAGCTTTTGGTTATCCTTATATTCCCCTTTTGTATATATTGTTGGCCAGCGCCATTTCTATTGCTTTGTTGCTTACCAAAACAAACACTTGTGGTTGGGGTGTATTAATCATGCTGCTTGGATTACCCGTCTATTATTTTACCAAACCCAAAGAATAAGTACAACAAAATTCGGTGAATTTCATCGGATTTTTTTTAGCTACTTACCAGCTCAAGATACAGCAAAGCCATTGCAGCAGTACTCATTATCATCAAGGTAATTAGACCAATTACATTGGTGAATTTAGAATTGGTAAATTGGCCCATGATGCTTTTGTTGTTGCAGATGTGCAGGATAATGCCAATTAAAACCGGTGCAGTCAACCCATATAAAATAGCCGAATAAATAAGGGCTTGATTCTATATTAGTAATACGTGTAGCGGCGCACTTTGGCTATGTATTTGGCCAGTCGAATTACTTGGTGGCTGTAGCCGTATTCGTTGTCGTACCAGATATATAATACAATATTTTTTCCGTCGGCCGAAACAATCGTGGCGTTGCTATCATAAATAGACGGTGCCGAGGTGCCAATAATGTCTGATGACACCAATTCGTTATTGAGGGAGTATTTTATTTGCTCCACCAATTCGCCTTCTAAGGCATATTTTTTAATGATTGAATTGATTTCCTCAACCGAGGTGGGTCTCGAAATTTCTAAGTTGAGTATAACCAAAGAACCGTTTGGAACCGGCACGCGTATGGCATTTGACGTAAGTTTTCCGGCCAACGAAGGCAAGGCTTTAGCAACCGCAGATCCTGCGCCCGTTTCGGTAATTACCATGTTTAAGCCAGCCGCTCTTCCGCGTCGGTATTTTTTGTGCATATTATCAACCAAATTTTGGTCATTGGTGTAGGCATGTATTGTTTCTAGGTGTCCTTTTACCACCACCAAGGTGTCTTCTATGGCTTTTAATATGGGCGTAATGGCGTTGGTAGTGCAGGAAGCAGCCGAGAATAAATCCAGTTTATCAGGATTGTAATCCAAGTGGTTTACCCCGTGCACGATGTTGGGCATGCCTTTACCCGGAGCAGTGAGCAATACTTTGGAAACCCCTTTTGATTTTAAATGTCGAGCAAGTGCTTCGTCGGTTGTAAACGCGCCAGTGTTATCAATCACTAATGCATTGTCAAAACCATAAGCTGTATAATCAATTTCTTCGGGTGATGCCGCGGCAATCATATGTACCGTTGTCCCGTTAATGCTGAGCGTATTATTTGTTGCATCGGCCACAACCGAACCTTCAAAATCGCCGTGTATCGAATCATAACGCAACAAGGAAGCTCTTTTTTCTAGTGTAACGGCATCATTTTTATCACGCGTCACAATGGCCCGTAGGCGTAATTGGGTTCCTTTTCCAGTTTTTGACATCAACTCTCGCGCCAACAATCGGCCAATTCGACCAAAACCATACAAGACCACATCTTTGGGTTCGTTGTTTTTAAAATCTTGGGCTTTTTTTAGTTTGGTCAATACAAAACCAGTGGCATTATTGTGTTTGTTTTCGGTTTTGTGAAATTCAAAAGTGAGTTTGCCAATGTCTAATTTGGCAGGGGGAAGGTTTAGAGAGTAAATCGCTTTGGCAATTTCAACTGAGTCAAAAATAGAAATGGGTTTGTCTACAAACTCGCCAGCATAGTCGTGCAAATTCAAAATTTCACTCACGTTGAGGTTGAGCAATTGGTTGCGAAACAACACCATTTCAATCGATTTGTCGTACCACAAATCGCTTATAATTTTAATTAATTCTACGCCAGCACGTCGTCGGTTGGACTGAAAGGCGATTTCTTTTTCGTAGGCACTTAGTGTACTCATAAAGGATAAAAATTGTGGTTTTTGTTTGAGTTAGAATGCGGCAAAAGTACCCATTTCAATCGATTTCGTAAAGGATTTTGTGGTATTTTTTTCAATCGATTTTACCTGCCAAAAAAAAGGTCTATTGCACTACAATAGACCTTTGATTAGAAGTTGAAATACCCTTAAATGATGATGCGAATGCGTTGACCAAACTTGTTGAGCATTTCGATGCTGATGCTTTGGTTTTCGTCTTTTTTATTCAAAATTCTGGAAGCCGACTCCACATCATTCACCGGCGCATTGTCGATACTCAAAATGATATTGCCTTTCAATTCTTCGTAGTAGGGTTTTAAATTGTCGTTGGTAATTTCTTTGATTTTTACCCCCGAATCGATGCGGAATTTTTTCTTATCTGCCGCATCAATGTTTTCCATTTCGATGCCTTTGAATTCGGTGTTAAACAATTCATTTTTGGTTAAAACCACTTCCGCAGTCATTGATTTTCCGTTGCGAATAAAGGTCACTACTACTTTGTCATTGGGGCGCTTGGTATTGATGTAACCCGAAAGTTCGGCATAACTGGCGATGGTTTGGTTGTCAATTTTTTTGATGATGTCGCCTTTGGTCAATCCCGCTTTTTCGGCACCCGAATTTTTGGTCACTTTTTTAATGTAAAATCCTTCGGTCTCGCTAATGCCTAAATCTTTAGAGGCATTGCCATTGAGTTCACCGCCTTCTACACCCAAAATTCCGCGTTGTACGTTGCCAAATTCCATGATGTCTTCAATTATTTTTCGGGTAATGTTAGACGGCACGGCAAACGAATACCCAATATAAGAACCTGTTTGCGATGAAATCATGGTGTTGATGCCAATCAATTCGCCTCGGGTATTCACCAAAGCGCCACCACTGTTTCCGGGGTTTACTGCTGCATCCGTTTGGATAAACGATTGAATTCCATTGGTGTCCAGATTTCTGGCTTTGGCGGATACAATCCCTGCTGTGACGGTAGAAGTTAAGTTATAGGGATTTCCCACTGCCAATACCCATTCGCCAATTTTTACGACATCCGAATCGGCAAACACAGAATAGGGTAACTTTTCGTTGGCCTCAATTTTCAATAAGGCTATATCCATTTTGGAATCAGTGCCCACCAATTTGGCTTTGAATGTTTTTTTGTTATTCAACGTGATTTCAATTTCTGAGGCGTCTTTTACCACGTGGTTATTGGTTACGATGTAGCCGTCTTCAGAGATGATTACTCCCGAACCAGTACCCACTTGTTCTTGCTGTTGCTGTTGTCCGCCTTGAAATCCGTAAAAGAAATCCATTAGCGGATTGGAAACTGAGCGAAAGGATACGTTTTTCACGTGCACTACGGTATGTATGGTTTTGTCGGCAGCATCGGTAAAATCGAGCACCTCGTTACCCAATCCCACCGTTCTTCCAAATTGAGTTGGTGCTTGTGTCACAATGCTTCTTTTGGCAAATACACTATTGTCGTCTAGAAATACTTTGTACCCAGCCAAGGTTGTAATGCCACTTAATAGGGCTACTAAAACTAGTTTTGAATTGCTGTTCATACGAATCATTTTTAGGTTATTGGTTATTTATCGAACGTAAAAGTAGAAAAGTTATGTTGCAGCAAAAACAGTTTAACGCTCGTTTAACAGCCCTTAACGTTTTATTAATAGTTTTGATTTGTGCCTTTTTACATCCGCTATTTGGTGATAATTTGTACATTTGTTTGCATTAAAAATCACGATGAAAATCCCCTTCTACAAATACCACGGCACCGGAAACGACTTTATTCTTCTCGATAACAGAGCAAGATTATTCCCTAAAACTGCCCACAACTGGATTGCACAACTGTGTAATCGCAATCTCGGCATTGGTGCCGATGGGTTAATTTTATTAGAGGAAAATCCTGCCGGCCAATTCAGCATGGTCTATTACAATTCAGATGGAAATTTGAGTTCCATGTGTGGGAATGGCGGTCGCTGTTTTGTGGCCTTTGCCAAGCAATTGGGTTTGATCGAACACGAAATGCAATTTGAGGCACCCGATGGCGCACATTATGCCCAATTTACTGCCTCAGGTGAAATTGCCTTGCAAATGAAATCGGTATCAGAAATTGCGATACAACCCGACTATGTGTTTTTAAATACCGGCTCTCCCCATCATGTGCAATTGGTAAAAGAGTTGGATAATTATCCGGTTTTTCAGACTGGTGCAGCTATTCGCTATGGTGAATTATATGGAGAAGCAGGCGCTAATGTCAATTTTGTAGCGCCTATTTCGGCCAATACGTTTGCCGTGCGCACCTACGAACGCGGCGTAGAAAACGAAACGCTTTCTTGTGGAACTGGGGTTACCGCTGTGGCGATTGCCATGCATAAATTAAAACATACGTCGGCCCAAAAAATTAATTTGAAAACGCCAGGCGGAAATTTGGCTGTTTCTTTTGTAGAAAATAATGGCCTATACGAGCAGGTTTGTCTCATAGGACCCGCAGTTTTTGTGTTTACGGGAGAAATCTCAACACCCGAATAACATGAATACACTACAAAATCAAACCCTTTTTTTGCGGGCACTCGAGCCCGAAGATTTAGATTTCATTTACCAAATCGAAAACGATGAAACAGTATGGGAAATTAGCCACACCAAAACACCCTACAGTCGTTTTTTGATTCGACAATACCTGGAAAACGCCCAACAAGATATTTATGAAGCCAAGCAACTGCGTTTTGTAATTTGCCTCCAATCCAATCAACTTCCTATTGGCATGATTGATTTGTTTGATTTTGAACCGGCCCATCATCGAGCGGGAGTAGGGGTGCTCATTTACGACAAGCTCTGTCGCAACGAGGGAATCGGATCGGGTGCATTGGCTTTGGTGATGCAGTATGCCCAAACCCATTTGAATCTGCATCAATTGTATGCCAATATTGGAACCGATAATGCTGCCAGCGTAGCACTTTTTACTAAATTTGGCTTCCAAGAAATTGGTGTCAAAAAACAATGGAACCTGGTGCGTGGTGCTTTCAAAGACGAAGGGTTATACCAATATATATTTACTAAATAATATAGAATTTTGAATACAAAAAAAATCATCTACATCTTTTGTGCCCTAGTTGTAATGGCTTTGGCAGTTTACGGCATTTATTTGTACCGTACCATATTTGCTTCCAATACCCAATTTGCAGCCTCCGAAGTCTATGTCACCATTCCCTCGGGTGCAAGTTATGAGCAGGCAAAAGCTGCTGTAGCCCCTTTTGTAGACGACTTGGATAAATTTGAACAAGTGGCTCAAAAAAAATCATATTCCACGAGAAAAGATAAAGCCGGACGGTTCTTGATTAAGAAAGGCATGAACAGCAACGAGATCGTAAATGCCTTGCGCCAAAACATTCCCGTAAAATTATCCTTTAATAATCAGGAACGTTTGGAAAACTTTGCCGGACGCATCGGAGCCCAATTAGAAGCTGATAGTTTGTCGGTGTTGAATGCTTGTTTAGATCCGCAATTTTTGGCCCAAAACGGCTTGAACAAAAACAATGTGTTGTCCATTTTTATTCCAAACTCCTACGAGTTTTTTTGGAATACCTCGGCCGAAGTATTTCGGGATAAAATGCTGAAAGAATACCACAAATTTTGGACAAAAGCCCGTTTAGAACAAGCCAAAAAATTACAGCTAAATCCCGAAGAGGTAATTGCTTTGGCTTCTATCGTGCACAAAGAAACGGTAAAAGCTGATGAACGTCCAGTAGTGGCTGGCGTATACCTGAATCGCCTGCAAAAAGGCATAAAATTAGAAGCGGATCCAACGGTAATTTATGCAGTAAAAGCCGTTTCGAATGATTTTAATCAAGTCATCAAACGCGTGTTGTATAAAGATTTAGAAACCAATTCGCTATATAACACATACAAATTCAATGGCTTGCCTCCCGGACCCATTGCCATGCCCGATATTTCAGCAATTGATGCAGTTCTTAATCCTGCGCAGCACAACTACATTTATTTTTGTGCGAGCGTAACCCGTTTTGGGTACCACGAATTTGCCGTTACTGCTGCTCAACACGAAGTAAACCGCCATAAATATGTGGCTTGGGTGAGTGCTCAAGGCATCAAACGCTAACGAATGAAATGGGTTTGGCTTGCGTTAGTATGCGTTTCGATTGCCTTTCCAGCGCATGCTCAACAGCGGATTGACGCATTTTTAACACCCGCCGATTCCTTGCATATTTCCCGGCGCACAGCTGTAGTGGTTTCAGAAACCGCACTTTCGGCTACTGCTTTGGTGGGTTTGTCGCAACTCTGGTATGCCGATTATCCGCGTTCCGATTTTCATTTTATAGACGATGCCAACGAATGGCAACAACTCGACAAAGCGGGCCACGTATTTTCGAGTTATCATTTGGGACGATTCAGTGCCGAAGCTTTGGCTTGGAGCGGCGTTTCTAAAAAAGATCAATTGCTGTATGGCGCCACCTATGGCTTTGCTTTTCTTACTGCGGTCGAAGTTTTGGACGGCTATTCGGCTCAATGGGGCGCCTCTTGGTCTGATGTGGCGGCCAATGCTGCTGGTACGGCACTCTATGTTTCGCAAGAATTGTGTTGGAACGAGCAGCGCATCATTCCAAAATATTCGTTTCATACTACCGCTTATGCAGCACAACGCCCGGATCTTTTGGGTTCTTCTTTGCCAGAACAACTGCTCAAAGATTACAACGGCCAAACCTA
Organism: Flavobacterium sp.; assembly: GCA_026390995.1. Classification (GTDB taxonomy): domain Bacteria; phylum Bacteroidota; class Bacteroidia; order Flavobacteriales; family Flavobacteriaceae; genus Flavobacterium. Next base: position 22,824 of record JAPLEX010000039.1, read on the forward strand.
TTGGCTTTCGGTTAATGTGCAGTCGTTTATTAAAACCAAATCTATTCCTGCTTGGTTGAATGTCGCGCTGGGCTATGGGGCCGAGGGCATGGTTTCGGCAGATGAATTATCTCCTATTTCGAGTTTGTCGCCCACTACGCGTAGGCGACAATTTTATTTCAGTTTGGATATAGATTTGTCTAGAATTAAAACCAAATCGCATCTTGTAAAGACCATTTGCTCTGTTTTTAACACCATCAAAATACCGGCTCCTACAATTGAATTTGGGGCTTCTGGAGCAATAAAAGTTCATCCGATCTATTTTTGAAAAGTTTAACTGATTGATAGTCAGATTTATACTATTTATTGTATATTTGGCCCGTAGAAATTTCTCGTGGTGACAGCAGAGAAGAAAAACAATTTATGATAAAAAGATGGACATTAATCACAGTAGTCTTTGCAACAATACTCTATTTTACTTCTGGATTTAATACATTTATTCCCACTCGTACGTATTCCAATTCCGAACTAATTAAGTCACAATCCACTTACTTATTTCCCTCACTCAATCCACACGCATACCAAATTTTAAGCACCCCTTATACTGCCAAGTTTTTTATTGGCTTTAAGGAGGCTTTAGCATTCAAAGAATCCCAAGGTAAATATCTTAAAATCAATTCGTTGGGTTACTTAGGGAAATACCAATTTGGTCCAGAAACCTTGCGAGAAATAGGCGTATACAATCACCAATATTTTTTACAAAACGCCAATCTTCAAGAACAAGCATTTTTGGTTTTGTTGGCCAAAAACAAATGGGATTTACAAGATGAAATTGACACCTTTTCTGGCAAAACGATTTCGGGTGTTTGCGTAACCGAATCTGGTATTTTGGCCGCTGCCCATTTGGGTGGTGTGCGCTCTGTAAAACGGTTTTTGTATAGCCAAGGGAAACGCAAATGCAGAGACCAATATGGCTCAAGTGTTCGCTCATACATGCGCGATTTTGGTGGTTTCGAAACCGCTTGCATCGTAGCAAAAAACAACCCTAAAGTAAAGTAATCACAATTTTATAGTAAAAAAAAGCCTGTTTGTTTTGCAAACGGGCTTTTTTTATGAGCGGTGAAGTATAAAAATAGTAGGCCGGTTATGCAAATCAATTTTTTCTTTTTTCCAATCTTGCACGCGCATCGTTTTGATGTATTCGGTAGGCAAGGTGATGTCGCAGGCAATACACAAAAAAGTATTGGGTTGGAGGCATTGCAACAGATCTTCCACCAATTTATTGTTTCGGTAGGGTGTTTCGATAAACAGTTGGGACTGATTTTTGTCTTGTGCCAGTCGTTCCAACTGCTTTAGCGCCGCTTTTTTCTCTGATTTTTCAATAGGTAAGTAGCCGTTAAATGCAAAACTTTGGCCGTTCATTCCCGAAGCCATCAATGCCAAGGTTATAGAAGACGGACCTACCAAAGGCACCACAGTAATCCCTTTTTCGTGGGCTAATTTCACAATCACAGCACCCGGATCGGCAATCCCAGGACAACCGGCCTCGCTCATGAGTCCCATGTTTTTACCTTCTAAACAGGCTTGAATCATTCCGTTATGTTCGCTAACTTGAGTGTGTTTGTTTAAGGAAAATAAGCACAAGTTGGCCTGCACCTTTTCTGGATATATGCTCTTGATAAATTTGCGCGCTGTTTTTTCGTTTTCTACAATGTAGTCGTCTAGCAATTCGATGGTTCGTTTCACCGTGTAGGGCAAAACAGCCAACGGATCGCATTCGCCCAAAGTGGTTGGAATGAGATATAATTTTCCTTTTGGTGCTGAAGAATTCAAATTAATAGGGGTGTGTTTGCAGGAGTCGCTGGGCTAAAGCTTCGCAAGCCTGGTCGAGCATTTGGTATACTTGATCAAATCCGTTGGCCAAGCCGTAATACGGATCGGGTACATCTACATTTTCGCCGGGAAATAACTCATTCAAGAGGAGTTGCACTTTTTGTTTGTGTTCGGCCGATGGTGCCAATTGAATTACGTGCTCGTAATTGGATTGATCCATAACAAAAATGTAGTCAAACTGATAATAAAAAGCAGGAATAAACTGTTGGCCTCTTTGTTTGCTGATATCGAGTCCGTTTTTCTTGGCTACGGCAACCGAGCGATCATCAGGTTTTTTGCCAATATGCCAATTACCTGTTCCAGCAGAATCGACTATAAAGTTGGGTGAGGGCAATTTGGATTGTAAAATTCCTTCTGCTAACGGTGACCGGCAAATATTGCCAAGACAAACCATCACAATTTTTACGGGCATGTTTAGAGAGATAATTTTTTGTTGATGTCCTCTACAAACTTCTTGAATTGTTTATCGGTTGACACCAAATTGTCCACGGTTTTGCAAGCGTGTAAAACGGTCGCGTGGTCGCGGTCGCCTATTTGTGAGCCAATGTTCGCTAAAGAAGCCTTGGTGAATTTTTTAGCAAAAAACATAGCCAATTGACGAGCTTGCACCACATGACGCTTGCGAGTTTTGGACTGCAAGGTGTCGATGTCTAATTGGAAGTAATCAGAAACAATTTTTTGGATGTAATCGATAGAGATTTCGCGTTTCACGTTTTTCACAAATTTCTCCACCACGTGTTTGGCCAGGTCAATGGTTACTTCTTTTTTGTTGAAAGAAGATTGAGCAATCAACGAAATGATAGCGCCTTCTAATTCGCGCACATTGGTTTTGATGTTTCGGGCCACGTATTCGATGATTTCGTCAGGCATCTCTACGCCATCGCGGTACAAGATGTTTTTCAAGATCGAAATACGGGTTTCGTAATCGGGTTGGTGTAACTCGGCTGATAAACCCCATTTGAAGCGAGACAACAAACGTTGTTCGATGTCTTGCATGTCCACGGGCGCTTTATCGGACGTTAAAATTACTTGTTTGCCGTTTTGGTGTAAGTAATTGAAAATATGGAAAAAAACATCTTGGGTTCCGGTTTTGCCCGATAAAAACTGCACGTCGTCTATAATTAACACATCGATCAATTGATAGAAGTGAATGAAGTCGTTGCGGTTGTTTTTCTTTACCGAATCAATGTATTGTTGGGTGAAAATTTCAGCAGAGATATACAAGACTGTTTTTTCTGGGTATTTGTCTTTAATTTCAACACCAATGGCATGAGCCAAGTGGGTTTTTCCTAATCCAACTCCGCCAAATATTAAAAGCGGGTTGAAGGAGGTGCCGCCCGGTTTGTTGGCAACCGCCATACCAGCCGAACGGGCCAATCGGTTGGAATCACCTTCTAGGAAATTCTCAAAACTGTAATTGGCATTGAGTTGGGATTCGATTTTAAGGTTGCGAATACCCGGTATGATGAACGGATTTTTTAATTCGGGGTTGAGGTTTTTGAACGGAGCATCAACTTCTTGGGGTTTCATCGAGCTGCGGTGTGCACTAGGCAATTGCTCGGTGAATGGTATTTTGTTGCCGTAGGTGTTTTCCATGTTGATTTTATAAATCAATTGGGCGTTGGTACCTAGCTCTTTGGTAAGGGCAACTTTGAGTAATTTAACATAATGCTCTTCCAGCCATTCGTAGAAAAATTTACTCGGAACTTGAATGTATAAAGCATTGTCGGTAAGCTTCACTGATTTTATCGGCTCAAACCAAGTTTTGTAGGCTTGATCAGAGATGTTGTCCTTTATAAATAAAAGACAGTTTTCCCATACCGATTGTACAGTTTTGCTCATAAATTTGGTTAAATTTGTGTTTTTTAATTAGGTTATTCTACAAGGAAAACGGAATGTTTGTCCCTGTTTTTTGGGGTAACAAATATGTGAACAAAAATCGTTAAAAAAAAATATTTTTCAGGTTGATTTTTAAAAATTATTATTGTATAAAGAATCAAAATTTACCTTTTCTTAACCTCCATTTA
>JAPLEX010000039.1:26802-38392 GCA_026390995.1 Flavobacterium sp.
AAATGGGGGTGGTGTACCACGGAAATTATATTCCCTATTTTGAAATTGGCCGGGTGGAATGGTTACGGAATAAAGGGGTTTCCTACAAAAGTTTGGAAGAAAGTGGCATTGCCTTGCCTATAGTTTCAATGACGGTTAATTATAAAAAACCAGCCCGTTATGACGACTTGCTCACCGTGAAAACTACCTTTAAGCAATACAGTTCGGTAAAGATCGAATTTGATTGTGAGATTTGGAGCGCCGAAAATGAGTTGTTAACAACTGCTCAATTTATATTAGTCTTTGTAGACATCAAACAGGGCAAAGCGATCATTCCTCCCGCTGATCTTTTGGCTATCATTTCTACTTAATTTACGGCCTTTTTTTTAGGTTAATCTCGAATAGATTTTCAAAAGCGGCTAGCAAATTGGCTTCGGCACTTTTTCGGGTAGATAGTATTATTTCGCATTGCATATCCATTTTTTGAGAAAGAATAGCTAGGTTTTTTTCTTTGATCACCCGCATTACTTTATTAAGGTGTGCATAATCAAATTCCGCCACATAGTCCACGTTGATTGTTTTTTCGATTATTGTGGCCGATTCAAGGCTGAGTTGGGCGGCCGTTTTGTAGGCGCTGATTAAACCACCCACACCCAGTTTAACTCCTCCATAATAACGCACAATCACAACCAATACATTGGTAATTCCAAACGATTGAATTTGTCCGTAGATAGGAGTGCCCGCACTGCCGCTTGGTTCTCCGTCGTCGTTGGCGCGGTAGGTAAATTGTTCGGCTCCCAGTTGGTAGGCATAACAAAAATGAACTGCGTTGGGATGTTGTTTGCGAAGCACAACTAGAATTGGTTTCACTTCGTCTTCAGCGGTTATCGGGTAGGCGTAACCCAAAAACTTGCTGTTTTTTTCTTTAAACAACTGTTCTTCGGTCGCTTCGGCTAGCGTCTTATAGGTATCGTTGTTGTGCAACTGGATTATAGTATTTGTTGATCAAACAGTTGCACCACGTCTTCTTGGCCTACTTGCAAATTCCAAACGGATAGACCCAAGGCAGCAGCGGCATCGGTATTTTCTTTTTTGTCGTCTATAAATAAGGTGTGTTTGGGTTGTAATTCCTGTCTGGCCAATACGGTCTGAAAGCAAACTGGGTCGGGTTTGCGCAAGCCCATCTCATACGAAAAATAGACCTTTTCAAAACAACTGTAAAAATCTCGAGAGAAGCTCAAGCCCACTTGGTGTTCAAAAAAGCTGATGTGGGTTGCATCGGTATTAGACAATAAAAACAAACGGTAATGGGGTTTAAGTAATTGCAGAAATTCCAAGCGATATAAAGGAAAGTCGCCAATTATGGTATTCCAGGCCTGGCGAATTTCGAGTAATTCAGCCTGTGGCAAATGGGTTTGAAATCCGGAAAGAAAATCCAATTCAGAAATAGCGCCAATTTCGTAGGCCTTGTTTAGTTCTTCTAAATCGGCTGAAAATTCGGTTAATCCCAGTTGCCGAAATGCTGTTGCTGTGGCCTCTTTGCGCAAATTGACAAAGATGTCGCCAAAATCAAATAGGATGTTCTTGATCATGGTAGTAAATAGTTAAGGTATCCGTATCAATTTTTTCTTCCGAAAAAGCAGCTGCTTGAAAATGAGGTGCTCGAATTCCTTCGACGAATTGCATTTCACCCGTAAACACCCGTGCTTCGTCCCAACAATTTTCATCGATAAAGGTTTGTAGCGTTTTACGGCCGCCTTCGATGATAACTGATTGGATGTTTTTATGGTATAAAAATTCGGCGATTTGCGTGGCTACTTTTTGTGAAAAATCAAGTTCATTTTTGCTCAGTACGAGGGTCTCGGCCTCCAAATTAAAAATGGCGCTTGTTTTTGGGATTCGTGTGTGTTGGTCCAATACTACACGAATCGGATTTCTGCCGATCCATTCCCGAACATTCAGTTGCGGATTGTCGTCTATGACTGTTTGTGTGCCCACCAAAATCGCTTGTTCTTCGCTGCGCCATTTGTGCACCAATTGCCGGGATAGGGGACTGCTGATCCATACCGGTTTGCGTTCATCTTTTGTGAGAGGCGCGATAAAACCATCGGCCGATTGGGCCCACTTTAAAATAATATATGGCCGTTTTTTTTGATGAAAGGTAAAAAAGCGGCGATTCAGTTGGGCACATTCAGCAGCTAATACACCAACAACTACCTCTTTTCCTGCGGCTTGCAAACGCGCAATTCCGGCGCCATTTACCTTCGCATTGTGGTCTAGGCTGCCAATAACTACCCTTGGAATTTGTTGGTCAATAAGCAAATCACAACAGGGCGGCGTTTTGCCAAAATGACTGCAGGGTTCTAGGTTTACATATAATGTAGCCTCAGAAAGTAAGGCTTTGTTTAGTACAGAATTGATGGCGTTCACTTCGGCATGGGCTTGGCCAGCTTTGTGGTGCCAACCTTCTCCAATTATACAATCGTTATGTACAATTACACTGCCCACCAAGGGATTTGGGTAGGTGGTTCCTAGACCTTTTTTGGCCAATTCCAAGCAGCGGGTCATGTATTTTTCGTGTGTATTCACGAGGTAAAAATAAGTATAATCTGCCTGGAACAGCGGCGAAGTTTATAAAAAAATTGAGCAGGAGTTTTCGTTGGATTTGCCTATTTTGGGTAGAATTAGTAGTAAATTTGTCGCCGATTATGAGCGAAAATAAACAAGCTTCCTATACGATTCGTCCCATTGAAATAGCTGACAATGCAGCAGTTGCTGCCCTAATTCGGTTGGTTTTAGTAGAACACAACGTGCCCAAAGTAGGTACAGCCTATGCCGATCCACAGTTGGATTATATGCAGCAAACCTATGCCATTCCGCGTGCCCATTATTTTGTGGTAGAACAAAATGGAACAGTTGTAGGCGGCGCGGGTATTCAGCAATTGGAAAATGAGGCCGCATCCATCTGTGAGTTACAAAAAATGTATTTTTTACCCCAAGCTAGGGGAAAAGGGATAGGTAGCGCCATGATGAAATTTTGTTTGAATTTTGCTCAAGCTAATGGCTTCGAATATTGTTACATAGAAACCATGCCCTACATGCAAGCGGCACAAAAACTGTATGCCAAATTTGGTTTTGATTATATTGATGCCCCGATGGGAAATACGGGTCACACCTCATGTCCGGTATGGATGCTAAAAAAATTATAATGCAACTCAACACCTATAAAACGCAATTTATTTCCAGTTTACTACCAGTGGTGGGCGAAGCCGAAGCGCAGTCCTTTTTTTATTTGGTAGTCGAAAATCTGCATCAGCTGCGAAGAATTGACCTGGCATTAGATCCTGATTATAAAATTTCGGAAGCTCAATTTCAGCAGTGGGAGTCCATTCGCTTGCGTTTACAAAATCAAGAACCCATACAATATATATTGGGGAGCACTTCTTTTTACGGATTACCCTTTACTGTAAACCCGGCGGTACTTATTCCCCGTCCAGAAACCGAAGAATTGGTCACATGGATAGTAGAACATTTTTCACTATTGGATTTAAACCTAACTTCCAACTTCCAACTTCCAACTTCCAACCTGCTACCAATATTAGACATCGGTACCGGCAGCGGCTGCATTGCAATCGCCTTAGCAAAAAATCTACCGGAAGCACAAGTATTCGCCCTGGATGTATCTGATAAAGCATTAGAAATTGCCCGATTGAATGCCCAACGAAATGCCGTGCAGATTCATTTTATTTGCCAAAACATACTAGAAACAACTCGCTTAGATCACCAATTTGACGTAATTGTGTCGAATCCGCCCTATGTTCGGGAATTAGAAAAACACGAAATTCAAGCCAATGTGTTGGAGCACGAACCGCATTTGGCTTTGTTTGTAGCCGATGACGATGCCTTGTTGTTTTATAGAAAAATAGGGGAGTTGGCTTTTGAATTCTTAACGCCCAAAGGCAATTTGTTTGTAGAAATTAATCAGTATTTGGGCGAAGATACCCTGCAGTTATTTCGCTCTATTGGCTTTACAAACTTAGAACTCAAAAAAGACTTGTACGGAAACGACCGCATGATTCGTGCCAGCCGTTAACTATTCGTAGCGCAAGGCTTCAATCGGGTCGAGCTGTGCGGCTTTCATGGCGGGATAGGAGCCCGAAATTACCGCTACAATAAAGGTGGTTATTACCGCTGCCGATATTGCCGACCACGGAATCACAAAAGCAAAAGTGAGTAGGGAAGCAATGCCATATCCGGCAGAAATTCCAATTACAATACCCAAAAATCCGCCCAACTGTCCAATCACAATGGTTTCAATAAAAAATTGGGTAGCAATCGTGCTTTTCTTGGCACCCAAGGCTTTGCGCACGCCAATTTCTCGGGTGCGTTCGGTAACCGAAACCAGCATGATATTCATGAGTGCAATCGAGGATCCAAAAATGGTGATGATCCCAATTACCCAGGCCGAAATACCCAAATACTGCGTAATACTTAGAATTTTATTGATTAAATCGTCGCTGCGTGAAACCCCAAAGTTGTCGTCTTGAATTGGGTTGAGCTTGCGAATGCGGCGCATCACACTGTTGGCGTGGTCTAAAGCCGCATCCATCATGTCTTTTTTGGTCACCATTACGCTCAAGGTGTAGTTGATGTTGGGCGCCGTAAACAAGGAACGCGCCACTTGAATCGGAAGAAATACTCGTAAATCTTGGCTGTTGCCAAAGGTGGATCCCTTTTCTTTGAGTACGCCAATTACCTTAAATTTGGCGCCGCGTATGGAAATGGTTTTTCCTATCGGATTGACATCTTTGAGTAGATCTTTCAAAAAATCAGAGCCAACCAGGCAGGTGGCTGTGTTGTTTTTGATGTCAAAAGAAGTAAAATTATGTCCAGCAGTTGTTTCCAGTCCTGAATTCACCAAATAGTTTTCGTCTATGCCCAAGACCGAGATTTCGGGATCGGTTTTTTTGGATTCGAATTTCACTTCGGCATTGGATACTGCAGAAAAGGATAAAGAAGTTTGGGTGAGCGGAAACTGGTATTTTTCTTTAAATCCTACTGCTTCGGGGTAGGAAATGATCGGGTTGATGATTTCGCGTTCTCCACCGCGTTGGCGCTGACTTTCAAATGGATATTGGTTAATGTTGAAGGTATTAGCGCCCATCGAGGCAAAATCACTCGATACCGTATTTTCTAAGGCAGCTACCACGGTAAGTATACAAACCAAGGCGGTGATTCCAATGGCTATAATAAGCACCGTGAGTATGGTGCGCAGCAATTGGGTTTTAATAGAGCCTAAGGCAATGCGGATGTTTTCGCGGAGTAATTTGAACATGGGTAAAATTTGGCACGAATTTACAATAATTGAAACAAGTTTGCGGGATTAGCGTGTGTAATTAGTATAAAAATAAGATATTTGCAGCTCAGATTAATTTCCCATAAATCCCGCTAGTATGGCAGCCAAACCAAGTGTTCCAAAAGGCACCCGCGATTTTTCACCCCTCGAAGTACACAAACGCCGGTACATCATGCAGGTGATTCAACGCCATTTTGAACAATTTGGTTTTCAACCCATCGAGACTCCTTCGTTTGAAAATTCGGAGACCTTGCTCGGCAAATATGGAGAAGAAGGCGACCGCTTGATTTTTAAAATCCTCAACTCCGGTGATTTTCTAGACAAAATTTCTCCCGAGGAATTGGCTAGCAGCTCCGCCAAACAACTGGGAACTAAAATTTCGGAGAAAGCCCTGCGATATGACCTAACGGTGCCCTTTGCTCGCTATGTGGTGCAGCACCAAAACGAGTTGGAATTCCCGTTCAAGCGCTACCAAATACAACCGGTATGGCGCGCCGATCGTCCGCAAAAAGGGCGTTTCCGCGAGTTTTATCAATGTGATGCCGATGTGGTGGGTTCGCAATCCTTGTGGCAAGAAGTAGAGTTTATCCAATTGTATGATGCAGTATTTACTGCCTTGGGATTAGTTGGAACCACCATAAAAATCAACAACCGAAAAATATTATCGGGACTTGCACAGGTAATTGGTGCGGCCGATAAACTCATAGATTTTACCGTTGCCTTAGACAAATTAGACAAAATAGGTGAGGCAGGTGTGCAACAAGAAATGTTGGACAAAGGCCTGAGCCAAACGGCTATAGATAAGGTGTCTCCTTTGTTTCATTTTACAGGAACTTGGGCCGAAAAATTAGCCCAACTCAAACTGCTTTTGACCGATTCGGCCGAAGGATTACAAGGCATAACAGAGTTAGAAACCATTGGCAACGCGATACATTCCTTAGGCTTGCAAACGGCGCAATTGGAACTTGATGTTACCTTGGCGCGTGGCTTAAATTACTATACCGGCGCTATTTTTGAAGTCGCTGCTCCCAACCAAGTGGCCATGGGCTCTATAGGCGGGGGAGGACGATACGATGATTTAACTGGAATTTTTGGCTTGAACAACGTGAGTGGAGTAGGAATTTCTTTTGGTTTAGACCGCATCTATTTGGTGCTCGACGAATTGAATCTTTTTCCCGAATCGCTGGCAACAACTTGCACCGCATTGTTTGTGAATTATGGCGAAACCGAAGCACTTTATGCGTTGCAAGCCATTAAACAATTGCGCGCCAACGCGATTGCTGTAGAATTGTATCCCGATGCGGTAAAGATGGGCAAGCAATTTGCCCACGCCGACAAACGCAAAATCCCTTTTGTGGTCATTGCCGGATCAGACGAAATGCAAAACAATACCTATGCACTCAAAAATTTGGCGGCTGGCACGCAAGAAGTGGTGACTTTAGATCGCCTCATTGCCTTATTATCTTAGAAATTTTATCGAGATTAACATAAAAAAAGCTTCCCGGTACAGGAAGCTTTTTTCGTAGATTTGGGGTTGTTTTACTTAGGGGATAAGTATCTTTTTGCTGCTCACACCGTGGTTTGTTTTGGTGCGCACAATATAGGTTCCGGCGCTCAATTGAGGCGCATTCAATTCAATTTTTGCGTCAGTGCTATTCACAGTCCAGCTGACTACAGATTGACCTACAATATTAAATACGGTCACGGTTTCTATTTTTGAAGTTGCTGAGGCATTGTGCACAATAATTTGGTTGTTGCCTGACGCATAACTTACTTGAACAGTTTCATTAGTTTCAAAATTAGGGTTGGCCAACGCACCACCTTTGTTAAACTTCAAGAAGAAACGGTCGTTGGTTTCTCCGGCTGGAAGCGAAGCTGCCACAGTTTCATAGCGCAAATCGTGGTAGATAGCCGTAAGCGCATCATAAATATAGATCGGTTGATCGCCATTAAAGTTTTCGGTTCCGTCTAATACAATGCTCACGGGTCCTTCGCTGTTGGTTTTGATGCGCAAGGGGTAACTGGCATGTTGGTCAAAATAGCTTTCGCCGGCAATGACCAATTTGTTTCCTTCGTTCATGAAGTACATATCATTTGGCAAGTTGTCCATGCATACGGCATCATAACCCGCATCAATAGAGGAGGTAGCGTTTTCATTCATGAAGCCCATCAATAATTCACGGTGAAAATTGTTGTTGGAATTGAATCCCAATCTAATTTTCTCAAAGGTATTTTCGGAGTAGGCATCTTCGGCGTTGGTGTTGTTGGCCGAAACAGTGGTATTTGCATTTTGACGAAACATGGGGTTTGAACCGGCGCTGTCTTCTTTCACAAAGGCACGTTGGCTGTTGTTAAACTCGATATTTCCTCCAGTAGTATTGGCACTCACAAAGAAGCCTTGTCCCACCGGGATAAAACGGCTAGGTGTGCGGCTACTAGAGCCCAATCCGCTAATGCCCGATGGCGATACCGGAGGCACACCACCCACCAATGTTCGGGTAGCATATCCACCTTGGTATTCTGCCAAATTGTGGGTCATGTTGGTGCTGTAATGTTCCCAGAAATATAAGGTACCGTTGGTGGCACTCAGGTTTTGTGAGATAAATAAATCGGCATCTAGGGCAGAAGGATAAGGGTTTCCGCTCAAGTTGAGGTTTCCACCAGCAATCGGGCTGGTCACTGTTCCGTTGTTGGGTTTGCCTTCAAAGGTGTAGTTTTGTGTGGCAGTTCCTGCATTGCTTCCTTTCAAGGTAAATCCTTGGCCTGCTGCTAATGTTCCAGTTGTTCCTACTGCTTGCCAGTTGGCATACAACGGTGTTACGTTTTGGAATTTAAAAATCCAGTATGAACTCAAGGTAATGGGCGAAGTAGGAGAACCGTTTAAGCCCGAAGTCCAGTTGAGTAATTGCGGGTTATTGGCATCGGTACCGTCGCGCAGTACTGCAGTTAGGCTGTAGCTGTTGTTGTTGCTAGTGGTATTGCTCACGCCTACCGGTGAGGACCAGTAATTGTAATTAAACCCATTTGATTGTCCAGCTTGATCGCGTTGAACAATTCCGGCGCTCGCCACATCTAAATCACTTTTTGCGGTTTGCACCAATTGTGATTTTCCTTGTAAATCTATCGATCCGTCTAATTTTAAGTACCAATCATTTTGAATTTTACTGTCGTTGTTCATTACAATTTGTACGCCTGGATCAACGATCATTCCAAGATCTACATTATTTATCGTAGCTGTAATGTCGTGTTGAACGTGTACAATTGACCAATCTTGCTCGTCTATATCCAATCCGCGCACTTCATTGGCCACATCGTTTACAGCGTCGGCAAAATTGCCCGATTGATTGGTAATAAATGGCATTGGCGCTTGTTGAACGGCAATAATTTTGTTGTTAAAGATTTGCATGCCCGTACCTGAATCGGTAGCTGGCGTAGTGAGATCGTCGATAATATCATTTTTGTACACGTCCATGCGGTAGTAGCGCAACAAATCGGCATAAGGCAAAACCTCGATGTCTTTGGGTACAATTTCACCGCGTACTTGTCCGCCAAAATCGGTGATTTCTTGGTACACCATGCGTTGCAATTGCGTAACCGAAAGCGCTACTTTGAAGATACGCACCTCGTCAATTTTTCCGTGAAAGAAACGCGCCAAGGCATTGGGGCTTTTTCCGATGGTTAAGGGTGTAACATCAGCTACTATGCTGCCCGATAAGGCAGTTGAATTCACCAATTGCCCGTTTAAGAACAACTGCAATTGTCCGTTTCCGTAAACCGCAGCCACGTGATACCACTGTGCGGTGTTGAGGGGAACATTATATGATAAGGTATACCCGTTTACAATTACTTCTAGTTTTTTTGCACTGGTTATCTGCATGTGAAATTTGTCCTGACCTACCACTACGCCTTCAGACGAGAAGCCATTGTGCAAGTTGATCCATGCCATAACCGAAGTAGAATTTAATCCGCCCAATACACTAGTGGCTTGTCCGTAATCGTTTCGGCCGTCAAAGTCCAAAAACAATTTGCGATCCAAATCACGCGGTGATCCAAATACTGAAGAGTCAGTATCAAAGGTGTCAATGATTCCGTCTTTGTCAGCATCGGCTGTACCAAAAATAATACCATCGCCGTTGCCATCTAAACTGGCATACAAGCTGCCCGAAATATCAGTGGTTAAACTGTTTGAGATTACATTCAAAAAGTTGGGTTCGCCAATCACTGAGGTATTGTCTGGCAAAGCTTTTCCTGTATTGGCAAAACCATTCAAGGCATCAAAAGCATCAAGTATTCCGTCATAGTCGTTGTCTTCGCCGTCACCTGCTCCGTCACAATTTACGTCACCGTCCCCGTTAAATAAGCCAGCTTCGTCTACGTCAAATAGGGCATCGTTGTCCGAATCTAGATCGATGTAATTGGGTACCAAATCGGCATCAAAATCTTTGGGTAAATTTTCGTTGTAGTAGGCTTCCGCGATGTCTAACCAACCGTTGTTGTTGGCGTCAATCCAGTTGCCACCGGCAATGTCCATGGTGTCATATCCCAGGGTGTAGTCTTGCCAACGGTCTTCGATGATGTCGCCAATTCCGTCATTATCCGAATCCAAATCAAATACATCGGCCACCCCGTCTTGGTCAAAATCGGGTAGGGTTTGCACAATTTGAATGTCGTCCAAGGCCAAATCATTGCCAGCACCTCCAGGTTGGTTGTTTTTGAAAATGATGGTAAAGTCTGAAGTCATCGGTGTAAACGTAGCCGAGAATTGGTACCAATCGCCCGCTGTATTACCCGCTGTAGTGGGGGCAATGTCATCGGTAGCAATGGTGCTGATGAGGTTGTTGCTCATGTCTCGAAACTCAACCGTAATGTTGGGACGATTTCGAGTGGCAATACCAGGTGCGTTGGTGCGGTCTAAATTTAAGATCCAAAAACTATAGGTGAGGGGAACATTCATGATTACGCCTTGAATGTCAGTGCGGTAGAATTCGTCGGTAATGTCGTTGGTGGCATTAAACAAGGCCATTCTTCCGTTGGTATCGCCAGCCGTATGATCGGGTCCGGTGTGCCAGTGTGTGGCAGCCCAAGACGATATTTGTGCCGAGTTGCAAATGGTGTATTGGCCGTCGTTCAAATCGGTTGTGGTGTCACACTCGTCGGCCGCCATGGCGGTTGTCCCGTCTTCGTAGCAATAAGTGGTTGAGGCGGTAGGCACATCTACATTGATGCGTGCACGTGTGGTTCCGCTGCCAAAGGTTTCGTCCAACATAAATACTTGGGTAGATTGAGTTGCGCCATACACAAGCGAGTTGCTTAGCTCGATGCTGTCTGGAATTCCGTCGTTGTCGTCATCTAAATCGACGTTATCAAATACTTCGTCCAAATCGGTATCTGGAAAAGCTTGAATTCCCGTTCCGCTGATTCTAAAGTTGTATGGATTTTTACCGGCACCGGCATCGCTGTTGGCAATCGAAATATCGGCCGATTTAAAACCAATCGTATTCGGATTAAAAGTAACTGTAAATGTGGTAGTGGCCAATCCGCCTACAAGAGAAGTAGATGGCTGACTGCTTATGGTAAAGTCAGAACCTGTAACGCTCACAAGGGGTGCGCCGGTAAGGTTTAAATCAAAATTTCCTAAATTAAAAATCGTGTATGTTCTAGAGATAGGAGAAAAAATATTGGTTGATCCAAAATCGGTCCAGTCTAAGTTGATGGGAGAAACATCGCCGTCGGCAATCACGTTGCTGTTGCCTTTTACGCTCATCGAAGCCGATACAGCTGTCGCCTGAATAGCAAAACTATAGCTGCTTTCGTCACTATCATTTGAGCTGATGTTTACTGTAGCTGTTTTTAGTCCCAGTGTGGCAGGGTTAAATTTCACCACCACCGATGAGGAACTTCCTGCCGCAATTGTTGCACTGGGCATGGTGAGTATAGAAAATTCACTGGCATTGGTTCCGCTCAGGGTTACAGTGCTTATCGTTAGGTCTAATGAACCCGTGTTTTGTATGGTGTAGGTTCTGGTTGAGGCCACCGAACTAAAATCGGTAAAGTCTGTTGTACTTGGGCTAGTATCGCCGCTCACAATAGTATTGGTGTTGCCCACAACATTTATTTCGGGTGCAGTCCAACGCACCATCACTTGTCCAGTTGCACCAGCACCACCTGTGCGAGTTCCAGAAGAAGTGCGCAAAGCACCCCCTCCGCCTCCGCCCAAAAGTACCGTGGCGATTGAGCCGTTTCCTTGTGAGGCAC
>JAPLEX010000039.1:38494-40244 GCA_026390995.1 Flavobacterium sp.
CTGCTGATGATCCGCCGCCGCCGCCGTAACTTCCAGCTACGCCATTGGCTCCTTTTCCGCCAGCAAATACAAAGCCTACATCGCCAATGCTAGTAGGAGCACCGGCACCACCGTTGGCTCCTGTCGTACTGTTATCGGCTGCGCTGTTTCCGCCTTTGGCCAAGACGGTAGCTGTAGAACCAAACCAAGAATCACCGCCAGCGGCAGTGGTAGTGGCACCAGTTCCTACAGTTACAGTAAAGACTGTACCGGGTGTAGTGGCGATTACTTTTTTGGCATAGGCACCGCCTCCGCCTCCGCCACCAGCTGTGTTGGTAGAGAGTGAACTGCCTTTGCCACCAGCGCCCCAAGCTTCAACCGTAATGCTGTTTATGCCTGCAGGTACAGTAAAGATTCCGTTTGAGGTGAATCGTTGTGATTGAGCCCAACCTAAAGTAGAGAGTAATATAACTACCAATAAAACCAAGTTGGAATAAACGGGGAGTGTAATTTTTTTCATAACGCAATTACTATTTAATGTGAGTGAGTGTTTTTTAACGAGTCAAAACTAGGATAATAAAAAAAACGCCGCAAGAAAATCATCGATAAAAAACTAAAAATATCGATGAAATGCATAATTTTTAAATAAAAGTAAGAAAAATTACATAATTAAAAAATTGCACTTTCCCAAAATTAGTATGAAAGGAGCACTGAAAATCAGTCTTGTAGGAATTCTTGTATAGAAACAATTTGAACGCAAAGCCAGTGTAATTTTTTAATTAATTACTTGATGTTAATTTACTTTTTTAGCAAAAATTCTGAAAATAGTTTGTTTTATACCCTGTTTTATTGCCAACTTTTTAAATCGTATCATAGCGCAGGTTCTTTGCAATATCATAACAGTATGCTAATGCACTAGGCAACTCTTGCTTATAAATTTGCTGCTCCCCTTCCTACTATGTATTTAGAATTACTGAACAACAAACATATATTTATGAAAAATTTTATTTTACGTAAGGCCAAAACTGGGCTGCTTTTTTTATTTTTTGGATTACTGGCACAGAATGGGTGGGGGCAGCAATTTTGGAGAACTGACGGTACTTCCGCAACTTGGACGGCAGCTAATTGGGGAACATCAGGTGCAGGACCATTTACAACAGCTTGGACTTCAGGAAGTGCAGCTAGATTTACAGCTAATTCAACTGTAACATTTGCAGCAACTACCGTTGGTAACGTAACAGTAGATAATGGTTTAACGGTAACTGTAACTTCAGGAGGAACGCTAACAACAACAGCGGCAAGAACATTTGATATTGGAACAGGTAGTACTTTAACTTGGACAGGACAGAACTGGTCGACTGCTGCAAGTAGTGCTGGTTTTATAAAAAATGGAGCAGGAACTTGGAATATCGGAGCTCAAGGTAACGCTTTAAATGCGACTAATTTCGGATTTACTTTAAATGCAGGAACAGTTATTTTAAGTGGTGCTAATTCATTTGGAGGTTCCAATTGTGCGCTTTCAATTAATGGAGGTACAATTCAAACATCAGGGTCAAGAGCTTTTGCAAATAGCACAGTTACTATTGGAGGTAATTTTATTTTTACAGGAACAGGTAATGATACTTATTCTGGTGCAGTTGGTTTAGGTGCAGCTACTCGAACAATTACAAATTCATTAACAAGTGGTAGTAGAATATTTTCAGGGGTTATTTCAGGAACATCAGGTTCTGGTTTAACATTTGATGGAAGTGGAGCAGGTCAAATATATATA
>JAPLEX010000071.1:0-25169 GCA_026390995.1 Flavobacterium sp.
TATTTCACCAACAGAAAGTTTTGATAGATCGTTTCTACACGTAACAACTTCAACAACTCCATTTTCTGCCTTTATTAGCAAAGGAGAAACCGATAAGATCAAACCATTAGTCATTTTATAATCAAATCCCGCATCAGAAAATTCTAATTGGTCAATAGTAATTTTTTGGTCTAAATAATATGTAAATGCTCCAGGATATGGTGCTGATTGCGCTCTAACCCAATTAAAAATTCTTTCTTTTTGCCACTGCCAATTAATTCTCCCATCATCTGGTGTTCTTTTTCCAAAATAAGTCGCAAGCTTATCATCCTGTTTCTTTCGAACAACTTCATTTGTAGAAATTTTGTAAAGCACATTTTGTACTAAAATAATATATAGCTTATTGAATTTATCCAACAAATCGGCTCCCGTGTCATTGGGTAATATTGGAATTTCAACTTGTTCAATGATATCACCAGTATCGCAACCTTCATCAATCAGGTGCGCTGTTATACCTGTTTTCAATTCATTATTAATAATGGCCCAAACATGCGGAGTTCTTCCTCTATACTTAGGTAATAATGAACCATGGATGTTGAATGAAAGTATTTTGGGATGACGAATTAAGTCCGATTCAATAATAAAAAGATAATTTACCGATAACAGTACATCAATAGGTTTGTTTTCATAAAAGGATTTTGACTTTCCATTTCTTGGGTTTCCTTTGAAAAGGTTCAAATTGTTCTCACTACAAAATTCAATAATTGAATCCGATTTTGAGTCTGTAAAAACAAATTCCACTTGATAATGCTCAACTAGGTTCTGAAGGACTATGCTTCCTAAATTTCCGCTTACTAAAACACCTAATTTCATAATGAATTTATCTTAGTATGAATTAAAACATCCAGAAACTTACCTTCAAAAAAACAATGTTCTTTCAGTCTGGCTTCTTCGACGAAACCAGCTTTTTCTATAACTTGATATAAATGTGGCCTTAAATCGAATGCGTAGGTGTAAATCTTATGAAAATTCAATTCTTTGAATGCTAGTTTATTCAATAGAGAAAGATAATTTTTCCAGAAATATTCGAAATTATCCTGCTCTAATTCCGTTTTCATAATAAACGAAATTTCTGCATTTCGATCTATCCAATTGATGTGAACTAGCCCACCATATCCAATAAATTTACCCTCTTTAAGCAACGAAAAAAGCAATTGATCCGGCTGTTGTAACTCGAACAATTTAGACACCACATTTTTAAAATAATGCTCCTGATCCTCGACCGCTAATGGCTTTGCTTGGCGAAGATGATACATTTGTTCATTTCGCATTTCTAAGATTTCGTACTTGTCCTCGTCCCGAATTGGAACTAGGGCAAACGAATTTTCTTCAAAAACCGAGTTAGGTAAACAAATATAGTTTCTCATACTTTAATTCAATCTTTTAAATCCACCATGACAAATTGGGCCTTTTAGCAAATTTTCGATTTGCAAGTTTCCTTTTTCGCATTGTGCGATCAGTTGATATACGTAATCTAGTGCCTCAAAATACAATTCTAAATTGGCATCATTATGAGCCGTAGACGCGTAGAAATTAGTGCTGGCCAAAAATCCTTTTTTCAACATTTCTTGCGTGATCAAAGTTTTATACGCCATGGCATCATTGCTGACAAAACTATAGGTACTTAATGCCGGAATGCCGGAAATACTGATTGTCAAATGATGCGCATCTGCCAATTTTTGCCATCCATTTCGCATTTTATTTCCCATTTCCGTAATTGTTTCCCATGATTTTACACGTTCCATGACTTTCAGTGTAGCTAATGCGGCGGTTGGACCAATTCTCTCTGTCCAAAATGTACTGCTGATGAATGTGTTTTGTGTTGCTTCCATAACCGCTCTGGTTCCCACTACAGCAGTCAACGCGTAACCGTTACCGATGGTTTTACCATACATTGCCATGTCGGGTTCGACGCCATATTTCTGGTAAATACCACCAAACGTTTCTCTAAATCCAGAGGTACATTCATCAAAAATTATTTCAACGATAGAAAGTAATTCTTCGTAATTATTGTAGTTGAACGGATAGACGGTATCTTTTAAGTTTTTAGGCACACCATTTGGACTCAAGCCAGGAAGCAAATGTCCTGATAATTCATCGCCATCGTTGTGATTTGCAGACAAGTACCAGTCGTGCCATCCATGATAGCCACAAATGGCAACTTTGTCTCTACCTGATGCGGCTCGAGCAATTCTAATCGCTATTGAATTCGCTTCTCCTCCACTTCGTGCAAAACGAACCATGTCTGCCCAAGGATTCATGGCTATCAATTTTTCCGCAAGATATACTTCTTCCGGACAATTTAGCGTACTCATANNCTCATATTTCCGTTTTTGACGGTTTCTACGACTGCTGCATCCACTTCATCGTCGCCGTAGCCAAGCGTATTAGTTCCAATTCCCATGATACTCATATCGAGATATTCTTTCCCATCGAGATCCCAGACTTTACAGCCTTTTGCTTTAGAAAAATAAGAGGGCCATTGGTCTGGCAAAAACATTTCAGGTCTTTTGGAAAGCAGCATGGTTCCACCTGGAATTAACGCTTTCGCTTTTTTATATAAGTCTTGTCCTTTTCCCATTACTAGTCGTTTTTTAATGACTTTAAGAAGCCTTCGTTTCTTATTATTTGATTGTTTATCTTGCCAAGATTATTCTCGAGGATAAACTTGGTGTAAGTCAACCAAGATGCTTCAGTTCCTAATTTATGAATTAAAATTTGAATCAAATCAAAGTCTGCTGGCTCATCAACGGTCATTCTAATTGTAGAATAATCAACTGGGCAAGCGAAATTTAGTGCTTTAAATATATTTCCATTATTGAAATCTGCATTTTTTCTAATGTATGGCGTGACGTGTTCACGTTCCGAATTCAGTTTTGCATTTTCCCACGCCAATTGCAACGCAGAAAACTTAAAAACTTCTACATCTTGGCCATCTGGATAGTTTTCGATAAGCCCATTAGATGCGTAATCACAATCATTTTCCTGTGCAAAAGCAACGACTTGATCTACCAATTCAGGATCAATTAACGGGCAATCTGAAGTAACACGAACTATCCAATCAGCATTTTGATTCTTTACTGATTGGTAAAAACGATCTAAAACATCCGATTCTGAACCACGATAGGATTCGAAACCCCATGCGGCGGCCTTATCAAATATAATTTGGTCTTCATCGTTAATAGTAGTTGCTACAATTATTTTCGAAATTTTATGACATTTCTTTAATCTGTTTAAATGAATTTGCAGCAAAGTCTTCCCTTCAATTTGCATTAAAACTTTTCCTGGAAGTCTTGTACTTCCTGTTCGAGCTTGTGTGATGAGTATGGTTTTTAGTTCCATAATGAAGGATTTAGTAGATCTACATTTTCAACTCGTATAGCATTTATATTCTCGGTCACATCCTTTCGAATTTGAAAATCCGCAGCTTTTACATTATCTATCAAATGTTCGATAGAATCAACACCAATCAGCACTTGGTCTATATTCTTTTGAGCAACACAATAGCCTAGGGCTAGTGACGCAATACTTATATTTTCTTCGTTCGCTAACTTTCTTATCTCCAACAATTGTTGCGATAACTGCTGAGCGATGGCATTATTGCTATAAGTATCAGTAAATAACAAACCTTGTAAAAATGCCGATCGAGTATGAATTTTTTTGCCTTTATCCTTTAGTTTTTGCATTAAATCACCTCTAATTGATTCGTTATCCAACAGATTAAAAGGCATCTGAACTACTGAAACTAAATCGTCATCCAACAATGATTCTATTTGAGTATTGGTATATACAGAAACGCCAATGTTATTTATCAATCCTTGGCTCTTTATTTTGTTCAAAGCTAGCAACAAGTGTTGATTATTCTGGTAGGAATCAATCATGAGGAATTTTAGTAATAATGTCAAACTTAACCTTCGGATTTGCTTTATGAAATTCTCCAATAACACGGTGTGCATTTCCATAGGCCTCTGCAGTATCCAATGTAGAAATACCTAGATCAAAGGCTTGCGCTAAAATCTGACAACTATTTTCAAATGAAATTTTTCCTATTGAATTATTGACTCCGTATGGCAAACCCATTTGAACTGTCCCCAAGACAAGTTTGTTTTTCACAGTTATTTATTTATAAAAGATAACACTTTTTCAATAACAAAATCTTGTTCCGCATCTGTCAAAGTTGGATACATGGGCAAACTTATGCAATGCTTGTAGTAATTTTCAGCTATGGGCAAGTCTCCTTCTTTCCATCCAAAATCCTTGTAATACGGCATGAGATGACATGGGATATAATGTATTTGTGCAAAGATGTTATGTTGACGTAAATAATTATACAAACCCAAACGATCTGCTACTTCTATGATATATAAATGATAAGCATGCCCTTGAATGATACCCGATTGACCTAATATTTTCGGGTTTTGAAAAAAACGATCTTCATATTTTTGGGCAATTCTTCTTCGTTCAGTCAAACCAAAATCGGCCCTAGATAACTGACTGATTCCTAAGGCTGCCTGAAAATCAGTAAAGCGGTAATTATACCCAAGATGCTGCATTTCCATATACCAACCCGGATAATCGCTTCCTGATACTACTTCTTGACCTGCTGCAAAACTTGGCGTATTTATAAACTTTTTAGAAACTCTCGTAATTCCATGTGTTCTTAATTCCAATAATTTAATATACAATTGCTCGTCATTGGTTGTAATCATGCCTCCTTCACCCGTCGCAATGTGCTTTACAGGATGAAAAGAAAAAATTGCTAAATCTGCAAAATGGCCGTTGCCACAACGCTGTTGCTCACCATTACTATCGACAAAATATCCACCGGGCGAATGACATGAGTCTTCTAAAATCCACAAACCGTATTCGTTAGCTAACTTTCTGAAAGCTTCTAAATTTACTGCATGCCCAGCAAAATCAACTGGTATAATCCCTTTATAAGTGCCTTCGGGAGAAGCTTCTAAAAGTTGTTTTACTTTTTCAATATCTAATAAATAAGTGGTCGGATCAATGTCAGAAAAAACCACTTCTCCTCCACAATACCGGATGCAATTGGCAGATGCCGCAAATGTGATGGGGGTTGTAATGACTTTATCGCCTTTTTTAATATCTAATGCCAAAATTGACAAATGCAACGCAGCCGTTCCATTGGCAACTGCCACTGAATAATTACAACCAATGTATTTAGAAAAAGCTTCCTCAAAAGCCAAAATGGTTGGTCCTTGTGTAAGGAAATCACCTTGTAGCGCTTTGACTACAGCATCAATATCAGCTTGAGTGATGTTTTGTTTTCCGTAGGGTATCATACTGATTACTTCGGTTGAAAGTCTAGATATACATGTTCTTTAATTTGGTTGCGCATCGATTCTATGGTTTCCCATTCAGAGTTGTCACCAGAGGTATAACTGAATCCTTGCGGCACCAATTTAGCATCGAACACTTTTTTATAATCTTCTAAATTCCAATTTGTTACTTGTGGTAAAATTACATAATACTTACCTAAGTCATAAGTCGTAAATGAATCAGATGCGGTAATCATTTCTTCGTGAATTTTCTCTCCTGGACGAATTCCAATCACACGATGTTCACAACTAGGCGCAATTGCTTGAGCAACATCTAATATTTTGTAAGAAGGAATTTTAGGTACAAATAATTCCCCTCCCCAAGCATGATCTAACGCATGCAATACCATATCTACGCCTCCTTTTAATGAAATATTAAATCGGGTCATGGTTGGATCGGTTATTGGCAAAACGCCTTCTTCTCTTTTATTCATAAAAAATGGAATTACCGAACCATTGGAACCCATCACATTTCCATATCGCACCACTGAAAATTTAATGTCTTGGTTACCTTTGATGTTATTGGCGGCGATAAACAACTTATCTGAAGTTAATTTAGTAGCTCCGTATAAATTAATTGGAGCACATGCTTTATCAGTGGACAAAGCTACTACCTTGGTCACGTTAGAGGATAATGAAGCTTTGATTACATTTTCGGCACCACCAATGTTGGTTTTTACACATTCATCTGGATTGTATTCTGCAATATGAACATGTTTCATTGCAGCTGCATGGATCACGTAATCGATCCCGTTAAAAGCCCTTTTTAGTCTTTCTAAATCTCTGACATCACCAATAAAATATCGAATGGCTGGGTATTGAGACTCAGGAAATTCTTGAGCCATTTGAAATTGCTTTTGTTCATCTCTAGAATAAATGACCAAACGTTTTATATCTGGCCATTTTTTTAATATAGTTTTAGTAAGTTCTTTTCCCAGTGAACCGGTACCTCCAGTAATAAGAATGGATTTGTGAGTGAGCATTTATTAATATTTTTATAAGCAAATATACTTAAAAGAATCATTCCACATCAGTAGCTAAAAAAAGCAGTTGTTTTTTACCTTTGCATAAAAATCTATTTTGATAAATCTCAATACCGAAGTACACCAAGCCTTCGAAGTAATCCAACAAGGCGGAATCATCCTGTATCCTACCGACACCGTTTGGGGAATTGGCTGCGACGCGACCAATGCCGAAGCGGTTGCCAAAATATATGCCCTGAAACAACGCGAAGAAAGCAAAAGCATGATTTGCTTAATGAACGGCGAAAAGATGATGTACAACGTCTTTAAAGACATCCCAGAGACGGCCTGGCAAATCATTGACTTATCTGAAAAACCCACCACCTTAATTTTGGACAAACCCCGAAATGTAGCGGCCAATATCATTGCCGAAGACAACACCTTGGGCGTGCGTATTGTGAAAGTGCCCTTTTGTTTCAAGTTGATGGAGCGCATGAAGAAACCACTGGTTTCTACCTCGGCCAACATCAGCGGAGCTCCTACTCCCATGACGTTTAAAGAAATCAGTCCCGAAATTATAAAGGGCGTAGACTATGTTGTAAATTTGGACCGCGAAAAACCGGGCGGTCGACCATCTACCATTATAAAACTGACCCTCGACGCCCAAGTTAAAGTGATTAGAAAATAAGAATTTGAAGATTTGGAAATTTGGAAATGAAAACCATTTCAAATCACAAAATAAAACATGAATTACAACGCAGCACTCAGTCATCCGATATTTAAACTGGTATCCCAAGCAGCCCAAGAATTGGGCATAGAAAGCTATGTGATTGGGGGTTTTGTGCGCGATTATCTTTTGGAGCGTGACTTCAAAAAAGACATTGACATTGTAGCCGTAGGTTCGGGAATTGATTTGGCGCTTAAAGTAGCTGAATTAATTCCGCATCATCCCAAAGTGCAAGTATTTAAAAATTATGGTACCGCCATGCTGCGCTTTGAAGATACCGACATCGAATTTGTAGGCGCACGAAAAGAAAGTTACCAATTTGAAAGCCGCAACCCAGTGGTAGAAAATGGCAGTTTAACCGACGACCAAAACCGTAGAGATTTTACTATAAATGCGTTGGCAATTTCTTTGAATTCAGCTACTTATGGTG
This sequence comes from Flavobacterium sp., assembly GCA_026390995.1. GTDB lineage: Bacteria > Bacteroidota > Bacteroidia > Flavobacteriales > Flavobacteriaceae > Flavobacterium. The sequence goes on from JAPLEX010000071.1 coordinate 7,501, forward strand.
AATTACTTGATCCGTTTAATGGTGTGAAAGACTTGAAAGAAAAATACCTCAAAACCCCGCTAGATCCCGACATCACCTACTCCGATGATCCATTACGCATGTTGCGCGCCATACGATTTGCTTCGCAATTGGGTTTTGAAATTGAAAAGGAATCATTTGCTGCGATTAGCAAAAATAAAGATCGAATTGGCATTATATCGGGCGAACGAATTGTAGAAGAACTGCATAAAATAGTAGAAACAAATCAACCTTCCATTGGCTTTTTATTGCTGTATAAAACCGGTTTACTCGACCTAATTTTCCCCGAATTAACAGCCTTAAACCAAGTGGAAGAAATAGAAGGGCAAACCCACAAAAACAATTTTTACCACACCCTAGAAGTGGTCGATAATATTTGCAAGCATACCGATGACGTATGGTTGCGCTGGGCTGCCTTGTTTCACGACATTGGCAAAGCACCCACCAAACGCTTTGTAAAAAAGCAAGGTTGGACCTTTCACGGGCATGAATTTTTGGGCGGGAAAATGGTGAAGAAAATCTTTGAACGCCTGCACATGCCATTGAATCACAAGCTGAAGTTTGTGCAAAAGATGGTCGTGATGAGTTCGCGTCCCATCGTGCTCTCACAAGACGAAGTGACCGACTCGGCCGTACGTCGTTTGGTATTTGATGCCGGTGAAGACGTTGATGCCTTAATGACCCTGTGTGCAGCCGACATCACCACAAAGAATCTACAAAAATTTAAGAAGTACCACCATAATTTTGAGGTGGTAAAACAAAAGATCATTGAGGTAGAAGCACGCGATCATGTACGCAATTTTCAGCCCCCGATAAGCGGAGAAGAGATTATGCGCCTCTATAATTTGGGGCCTTGCCGTGAGATTGGCCAATTGAAAGAATCCATCAAACAAGCAATTTTAGATGGCGAGATTGCCAATGACTACGACGAAGCCTATGCTTATATGCTCAACAAAGCTGAAAAAATGAAACTGAAGATTAACGTTTGTTAATTCTTGGCTCTAGTAATTTGCCCTAAATTTAGCCCCGATATCCCCGAACAATCGGGAGGAAAATCTCCCGCGAACAAACTAGGCGATAGCCGACGTTTTTCTGGCGGGAATTTGGAATGATAGCGGGAAAAAGCTTCAGAAAAATGATACAAAAAGAAAACAAATCGGTGATTATTTGGCTGCTTTCGGGCTGCCTTTTGGTGTTTATTATGGTAATTGTGGGCGGCATTACGCGACTCACCAATTCAGGCCTTTCGATGACCGATTGGCACCTAATCACGGATACCTTTCCGCCGCTCACGGAAGCCAAATGGAACGAAGCCTTTGAACAGTATAAACAATTTCCGGAATACCAACTCATTAATAGTCAAACAAATTTCACACTGGCCGACTACCAATACATCTATTTTTGGGAATGGTTTCACCGTTTTATAGGCCGCATTATTGGCTTGGTGTTTATTGTGCCGTTTGTGTATTTCTTGGTTAAGAAAAAATTAGATGCCGCCACCTTGCGCAAATGCTATGTATTACTAGGCATGGGAGCCTTGCAAGGTTTTTTTGGCTGGTATATGGTGAAAAGCGGCTTGATTGACAACCCTGACGTGAGCCACTTTAGATTGTCTCTACACCTCACTTTTGCATTTTTGACCTTTGCCTACACACTCTGGGTGGCCCTAGATTTACAGTTTCCGGAACGCAAATCAACCCCAAGGATATTGCGAAATAATATATGGCGGGTTTGTAGCGGGATTAAATGCCGGACTGATGCACAACCATTGGCCACTCATGAGTGATGGAAAGCTTATCCATGAAACGGTATATACTGAGCAAAAAACGCTCTTCTTAAATTTGGTTGAAGGAAAAAGTGGCGTACAATTTGTGCACCGAACTTTGGCATATCTAGTAGTTGGCCTGATTGGATTATTGGCCTATAGAAGCCGAAAATTCATCTTAGACACTCAGCAACAAAACGGAATATATACAGTACTTGTTGTGGTGTTTATTCAGTTTAGTTTAGGGGTTTTCACCTTGCTTTTTGGCGTTCCTTTGTGGCTAGGACTGGTACATCAAATTGGTGCTTTTGTCTTGCTGGCCTCACTCACCTTTACCTTACATCGCTTGAGCAAATAAGCAGAAAAATAGGCTAAATCTTTACTATAAGATAAATCTATACTAAACCTTTATAATTCTGATTATCAGTATTTTGATTGTTTTTATTTAAATGATAATTAAAACCATTTTTTGTATTTAAAGTACCAAGCCATTCCAATTGCAAGTACAGCCATAAACCCTATTACCACATAATAACCATAGGGATTATCTAGTTCAGGCATGTGCTTAAAATTCATCCCATAAACCCCTACAATAAATGTCAAAGGCATGAAAATTACCGAGACTACGGTGAGCACTTTCATGATCTCATTCATGCGGTGACTTTGGGATGAAAAATAGAAACTTGAAGCGCTGTCAAGTGTATTTAAATCGTATTCTATTTGCTCTAAAATTTCGATGGCTTTTTGATGCAAGCGGGTAAAAAAAGTATAATTTGCGGGCTCTATACTATTGAACGCCTGATTATCTTGCTCGCTTTTTAGATTATATAACGCGTCTCGCAAAGGCAAAATGGAGCGTTTCAAAAAGTTTAAATTTTCGCGGTAGTGCTCTATCTCAACCAATACACTTGGGTCATCGCTGGCTTTTGACTTTACGAGTAAGCGTTCAATTCCATCTTCATAATACTCGATAGTGATGTAAAAATTTTCCATGACGGCATCGAGCAGCAAATACAACAAGTAATCGTTTTGTTTTTTGCGAACAACACCGCTGTGCGTTTTGATGCGCTCCCGAATGTGAGTAAAAAAATCACTTTTCTTTTCCTGAAAAGAAACCAATAAATTGTCTTTAAGTACGAAACTTATTTGTTCCACATGCACGTGCTTGTTGTCTTCGCCTGGCAAAATAGACTTGATACTGAAAAATAGGATTTGATCTAATTCTTCGGTTTTAGAGCGTTTGGATGTATTTAGAATATCGCTCACCATATAGGGCTCTAAACCAATAAATTCACCTGTTTTTTTAATTAAATCAACATTGTGTAACCCGTGGATATTTAGCCACTTAACGTCGTTTTTTTGAAGTTCATCCTGCAGTTCTTTCTCCACGCGATCAAAACTCACTTTTTTGTATTCTTCAAATCCTTTTTCGTTGTATACAAACAACTGCATCTCCACAGGATCGATGGTGTGCACCCCCGTATATTCAAAATAATTGGGTTGAATTTTTCGTACTTTTTTGTAGCTCACTCTTTTCAAAACAGAATAATTTGAGGGAAAGGTAGGAGTTTTTAAAATTCCAATTTACATTTACCACAAAAAATCGGCATGTCTATTCTACTGACCAACATCAAGTCCTTGCTTCAAATTCGTCCGGCGTCTCTAAACAAAGTTGTTGGCAACGCAATGGCCGAATTACCGCAACTCGAAGACGCCTATTTGCGCATCGAAAATGACTGCATTGCCGACTTTGGTCCTATGGCGAATTGTCCTGATATTTCTCAACACGAGGTAATTGACGCCACTGACCGCTTTGTATTGCCATCTTGGTGTGACAGCCACAGTCACTTAGTCTATGCGGGCAATCGGGAACAAGAGTTCGTAGACCGCATCAACGGATTGAGTTACGAAGAAATTGCAGCCAAAGGCGGAGGAATTCTCAATTCGACCGAAAAACTCCAACAGGCTTCCGAAGACGAATTGTACCAGCAAGCCAAATTGCGTTTGCAAGAGGTAATGCAACTCGGCACAGGCGCGCTCGAAATTAAATCGGGCTATGGTTTAACACTAGAAGGGGAACTCAAAATACTGCGTGTGATTCAACGATTAAAAGCCAACTACCCCATAGCCATCAAAGCTACTTTTTTGGGAGCACATGCCTATCCTAAAGCCTATTCTAGTGATCATTCGGCCTATATCGATTTAATCATCAACCAAATGCTTCCAGTAATAGCCCAAGAACAATTGGCCGACTTTATTGATGTGTTTTGCGAAAAAGACTATTTTTCGGTCGCTGACACGATAAAAATCATTGAAGCAGGCGCACAACACAATTTACCGGCAAAAATCCATGTCAATCAGTTTAATTCGATTGGAGGCGTAGCCGCAGCGGTTGCTCAACGGGCACTTTCTGTAGATCATTTAGAAATTTTAACTCCCGAAGACCTATTCGCGTTGCAAAACAGTGAAACTATGCCGGTAGCCCTTCCGGGTTGCTCCTACTTTTTAGGCATACCCTATACACCCGCTCGAGAAATATTGGATGCCAATTTACCCTTGGCGCTGGCTTCTGATTACAATCCGGGCTCCTGCCCTTCTGGAAACATGAATTTTGTAGTGGCAACCGCTTGTATAAAAATGAAAATGACGCCCGAAGAAGCTATAAATGCAGCCACACTCAATGGCGCTTACGCGATGGGATTGGCCCAAACACATGGCAGTATAACTGTGGGTAAAAAAGCAAATTTAATGATCACCAAAAAATTGCCCTCTTACTACCAAATCCCCTATGCATTTGGCAGCAATCCGATCGCGCAAGTGATCCTGAACGGAAAAGTTATCGCATAAAAAAAGGAACCAATTGGTTCCTTTTTTTATGCTTGAAATATAAAATTACTTTAGTATAAAGTTGGTTTTAGAAATCAATTCGCCGTTGTCGTATAAATTTACAGTGTAGGATCCTTTTTGAAAATTGCTGCCTTGTAAATCTTGGGAAACATCAACAGTTTTATTTTCAAATTTCACGGTAGATATAAAGCTATACGTCAATAAATTTCCATTGAAATTCTCCGATTGTTTGTCACCCAACACATTATTTTTACTATCAATTACTTGTACATAGTATTTTTTGTCACCCGATTTGGCCACTTTGTTTTCGGCAATAGTAAAACTGATTTTTAATACATCGGCGCTTCTGGCTTTCTCGGTAGCAATTTGTTTCCCTTTGCTTTTTAATTTGTACGCAGCAGTTTTTAAATTGGTGATGATTAATTTGGAAGCAACTTCTACTGTTTTGGACAATTCTTGGTTTTGACCTACCAACACTTCGTTGAATTTTTTGGCCTCACCCAACACCATTACCGTACTGTCGCGCTGCACAGTTAAGGTTTCATTTGCTTTTTTAAGGGTTTCGTTTTCTTGCATCAATACTTTCATTTTCTCTTCTAATTCCAAGTATTGTTTTTTGTATTTGGCCATAGAGGCAGCATCTCCTTTAGATCTTTTTAAATCAGCCAACAGATTTACTACTTTTTCACGCTCTGCGATTAATTCGTCTGACATAGATGTATTCTCAGCAATCGCAGCATCGTAGGTTGCTTTTAAGGCTTCTAGATCTTTGGTTACATTGTCTTTTTCTGATGTGGTTTTAGTCAATTCAGTTTGCAAGGCTTTGGCGTCGGATGTGATTTTAAAAATGTAAACCAAGCTTCCTACAAGCATTACAGCAAGCACAGCGATGATGGCTTTTAAATTTGAATTGTTTTTCTGATTTTCCATAATTTTTTGATTTGTTTGGACAAAAATAATAATATTTGAACGAATAACGTAAGTTTGTGCCAATATATTACAACTACAGTACTCCTGCACTAATTATGGAAAAAATAATTCCTTTTCACGCTTCCGAATTAGCAAAAATTACCAACCACCGCAGCGGTGAAATCAAATTTGGTGAACGCATGCTTACGGTGCCGCCACAGGTAAAACTCGAGGATTTTCTTGTAGAATGCCCTGCCCGATTTGTGTTGTTTGGCATCCCCGAAGACATTGGGGTACGGGCCAATTTTGGTCGGCCTGGTGCAGCATCGGCTTGGAAAAGTGCCATTAGCAGCATTGCTAACATACAATACAATCCATTTTGCAAAGGAAAAGAACTGCTGGTATTGGGTCAATTGGACGTGCAAAAAGAAATGGCCGAAGTGCAACAACTTGATTTCCATCAAACCGCCGATCGCAAACGAATGAACGAATTGGTCGAGGCGGTTGACAAAGAAGTCACGCACCTCATCACGCAAATTGTGCGCGCCGGAAAACTACCCATCGTAATTGGCGGCGGACACAACAACGCCTACGGCATGATCAAAGGAACGGCCTTAGCCAAAGGACAAGCCGTGAGCGCAGTGAACTTTGATGCGCATTCTGATTTTCGCATTTTAGAAGGTCGACACAGCGGCAATGGCTTTTCGTATGCGTTTGAAGAAGGCTTTTTACAACAGTATTTTATTTTTGGGTTGCACGAAAACTATACTTCTAAACAAGTTTTGTCCAACATCAAAAATTTGATTCACCGGGTGCGTTACAATACCTATGATGAAATTGCGATTCGCGGTGTCAAAAAATTTGAAACCGAATTGCAAAACGCAGAACGATTCATATCGGGTTCGGCCTTTGGAATTGAATTAGATTTAGATGCCATACCAAATATTGCCAGTAGTGCGATGACTCTCAGCGGATTTTCGGTAGAGCAAGCCAGACAATACGTGCATCATTTTGGCAAAAATCAAAACGCGGCCTATTTGCATATTTGCGAAGGCGCTCCCGAATTGGGCGACGACAAAAACCAAGAATTGGTGGGTAAATTAATCGGGTATTTGGTTACCGATTTTATGAAAGCGAACAGCCCGGCGGATAAAAAAATCCAAAACATTACCGTAAACTGGTAGGCAAAACCAAGCAAATTTAAATACCCTATCTTTGTCACCGTATTCCACTACTTATTTTGGAATATGAATCTCTATTTATATGTTATTTGAAGAATTATCCCTTTCCAAGAGTATTCAACGCGCGGTCTTTGAAGCCGGCTATACCGAAACGACTCCCATCCAAGAACAAGCCATTCCCATTGTATTAACCGGCCGCGATTTAGTAGGCTGTGCGCAAACGGGTACCGGCAAAACAGCCGCTTTTGCTATCCCAATTATACATCAATTGCACCGCATGGTGGGCTCTTCCAAAAAAGCCAAAGCCATTCGTGCCTTAGTGATTACACCCACTCGAGAATTGGCTGTACAAATTGGACAAAATTTTGACAAATATGGCCAATACACCAACCTGACTCAGCTCACCATTTTTGGTGGCGTTTCACAAATCCCACAGGTGGATGTGTTGCGCAAAGGAGTAGATGTTTTAGTTGCCACGCCCGGAAGATTATTAGACTTACACAAACAAGGATATATTGATTTAGACCAATTGCACACTTTAGTGCTCGACGAAGCCGATCAGATGCTCGACATGGGTTTTGTGAACGACGTGAAAAAAATCGTGAAACTCACGCCCAATAACCGCCAAACCTTATTGTTTTCGGCTACGATGCCGATTGCGATTCGGGAATTGGCCGAATTATTTTTAAAAGATCCAGCCAGCGTGACCGTTTCACCCGTTTCTTCTACCGCCGAAAAGGTTGAACAACGCATTTACTTTGTAGACAAAACCGAAAAACGAAATTTACTATATCATCTCATTCGCAACGAAAAACTGAGCGATGTATTGGTTTTTTCGCGCACCAAACACGGCGCCGACAATGTGGTAAAAGCTCTGCGCAAACATGGCGTGGCCGCCGAAGCTATACACGGTGACAAATCGCAATCGGCTAGACAACGGGTATTGGATGCCTTTAAAAACAAAGAAGTTGGCGTTTTAGTGGCTACTGATATTGCCGCCCGAGGCATCGACATTGATTTGCTTCCTTTTGTGATCAATTTTGATTTGCCCAATATTCCAGAAACTTATGTACACCGCATTGGCCGTACCGGTCGTGCAGGCAGCAGCGGCGTAGCGATTTCGTTTTGCAGCAAAGACGAAGCGCCCTACTGGAAAGACATCCAAAAACTGATTAAGGTAGATGTGCAGGTGATCACCGATCACCCCTATCCTTGGCACGAAGGCAGCCCGATTGAAGAAACTGCTCCGCCTCAAAACTCCAATCGAAGTGGGGGGGCGCACAAATCAAGAAAATCGACACAATCGAAACAAAACAAAAAACGCTGGTATTAACCAGCGTTTTTTTATGAACTTAATTCCGAATTAATTTACGGTATTTGATTCGTTTGGGGGTTAGATCGCCACCCAAGCGTTTCTTCTTATTTTCTTCGTAATCCGAGAATCCACCCTCAAAATAATACACTTCTGAATCGCCTTCAAAAGCCAAAATGTGCGTACAAATACGATCTAAGAACCAACGGTCGTGAGAAATTACTACCGCACAGCCTGCGAAATTCTCTAAACCTTCTTCTAAGGCTCGCAGCGTATTGATATCTAAATCATTGGTAGGCTCATCGAGCAACAACACATTGCCTTCTTCTTTTAAGGTCATGGCCAAATGCAGGCGGTTGCGTTCTCCACCAGATAGCGTAGCTACTTTTTTGTTTTGATCGGATCCACCAAAATTAAAGCGAGACAAATAGGCTCTCGAATTGACCTGACGTCCTCCCATCATGATGAGTTCCTGTCCGTCGCAAAAATTTTCCCAAATCGATTTGTTCGGGTCAATGTTTGAATGCGCCTGATCGACGTAAGCGATTTTTACCGTTTCGCCAATATCAAAGGTTCCGGCATCGGCCGCTTGTTCGCCCATAATCATTCTAAAAATGGTGGACTTACCGGCTCCATTGGGCCCAATAATCCCCACTATACCGGCTTGTGGCAAGGTGAAATTCAAATTATCATACAACAATTTATCGCCAAAGGCTTTGGCCACATTTTTGGCTTCGATCACATTGGTTCCCAAACGAGGTCCGTTGGGGATATAAATTTCTAAGTTCTCGTCCAGTTGTTTTTGATCCTCGTTCAAGAGTTTGTCGTAGTTCTGCAAACGGGCTTTTTGCTTGGTTTGACGGCCTTTGGCTCCTTGTCGCACCCAATCCAACTCGCGTTCTAAAGTCTTGCGGCGTTTGGAAGCGACTTTTTCTTCCAAGGCCATGCGGCTTGACTTCTGATCCAACCAAGACGAATAATTGCCTTTCCACGGAATGCCTTCGCCACGGTCTAATTCTAATATCCAACCGGCTACATTATCCAAGAAATACCGGTCGTGCGTTACCGCGATAACCGTTCCGGCATATTGCGCCAAATGTTGCTCCAACCACAACACGCTCTCGGCATCCAAATGGTTGGTGGGCTCATCGAGCAATAACACGTCGGGCTGTTGCAACAACAAACGGCACAAGGCCACGCGGCGGCGTTCTCCTCCCGATAAATTTTTGATGAGCATGTCGGGTTCTGGCGTGCGCAATGCATCCATCGCGATTTCTAATTTGGTATCAATTTCCCAAGCGCCCAAGGCATCAATTTTGTCTTGCAAATCGGCTTGGCGGTCCATGAGCTGCTGCATTTTATCGGCATTTTCATAGACTTCGGGCAAACCAAATTGGTCGTTGATTTTATTGAACTCATCCAAGACAGCCATGGTTTCGGCCACGCCTTCGCGCACGATGTCAATCACCGTTTTGCTGTCGTCAAGTTGCGGTTCTTGCTCCAAATACCCCACGGTGTAGCCTGGTGCAAATACCACATCGCCCTGATAGTTTTTATCAACCCCGGCAATGATTTTGAGCAAAGATGATTTTCCGGAACCGTTGAGTCCCAGAATTCCAATTTTGGCTCCGTAAAAGAAACTCAAATAAATGTTTTTTAATACTTGTTTGTCGCTGCTGGAGTAGGTTTTACTCAGGCGCTGCATGGAGAATATGACTTTTTTATCGTCTGACATAGGAATAGGTATAAAATTAATTTTTATTGATGTGTAAGGTACTCGATTTATTTCATCTTCAAAATATAGTTCACCATTTCGGTAGCTTCCGCTTGGCTCAGTCCAGGATGAGCCGTCATGGGTGTTTCACCCCAATTGCCTTTTCCGCCTTTGATGATTTTGTCGGTCAACATGGAAATATCTTTTGTGGTATAGCGCTCGGCAATTTGAATGTACGAAGGCCCAATGATGCTTTCTTTTTGATGGTGACAAGCCGCACAATCATTGGCTGCAAGTAATTCTTCAGCAGACATAAGCTGCCCCATCGCCGCCGATTCAGCAGCTGCATTGGTAGTGCGATTACAGGATGAAGCAATACAAAGCAACACCAATCCAACATATAAATGCGTACAGTTCTTTCTTTTTGACACTTTCATAGCGAATTAGTATTGATCTAAACTCTTCCCTTCAAGGCATTAAACACCCAAGCAATGGCTAAAAATCCAACGCCAACAGCTACAAAACCCCAGCCGGCCACATCATCATATTTGAAGGCGCCCAAAGCGATGAGCAACAGTCCCATGATAACCATTAGTAAAGTAGCATAACCCAATACCGTATTTTTATTCATCTTTTACTTTTAAATTTGTGCAAATATCAGCATTACAACTTGCAATACAAACAGCCTTTGGGCTAATTAAAAATCGTAACCAACAATTCTTTGTATAAGTCATTAACAGGCAGGCTGTTGGCACCAACCCCTTTGTTTTTAAGGTCCACATCGCGGAGTTTGGTTATCACCGCACTCACTTTTTTCATCGGAAAATTGCGTGCCGCCAGCTCGTAATCTTTTGTGAAATAAGGATTAACTTTTAAAGCCACCGCCACATTTTTGGACGATTTATCTTTGAGTCCATGGTATTGCAGCAGCTGCTGAAAATAGCCAAAAACCAAGGTCACCACCATTTGAAACGGCGCCTCTTTTGGATTTTCGGAAAAATAATTTGCAATTTGATAGGCCTTGAGTTGGTTGCGTTCTCCCAGGGCTTTGCGCAATTCAAACACATTAAAGTCTTTGCTAAACCCAATATTATCTTCGATGTCCTTGGCCGTGATGGTACTTTGTTTGGGCAATACAATTTGTAGTTTTTCGAGCTCGTTGTTAATTTTGCTCAAATCGGTACCCAAAAATTCGACCAACATGGCCATGGCTTTGGGTTCTATCCCATACCCTTTGCTTTGCAATAAGCGTTTAATCCAATCGCCCACTTGATTTTCGTAGAGCTTTTTACTCTCAAAAAGCACGCCCAATTTTTCTATGTTTTTGGTGAATTTCTTGCGCTTATCGATGGTTTTGTATTTGTAACAAAAAACAAGTACCGTGGTAGGTACCGGATCGTTGGTGTAATTCTCCAGTTGATCAATGGTGCGCGACAAATCTTGGGCTTCTTTTACAATAATCACTTGTCGTTCGGCCATCATCGGAAATCGTTTGGCTGAACTCACAATGTCATCAATACTCACGTCGCGGCCATAATAAACCGTTTGGTTAAACCCTTTTTCCTCTTCGGTGAGTACATTTTGTTCGATGTATTCGGCAATTTTATCAATGTAATACGCCTCTTCACCCATTAAAAAATAAATGGGTTTAATTAGTCCGTTTTTGATATCATTGACAATTTTTACTGCTTCATCCATTGTTCGTTGTTCGTTGTTCGTTTACCGATGTTCGTTGTTCGTTTACCGATGTTCGTTTACCGATGTTCGAGTTTTGTTAAGCTAATTTAGTTGTAAGGTAAAGAATCTTTGAATCTTTAAATTTTTCAATCATTCAATCTTTTAATCTTATCAAAAAAATTACTTTTACCTCATGCATCAGCTCCAGTTTTCTCCATTTCGCTTCCGATTCAAAAATAGTGAAAATAAAGTCGCTATTTTTGATGAAATCCGGAAAAAATTCATCCAACTCACCCCCGAAGAATGGGTGCGTCAGCATGTGGTGCATCATTTTATTTACGAAAAAAAATATCCCAAATCGCTCATCAACGTCGAAAAACAAATTCAAGTGAATGGCCAAACCAAACGCTATGATGTGGTGGTGTATCATCCCGATGGCCGGTTGCGGATTTTGGTAGAATGCAAAGCTCCAGAAGTAGCCATTTCGCAAGCCACCTTTGACCAAATTGCCCGCTACAACACAGCCTTGCGTGCCGATTTTTTAATGGTAACCAATGGATTGAATCATTACTTTTGTCAAATGGATTTTGAACAGGAGCAATACCGGTTTCTAACCGAATTGCCGTCACATCATTCGCTCTAAACGCCCATGAAAAATCTAGCCGTAGTGATCTTGAATTGGAACGGACAAAAACTACTCGAACAGTTTTTGCCCTAGGTTCTACAACATTCAGAATGCGCATCTATTTATGTGGCCGACAATGCCTCAACCGATGATTCGATTGCCTATATCAGGGCGCAGTTTCCGCAAATCAACATCATTCAAAATCAATGCAATTTTGGCTTTGCACAAGGCTACAACGTGGCACTCAAACGAGTACAAGAACCCTATTTGGCCCTCGTAAATTCAGACATAGAAGTAAGCGAAAATTGGCTGACTCCCATAGAAAAAATCTTCATCGAACAAGACCAAGTAGCTATTATTCAGCCCAAAATTTTAGATTTCAAAGACAAATCCAAGTTTGAATATGCAGGAGCAGCGGGAGGTTTTATCGACCAATTTGGGTATCCGTTTTGTCGCGGACGTGTTTTTGATACGGTAGAACAAGACTTGGGCCAATATAACGATGAAACCTCTATTTTTTGGGCATCCGGTGCATGTTTATTTATCCGAAAATCCATTTTTGATTTACTTCAAGGATTTGACTCCGATTTTTTTGCACACCAAGAAGAAATTGATTTGTGTTGGCGCGCCAAAAACCTAGGGCACGAAATTCTCTATTGTCCAGAATCAACGGTATATCATGTGGGAGGCGCTACTTTGCAAGAGGGAAATCCGCAGAAAACCTATTTGAATTTCCGAAATTCCTTGTGCATGCTCACCAAAAATTTGCCGTTAGGTTCACTATTCCCCATCTTGTTTTTACGCCTCGTGCTGGATGGTTTGGCGGGCATACAATTTCTTTTTCAAGGCAAAGGCAAACATTGTTGGGCGATTGTGCAAGCTCATTTTGGATTTTATGGCCTGTTCCTAAAAATGTGGGAAAAACGCGGAACACAACAGCAAAAAAAATACTACAAAATAAAAAGTGTGGTCTATCGTTATTTTATAAGAAAGCAACAGTCCTACTCCGAATTACTTTAATTAAACTTTTAAAAATCTTGCTTTATACTCATTTATAAATCCTAATTTTGCTCCCGATAAATACAATTACTATGAAAAAAATCCTATTTGCCTTATCGCTTGTTGCTTTGCTAGCAACTACTTCTTGTGGCACCAAGAAAAAAATTGCCGATTTAGAAGCCAAAAACAAAGAAGTTCAAGATTTGTTGAATTCGGCCACAGTAAAATTGAATTCCTGCTTAACCGAGAAAGAATCACTTGCCGGACAAATTGATTTCTTGAAAAAATCAAATACCGATTTGATCAACAACATGAATAATGTAACCACCTTATCGGCCAAAGGCGCACAGAATATTGAGAAAGCCTTAGAAACCATCAAAGAAAAAGACTTGAAAATTACCCGCATGCAAGATGCTTTGACTAGAAAAGATAGCATGACACTTGCTTTGGTAACCAGCATTAAAGGTGCAGTGGGTATCGCTGATCCAGATATTGAAGTGAATGTAGAAAAAGGAGTGGTTTTTATATCGATTGCCGATAAATTATTATTTAAAAGCGGCAGCTACGTGGTGAGCGACAAAGCCAAAGAAGTATTGGCCAAAGTAGGAAAAATCATCAACAGCAAACCCGATTTTGAATGCATGGTTGAAGGCCACACCGATAATGTACCTTTCACTGGAAATGCAATTTTGCTCGACAACTGGGATTTGAGTGTGAAACGTTCTACCGCCATTGTTCGTGTATTGACCAACGATTTAAAAGTAAACCCAGCACAACTAATAGCCGCCGGTCGTGGCCAATTTATTCCTCTTGTAGAAAATAATTCGTCAGCCAATCGCGCCACCAACCGACGTACCCGCATCGTCATTCTGCCAAAAATTGATCAGTTTTACGACATGATCGAAAAGGAAATGAAAAAATAAAAACAAAAAAACGCCTTACTTACTAAGGCGTTTTTTTATTCCCACTCCCCTTTTCCGGCGCGGATCAATACCGGTTCGTAGCCCGAAAGATCCACTATGGTAGATCCGACATTATCGCCATAGCCACCATCAATCACCAAATCGACTACGTTTTGCCATTTCTCGAAAATCAATTCGGGATCTGTCGAGTATTCCAATACTTCATCCTCGTCGTGAATAGACGTCGAAACAATTGGATTGCCCAACATCTTCACAATTTCGAGTGCAATGGCATTAGCCGGCACCCGAATTCCCACGGTAGTTTTCTTTTTGAATTCTTTGGGCAGACTATTGTTACCCGGTAAAATAAAGGTGTAGGGACCGGGCAAATGGTGTTTTAAAATTTTAAAAGTTGGTGTATCAATTTGCTTCACATAATCAGACAAATTACTCAAATCATGGCACACAAACGAGAAATTGGCTTTTTCTAATTTGATGCCTTTGATGCGGGCAATGCGTTCTAACGCCTTAGAATTGGTTATGTCACAGCCCAAACCATAGACCGTATCGGTGGGATAAATGACCAGTCCGCCGTTGCGCAATACGTCAACCACTTTTTTGATAGCGGCCTCACTGGGTTTATTTTCGTAGATTTTGATGAATTCGGCCATGGATAATTTAACTGATGATTTGTAATTTGGTGAAGCGCAACAACAAGGTTTTCAAGCCGCCCACATCAAATTTAATTTCGGCACTTTTGTCGGCACCTGCCCCTTTGAGTTGCACCACAATGCCCCGGCCAAATCGTTCGTGCATTACTTCAGTACCCGGAGCCAATTGACCGTCATAATTGGTTTGTGATCCACCAGGTCCAGCTGATGAAATTGGTTTTAATTTGCGAATATTCGGATTGGTATGCGCTTCTGGATTTTTGGGTGGAGTTCCGCTTTGGGGTTTCATTAGTCTCAGTTTGCTTTTGTCTACATCGCCAAAAATATCGGCATCAATCATGGGTTTAAAGCGGTAATTGGTTTCGGTGGGCGTGAGGTATTCTAAATATTGCCCATCAATCTCTTCGATAAAGCGAGAGGGCTCGCTGTCGGTGAGTTTTCCCCAACGGTAACGCGATTGCGCATAGGTTAAATAAGCTTGTTTTTCGGCGCGCGTCAAGGCCACATAAAATAAGCGTCGTTCTTCTTCTAAGTCGCTGCGCGTGCTCAAACTCATGGCGCTGGGAAACAAATCTTCTTCTAATCCCACCACAAATACATAGGGAAACTCTAAGCCTTTGGCCAAGTGAATGGTCATCAAAGCCACCCGGTCTTCGTCGCCGGTATCTTTGTCAAGGTCGGTGGCCAAGGCTACGTCTTCTAGGAATTCGGCCAAGGCTCCTCGCGCTCCTTCAATTTCTTTTTGCCCTTCGGTAAAATCCTTGATCCCATTGAGCAACTCTTCGATGTTTTCGATGCGGGCAATGCCTTCGGGCGTAGCGTCTTTTTTAAGTTCTTGCACCAAACCGGTTTTTTTGGTCACCATGTCGGTGAGGTAAAACGCATCTTGGTTTTCGTTCACCACCTGAAAACTCTGAATCATGGTTACAAAATCGAGCAATTTTTGCTTGGTTCCCGAATTCAGTTTTAAATCAATTTTATCAATGTTTTGCATCACCTCAAACACCGAGCGTTTGTAATGGTTGGCAGCAATGGTCAATTTCTCGACAGTCGTGTCGCCAATTCCTCTTGCCGGATAATTGATCACGCGCATCAAGGCCTCTTCGTCTTTGGGGTTGATCACCAAACGCAAATAACACAACACATCTTTGATTTCTTTGCGCTGATAAAACGACAATCCTCCATAAATACGGTAGGGTATGTCGCGTTTGCGCAAGGCATCTTCCATGGCGCGCGACTGGGCGTTGGTGCGGTACAAAATGGCAAATTGGCCGTTTAGCATTTGGTGTTGCATTTTTTCTTCCCAAATGGTACTGGCTACAAATCGGCCTTCTTCGCTATCGGTAATGCTGCGATTGACTTTTATTTTGGGTCCAAAATCATTGGCGGTCCAAACCACTTTGTCGAGTTTGGTTTTGTTTTTGTCAATGATCGAATTGGCGGCTTCTACAATGTTTTTGGTCGAACGGTAATTCTGTTCCAAACGATAAGTTTGTACATTTTCGTAATCTTTCTGGAAGTTCAAAATGTTATTGATGTTGGCCCCACGAAACGCATAGATACTCTGTGCATCGTCACCCACCACACAAATGTTTTGAAACCGATCAGACAAGGCCCGCACAATGAGGTATTGCGAATGGTTGGTGTCTTGGTACTCATCGACCAAAATGTAGCGAAAACGGTCTTGGTACTTGGCCAATACGTCCGGAAAACGCGACAATAATTCGTTGGTTTTGAGCAACAAATCATCAAAATCCATAGCGCCAGCCTTGAAGCAACGCTCTACATAATTTTGATAGATTTCCCCCGTTCTGGGTTTCTTGGACATGGCATCGGCTTCTTGCAAATCGGGATTGTTGAAATAGGCTTTGACCGTAATTAAACTGTTTTTGTAGGATGAGATTCGGCTCAACAACTGTTTGGGTTTGTAGATGTCTCGGTCGAGCTGCATCTCTTTGATGATCGCCGAAAGCAAGCGCACCGAATCTTGGGAATCGTAGATGGTGAAATTAGACGGATAGCCCAATTTGTCAGCTTCAGCACGTAATATTCGGGCAAATACGGAGTGAAAAGTACCCATCCACAAATTCTTGGCTTCTCCTGAACCGACAATGCCGGCAATACGAGTCTTCATTTCCCGTGCCGCTTTGTTGGTAAAGGTGAGAGCCAATATATTAAACGCATCAACACCCAAACTCATCAAGTAGGCAATGCGCACGGTGAGTACGCGTGTTTTTCCAGAGCCCGCACCGGCTATAATAATCATCGGTCCGTCCTTTTGCAGCACGGGTTGTTGTTGGGCTTCGTTGAGTTCGTTGATGTAGCGTTGCATACTAAATGTAATTTCACCAAAAATAGAATTCCTGGCACGTTAATACAATTTATTTGGTAGTGATTTATCAACTAAAATTCTATTTTTGTTCAACTAAAAAATATCCCATGGATTCTGCCAAACTCTTAGAAATTATTGCCTATACCCTACCCTCTTTAATTACCGGTGGCGTAGCCTATTACCTGTTTGTTGCTTATTTTAAGGACCAACAAAACTCACGCCGTTGGTTGCTGCAAAAAGAGAATCAAAAAGCGTCTTTGCCCTTGCGATTGCAAGCCTACGAAAGAATGGCCTTGTTCTTAGAACGCATCAATCCGGCC
Organism: Flavobacterium sp.; assembly: GCA_026390995.1. Lineage (GTDB taxonomy): Bacteria > Bacteroidota > Bacteroidia > Flavobacteriales > Flavobacteriaceae > Flavobacterium. The sequence continues at coordinate 24,773 of JAPLEX010000071.1, forward strand.
AACTTATTGGTGCGCGTGACGCCGCATTCCTCCGATAAAAATCAGTACGAAAATTACGTGATTGCCCAAATCGAACAAGAATTTGAGCACAACCTCACCCAACAAATCTACTTGAGTGACGACTGTTGGACCGTGATTACCACCGCCAAAAATGCAACCATACAATTGATTCGAAAAGCCAGCATGAGCGAAAAAGTTGAAAATGCCGACAAATTGCGCGAAGTAATTTTAAGTGAATTGTTTGATAAATCGTCTCCAAGTTCGGCTGCATTGGGCTACCTGAAATCAGAAATCAAGCAGTTTTTATAGCGATTTTCCTTCGGCTAATAAACGTTGTAATTGCGTCTTTTCGCGGATGGGCAACTGCGGAATAAATTCTTCAAGCATCTTTTTATAC
>JAPLEX010000071.1:25226-45748 GCA_026390995.1 Flavobacterium sp.
CTTTTTATACTCGGCCACCTTTATCAGCTCTCGCAATTTGTCTTTGGCAAATTTGGCAAACTGCCACCGATGACTGCTCGTGGAATAGACCAAACTTTTGAGCACTTCGGGTGTGTTGAGTTTTAAATTCAACAACGCATTCAAGGCATTTTGTTGCAAATTGGAATCGTAATTGGTGCTGGTGTAATGCAGCAACTCGCGGTAAAACACACTTTTTTGTGGCAGCTCAGCGGCGTGTAAATAGGCCAAATACAAATAGGCCAAGCGCAGGTTTTTGTCCAAAAATCCCGTTCTATTTTTAAACTTCTCCAAGTAGCGCTCCCGTTGGTCGGGCGCATTTTTCCACAAGACATACAGGGCCATTTCTTGGGTTTCGTAAGAAGGATCGTCGAGGAAAGACTCGAAGGAAGTGCGAAAAGATTCCGGAAATTCGGGCGTGGTTGCGGCTACCGTTTGACGCACCGCTACATCGCCGGTTTGCAGCGCTGCTAGCAGTAAAAATTTCCGGTCTTCAAAACGGGCATTTTTGTTTTGGTAGAGCAACAATTCTTTGAGTGGTGCCGGAAATTTTCCGTTCATCCAATACAACAAACTGTCGTGTTGCGCAAGCAAAATGGGGCGATTGCGCAACTGCATGTACTGTGCCATCGTTTTATTTTTTCGCAATAAAGCAAAAGCCTCTTCTTTGGGAAATTCGGCCGATTCCAACCAGCGTTTTTGAAAATCAAGCGTATTAAATTGGGGAGCCACTTTGTGGATTTCGGCCAAGAAATGGGCGGTGGTCACATTGGCATATTGGTATTTTTTCAAGTACGATTTCACTGCTTTTTGAAAGGCTTTGGCGCCAATCGTTTCGCGAATCAGGTGCAAGGCCCAAGCGCCTTTTTGGTAAAAACTCAGGGAACTGGCTTTGGGATTGAGCACCGGAATACTGTCAGTTTTCGACGCTTGAATGAGCTGTTGCGAAGATTGAAATAGTTTATTGTAAAAATAATCTTCGCCAAATATTGCTCTCTCGGCCAACAAGGCATAATAGGTGGCAAAGCCTTCCTGCAACCAATGATCTTTCCCCGATTGAGCCGTCACCAAATCGCCAAACCACTGGTGGGCCAATTCGTGCGCATTGACATTCACGTAATTTCTATCGTTAAAGCCAATTGAATCGACCAGGTATTCGCGCGAAAAAATCGTAGCCGTGGTGTTTTCCATACCGGCATACAAAAAATCCCGTACAGGTACTTGACGGTAGATTTTCCAGGGGTATTTCACGCCAATTTCTTTAGTCAAATAATCCATGATTTGCTTCGAATAGCGATAAGTCGGTTCCAATCGCGCGGCATCTTCGGCTTCGAAATACTGTTCGAGCGGGACACCAGCTTGGCTTTGCAAAGTTCGTTTTTGGTAATGGCCAATCGCCAAAGCCACCAAGTAGCTGCTCATGGGCTGGGTCATTTGGTACTGCCATTCCACTTCATCGCCTATGGCTTTTTGTTGTATCAATTGGCCGTTGGAGACCACCGTATAACTTTTATGGAAGCGTACCGTGGTAGAAAAAATCACCTTTTCATTCGGGTCATCAAAACTGGGCAACCAATGGCTGGTGTATTTGCCCTGGCCTTGGGTCCAGATTTGTCCTTGCACTTGTTCGGGCGTTTGTACCGTGGCCGAAAAATCCCAATTCACAAAATATAAGGCTTGAGTGGGAAAGGCTTCGTATTGAAATTGCAAACTGTTTGGGCCAAGTTGAAATCCTTGGTACAGAATCAATTGCTTTTGGTTGTTCTTAAATGAAATGGGTTTGCCGTTGAGCAAAACTTGGGTGAATTCCATTTTTTGGGCGTCAATGCGAATACTATCCACCACCGTTTTGACCGTAAATTCATATTTTACGGTACCCGTTACATTGCGTTTCACCGGATTGAGTTCGAGCGATGACCAACAGTTGGTAAAATCGACCGACTTGGGAGATTGGGCAACCGCGACTGCCGTGAGCAATAACAAACAATACCGAAGCAGCATAGAATATTTTTTTAATCCACACAAATATACACAGACTTTCGCTGCAATTTTCGGGCGGAGTGGCTTTCGTGATTTCAAATTATAGCCTATCTTCGGACTTTCGAAATCCCATGGATGCATTGCAAACTCCCATTGAGTACCTGAAAGGCGTTGGCCCCAACCGCGGACAGCTGTTGCGCAGTGAGTTGGGTATTCACACCTATTCTGATTTGCTGCAATTGTATCCCAATCGCTATATTGATCGCACGCGTTATTACAAAATAAATGAGCTGCAACCCAGCTCGGCCGAAGTACAGTTGGTGGGAAAACTCATCCACATCAAACTGGTCGAACAAAAGCGAGGGAAGCGCCTCGTCGCTACTTTTGTAGACGAAACCGGGCAAATGGAATTGGTGTGGTTTCAAGGCCATAAATTCATCAAAGATCAATTGCAACTCAACGTTCCGCTGGTGATTTTCGGAAAATGTTCGGTGTTTAATGGCGTTTATTCGATGCCTCATCCCGAAATCGAATTACTCAAAGACCACGAACAAAGTTTGCGATCGGCCTTGCAAGCGGTGTATCCTAGTACCGAAAAATTAGCCAACAAAGGCATTTCAAACCGGGTGATGCACAAATTGTTGCAGCAACTTTTTCTGGAAACACAGGCGCGATTTGAAGAAACCTTGCCGACTACTTTGCTTAACGAGCTTAAACTCATTCCCAAAAACGCGGCCTTATTTAATATTCATTTTCCCAAAAGTACCGACGCCTTGGCCAAAGCGCAGTTTCGATTGAAATTTGAAGAACTCTTTTTTATTCAGTTGCAACTCATCTCCAAGAACCTCATCCGCAAGCAAAAAATAAAAGGCCATCCGTTTGCTGCAGTGGGACATTATTTCAGTACATTTTTTGAACAGCATTTGCCCTTTGACTTAACCAATGCCCAAAAACGAGTACTCAAAGAGATTCGTAACGACATGGGGAAACCCGCACAAATGAACCGTTTGCTGCAAGGCGATGTGGGTTCGGGCAAAACCATCGTGGCGTTTATGAGCATGTTGTTGGCCATCGACAATGGGTTTCAAGCCTGTTTGATGGCACCCACCGAAATTTTGGCCAACCAACATTTTGTGGGATTGGGCGAATTGGCCGCGCTGTTGGGCATCGAAATTCGCTTGCTGACCGGCTCAACCAAAACAGCGGCTCGCAAAGAAATACACGAAGGACTCGAAAGCGGGACACTTCAGATTATTGTAGGTACGCATGCCTTACTAGAAGACAAGGTGCAATTTGCCAATTTGGGCTTGGCCATCATAGACGAACAACACCGATTTGGCGTAGCCCAACGGTCTAAATTGTGGCAAAAAAACGAAATTCCCCCGCACGTTTTGGTCATGACCGCCACGCCTATTCCGCGCACACTGGCCATGAGTTTGTATGGTGACTTGGATATATCTGTTATTGACGAATTGCCTCCGGGACGAAAACCCATACAGACCGTGCACCGCTTTGAAGCCAACCGCCTCAAAGTCTGGAAATTTATCAAAGACGAAATTGCCAAAGGCCGACAGATATATATGGTGTTTCCGCTCATTCAGGAATCGGAGAAAATGGATTTCAAAAATTTGATGGAAGGCTACGAAGCCGTTTCGCGCGATTTTCCACTGCCACAGTATGCCGTTTCGATTATGCACGGGCAAATGAAGGCCGCCGAAAAAGACTCCGAGATGAAACGATTTGCAGAGGGAAAAACCCAGATTATGGTGGCCACCACGGTAATTGAAGTGGGCGTAAATGTGCCCAATGCCAGCGTGATGATCATCGAAAGTGCCGAACGATTTGGCCTGTCTCAATTGCACCAACTGCGGGGTCGTGTGGGACGTGGCGCCGAACAGAGTTATTGTATTCTCATGACAGCACACCAATTGTCGTCCGACAGCAAAACCCGCATGGAAACCATGTGCCGCACCAACGACGGTTTTGAAATTGCCGAAGTCGATTTGAAACTGCGCGGACCCGGCGACATCCTGGGCACCCAACAAAGTGGCGTACTGCAACTGCGCATTGCCGATTTGGTGCGCGATCGCGACCTGTTGCAAATTGCCCGACATGAAGCGATCAAACTGCTTAAAGAAGATCCTAGCCTTTCGCTGCCGGAACACCAAGCCGTTCGAAAAGTATATGTAGAATTGGTGAAGAAGAAAAATATTTGGAATTATATAAGTTAAATTATGGTACAGTACAACCCAAAAGATTGGATTACGTTTATTTTTCGGTTTCACAAATCGGATACGTTTCGGCAATTGATTCCCATGATGATTTTCATCGGACTTTATTCAGGTGGAATAGCCTATGTAGAACTCAACCTCTGGCAACTCAAAGACAGCAGTGTGGTGAAAAACATCTCGATTATGCACGGAATGCTGGGATTTGTGATTTCGTTGTTGTTGGCCTACCGCACCAACACCGCCTACGACCGCTGGTGGGAAGGCCGAAAACTATGGGGCACTTTGGTGAACAACAGCCGAAATTTGGCTTGTAAACTGGCCGCGATGCTCAAAGACGATAAAGACAAAAAATACCTGCGGTTTCTAATTTCGACCTACGCCTCCATTTTGGCCAAACATTTAAACAACGAAGCGGTAGGGCAAGTGCTCTTTGATGGGGTTGAGTTGGATATCAAAGCAAACAGACATGTGCCCAATCAAATTGCGGCGATGTTGTTTCAAAAAATTAACGACCTGTATGTTTCGGGTAAAATTACCGGCGATCAACTGATCCTGCTGAATACCGAATTTCAGTCCTTTAATGAAGTTTGTGGCGCCTGCGAACGCATTAAAAACACGCCAATCCCCTATTCCTACAGTGCCTTTATCAAGAAGTTTATATTTTTCTATGTGATGACATTGCCCTTTGGATATGCCTTGAGTTTGGGCTTTTTGGTGATTCCGGTAGTGGTATTTATTTTTTATGTATTGGCCAGTTTAGAACTCATCGCCGAAGAAATTGAGGATCCGTTTGGCACCGACTCGAACGATTTACCTACCGCCAAAATTGCGGCGAATATTAAGAAGCACATTGAGGAGTTGTTGTAGAATTAATAATGAAAAATTAATAATTAATAATTGGCGGTGTATACTATGAACCACTGTTTATAAATTCCAATTTTTGAATTGCCACGAATACACGAATTATTTTTTTTTAATTCAATAAATGCTTAGTTTAAATTCGATCATCAAGAATGATCATTCGAATAAAATAAATACATAGAAAATCTGTGCATTCGTGGCAAAGCAAAATAGAAATTCCATTAGCAAGAATTACAGTTTAGCAACACAGATTAATAAAATCAGAGAAATCAAAATGATTTTTACAATCCGTTAAATTTTGACAATCAGTGTTCAAAAAATCCATTAACAAAAAATGATATACTAAAAAGATATACATTTGCGATATCAATAAAAGACATATGAAAACAGTATCCTTAAAAATAGATGATTCAATTTTCGGAGAAACAGAAAAAATACTATCTCGTATAAGTATTCCTAGAAACCGATATATCAACGAAGCAATTGATTACTATAACAAAGTTCAAAAAAAACAAATTTTAGAAAAAAAGCTTAGGGCAGAATCTAGCTTAGTCAAAGAAGATTCAATGCGTATTTTGAAGGATTTTGAAAACATGGACTATGCAGATTAATCAATATGAAATATGGATTGCCGATTTAAATCCACAAATAGGAACTGAAGCTGGGAAAACAAGACCCGTGTTGGTTGTTCAGACGAATTTGCTGAATAAAATTCCGCATCCATCAACAATTGTTTGTCCAATTACCACAAATGTTCAAAAAGAGGCTGATATTTTGAGAGTTCATCTCAAAAAAGGAATGGCAAATTTACATGAGAATTGTGATGTTATGATTGATCAAATTAGAGCAATTGACAATAAACGTTTGATTAAAAAAGTGGGGATTTTACCCGTTGAATTAATATCTATAGTAAAAGAAAATATTGCCATAGTATTTGACTTGGATTAAACGCAATTAGGCAAAACAGCCTTAAACCGACTTTCCTAAGTTGTGACAATGTCAAGCGGATCACATTAACCCCGAATTAATCAATAAAAAAATCATTCGTGCATAAGTGGCAAACTAAAATACAAATTCCAAGTTTTCGCTACTGCACCTAATTTTTCAACCATTTCCAAATTTTCAAATCTTCAAATTTTCAAATTTCCATCCCGAAACTTCGGGACCAAATTTTCCAATCTTTTTTTTCGGTACTACAATCCGCAATCCGTATATTTACCTCCTCAAAAAAAGCACGCAGGATACTATGAAAATATCGTACAATTGGATCAAACAATTTCTTAAAATAGACTGGAAATCCGACGAAATTGCAGCCCTACTCACTGACTTGGGACTGGAAGTAGAAGCCGTAGATAAATACCAATCGGTGAAAGGCGGACTCGAAGGAATTGTGGTAGGACACGTACTGAGCTGTGAACCTCATCCCAACGCCGATCGACTCAAAGTGACTACCGTCAATGTGGGCGCCGATACGCCCTTGCAAATTGTATGCGGCGCCAGCAATGTGGCTGCAGGACAAAAAGTTCCCGTTGCCTTGATTGGCACTACTTTGTACGACAAAAACGGCGAGGCCTTTGTGATCAAAAAAGGGAAAATCCGCGATGTAGAAAGTTACGGCATGATTTGCGCCGAAGACGAATTGGGCTTGGGCGACAGCCACGATGGTATTTTGGTGTTGGATGACCAATTAACTCCCGGTGCATCGGTGGCCAAAGAATTTAAAATAGAAAACGACGAGGTGTTTGAAATTGGGCTTACGCCTAATCGCGCCGATGCCATGAGTCACTGGGGAACCGCCCGTGATTTGCGTGCTGGTTTAATACAAAGTGGCGTGCAAGTAGAATTAATTACGCCCTCGGTGAGCAATTTTAGAGTAGACAAACGCACCCTAAAGATTGATGTGCAAGTCGAAAACCCAAAACTGGCGCCACGCTATTGTGGGGTAACCATTTCGGGGATTTCGCTTAAACCCTCGCCCGAATGGTTGCAAAACCGATTGAAAGCTATTGGCCTACAACCCAAAAACAACATTGTGGATGTGACCAATTACGTGATGCACGAATTGGGTCAGCCGTTACACGCTTTTGATGCTAATAAAATAAACGGAAAAATTCAGGTGAAAACGGTTGCAGCTGGAACCAAATTTACCACCTTAGACGATATCGAACGCAGTTTGCACGAAGACGATTTGATGATCTGCGACGACCAGGGACCTTTGTGTATCGCGGGAGTTTTTGGCGGAAAAGAATCGGGCGTGAGTGAATCAACCCAAAATATATTTTTAGAAAGCGCCTACTTTAATGCGGTAAGCGTGCGTAAATCGGCCCAAAGACACAACCTCAATACCGATGCTTCGTTTCTATCCTAAAAAAATAGAAGACTTCCCGGTGTTTTTGAATTTTGACAAAACCACCAAACTGATTGGGCAAGAATTGTCTAAAGAGATCATCAAAAAAATACTGGCTTCACTAGACATCAAAGTAAACAGCTCTACCGATAAAGGCTTGGGCCTAATCGTGCCCGCCTACCGCGTAGATGTGCAACGCGAAATTGACGTGATCGAAGAAATTTTGCGGGTGTACGGCTACAACAACATCAACTTCACCAAAAAATTAAACGCTACGGTGGCCAATTCGCTCACCACGCCCGATTATGTAAATTTGAGTGATCAATTGCAAGCCGAGCACAATGTGAGTATGCTTAATCCGTTGAGTGCCGATTTGTCAACCTTGCGTCAATCACTCTTGTTTTCTGGTTTGGAAGCCGTGGCCTACAACTGCAACCGCAGAAATTCGGATTTGAAGTTGTTTGAATTTGGCAAAACCTACCATCACATGGCAGGAACCTACAGCGAACCCAAACACCTGAGTGTATTTGTGAGCGGCAACCGCAACAGCGAAAACTGGACACAAGCCAGCAAAGCCAGTGACTTTTTCTTGTTCAAAGGGTATATTGATGCCTTGTTGTCGCGGATGGGCATTGACAAATCCAAAACCAAACCGCTGCAATCGGAAGTATTTGCGGAGGGCGTTCAATATGTAATTGGCAATGAAACTTTGGTAGAATTTGGTACCGTAAAAAAATCAATTCTCAAGTATTTTGATATCAAACAAGAAGTCTTGTATGCTGATTTGAATTGGAATTTGGTGTTGAAATTGGTTTCGACCAAACTAAAATTCCAAGACATTCCGAAGTTTCCTGAGGTGCGACGCGATTTCTCAATGCTTATTGATGAAGCCGTGAGTTTTGATTCGATCTATCAATTGGCCAAACAAACGGAAAAAAACTTGCTCAAAAACGTCCAGTTGTTTGACGTGTATCAGGGCGACAGCTTACCCGAAGGCAAAAAATCGTATGCAGTGAGTTTCATTTTACAAGACAACAGCAAAACCCTCACTGACGAGCAAATTGATGCCGTAATGAACAACTTACAAGAAAAATTAACTAGCGAATTGGGCGTAAGTTTACGCTAATAAAAAAACAGAATATGGTTTATAAATTTAGAGTGATCCTCGATACCGAAGAAGATATATTTCGAGACGTCGCAATTTTGGAAGACGACACCTTAGAAGATTTGCACAACGCCATTGTGAATGCCTTTGATTTTGATGGGCAAGAAATGGCCTCGTTTTACACCTGTGATGACAAGTGGAACCAAGAAGACGAAATTGCCTTATTTGACACCGGCGATACACCTGGCGAACAAAAAATCATGAGCGACTACCCCTTGCACAGTATTTTGGATAAGGAAAATACCAAAATCATTTACGTATATGATTTCTTGAACATGTGGACGTTCTTGGTTGAATTGGCTGCCATCGAACACATAAGTGCCGGAGAAACCTATCCAGCTACTTTATTTAGTCATGGGTTTATGCCTGCCGAAGCCGATGATAAAAACTACGAAGCCGAGATGACCGAAGGGATTTATGACGAATTTGAAGACGACCTCGACGAAGACGATTTGGATCTTTTTGACGAAAACGAAGGCGGATACGAAGACCACAGCTACGACGATTATTAGCATTTACTCGAATTACTATTCCATTCTAATGGAAAAACACTAGACAACCAAGAAGCTGAGATTCCTTACTTCTTGGTTCTTTTATCTAAAATATTAAACGAACACCCCCTTATGATTAATTTGTACAACACCCACATCGAAAATTTATCCATTCACCGTGTGGGCAATAAAAGCCGAAACGAAGCGCTCTTTTTATCTGACCAACCCTATAATTTAAACGACGAGCTTGTACCGTTGTTAAAAGAATATTTTTTTAAGTCCTTTCGAGACAAAGAAGAAAACTACTACCAATTTGCCCACGATGTCGATTTGGAATACAACGAAATGTACCAAATGGTCACTCAAATTTTCACCGATCCCTCATCGGTACACGAGGTATCCAAAAAAATTACCCAACATTTGTTTGAGCAATCCAACCATCCGCATATCAAAAACGGAGAAGTATATGTGGCCTATTTGAGTCACTTATCGATCGACAATACGGTAGTCGATGCCGTGGGGATTTTTAAAAGTGAGTTGCAAACCGATTTTTTGCAGTTTGAAGAAAAAGGAACCAACCTTGAGATGATCTTGAAACAAGGAATCAACTTGAGCAAATTGGACAAAGGCTGTTTGGTATTTAACCACAAAAAAGAAGAAGGCTATAAAATTTTGACGGTAGACAGCAACCGCTACGATGCACGGTATTGGCTCGAGCATTTCTTATCGGTGGATGCCTTTGAAGACGAAAATTTTATCACCAAAAAATACTTGAAATTTTGCCAAGGCTTTGCCAAAGACGTTGTTTTTCCGGCCGAAGACAAAAAAGAAGAAGTGATGTTCATGAATCGTTCGGTGAATTATTTTGCCAAAAACGACCAGTTTGAAGAAAGCAACTTCTTGAACGAAGTACTCGACAACCCCGATTTGATTCCGGAGTTTAAAAGCTACAAGGTAGACAAAGGCGAAAAATACAGCATCGAAGACGTGACCTCTTTTCCGATTGCCAATTCGGCCGTTTCGGATGCGCGAAAATCGATTAAAAACGTAATTAATCTAGACACCCATATTCAAATAAAATTGGATTTCATCAATCCCGAAAGTGCCGAAAAATTTGTAGAAAAAGGCTGGGACGAAGAAAAACAAATGTATTACTACTTAGTCTATTTCAACAAAGAACAAAAAAGCTAAATCGCTTTACTAGCGTGTGCCAATGAAAATATCGGGCTACTTTCGAATTCTCTTTGTACTATTCTTGCTAATAGCGGAGGATGTCTATAGCCAAAACGTAAGTATTGACGACACCTACACCGCGCAACAATTGGTCGAAAATGTGTTGATCAACAATCCCTGTGCGGCGGTTTCTAATGTAACGGTGAGTGGAGATCCCTTTAGCGGAGCACAAAAAAGCTATGGCTACTTTGCCAACGGCGGGGGTACATTCCCATTTGCCAACGGTGTCATTTTGTGTACCGCCCGAGCCCAACGCGCGGCTGGTCCCAACACCTCTTTAATAGACGAAGGACAAACGGCCTGGTTGGGAGATCTTGATTTGCAACAGGCGCTCAACATTACCAACACCTTTAATGCCACGGCACTAGAATTTGATTTTACACCCCAAAACAGCAACTTTCGATTCAACTACATTTTTGCTTCCGAAGAATACCAAGGCACCGCACCCTGCCGGTATTCGGACGGATTTGCCTTTTTATTGAAAGAAGTGGGTAGTTCGGCGCCCTATCAAAACTTGGCCTTGATTCCAGGGACAACTACTCCTGTCCTCGTTACTTCGGTGCATCCCGCTATTTCAGGATCTTGTGCGGCAGCCAATCCTACTTTTTTTGGAGGCTATAACGGCTCGACAGCTCCCATAAATTTGAACGGACAAACGGTAGTCATGACGGCGCAAGCCACGGTAATTCCTGGCCAAACGTATCACATTAAATTAGTCATTGCTGATCATGAAAATGTTCGCTATGATTCGGCGATTTTTTTGGGCGGAGGCAGTTTTAATATTGGAGTAGATTTGGGACCCGACCGACTCATCGCCAACAATAATCCGGTGTGCGAAGGCAATCCAATAACCCTAAATGCCAATCAAGCCGGAAGTAATTCCTACCAGTGGTTTTGGAATGGAAATCCAATAGCCAGCCAAACCAATCCGACACTCACGATTTCAAACTCGGTTTCTGGAACCTATAGCGTGGCCATTACCACAGCCACTAGCAGTTGTGCCAGCACAGGCAGCTGCATACTTGAATTTGTACCCAAACCGCTATTGGTTGCTTCTACCCTATTGGCCTGCGACGACAACCAAGATGGATCGGCTGTATTTAATCTAAATAAACTCAATGCGATTGTCACCAATAATACTAGTAGTTACGGACCCGTGCAATATTTTGAATCGTATACTGCAGCCCTACAATTTGCAGTCAATTTATCTATTCCCACGCCAAACAACTATTTAACGGTACCCAAAACCATTTATGCTGCAGTGCAAACTCCCTTTGGTTGTATTGCTGTAGCGAGCGTACAACTGCAGTTTTCTTCGGCTACGGTTCCGCAAAATATTAGTTATGCCAGCTGCGATTTGGATGGAAATTTAGATGGCTTCTTTGGCTTTAGCCTGTTGAATATAAATCCCCTATTGCTTAATGGATTGCCCAGCGGTTTGGTGGTAAACTACTACGCCAGTCTAGCCGATGCGCAGGCCGAACAAAATGCGTTACCCGCTGTTTATACAAATTCAATTATCAATCAAGAAACGATATATGCCAAAATTACCAACGGACCCGATTGTTTTGGCATAACTGCGGTTGCCCTAGAAGTGAATCGCAACGAACCGGCAAATTTTGAAGACAGCAGCTTGTATATCTGCCCCTTGCAAACCCTCGATTTGGCGGTTGATCCTGTATTCAGTTCCTACAATTGGTCTACTGGGGAATCTGGTGCCGGAATTCGCATTGGTTCAGCCAACACCTATACTGTAATTGTGACCGATGCCAACGGCTGCGAAGCCACTAAAAAATTCGAGGTGATTGCATCGAGCGCACCCACGATTACCAACATTCAAATTGACCATTTTCAAACCAATGGGGGAACAGTGCAAGTTACAGTTACAGGAAACGGCAGCTATCTCTACAGCTTAAACGGATCAGATTATCAGCCGAGTCCTGTATTTATGGCCATTGCACCCAATGAGTATATTCTTAGTGTAGAAGACATACACGGCTGTGGCAAGGATACTGAACCAATATACGTATTGGATTACCCCCGTTTCTTCACTCCAAACGGCGATGGGTTTAATGATTATTGGCGCATTGAAAATTTGAAATTGGTATCCAAAGCAAAACTGCGTATTTTTGATCGCTTTGGTAAATTGCTCAAAGAGCTCTCGGAAGAAAGCGCTGGCTGGGATGGTATTTATCTGGGAAAACAATTACCTGCCGATGATTATTGGTTCCGCATAGAATTTGATCAATTTGAAACTTTAACAGGCAACTTTAGCCTAAAACGCTAATAAAATAATTTATGAAAGGTAAAGCATTCTTGCTACTTATGGTATTACTTGCTTGGCAAGGCTACAGCCAATTTAGTAAAACCCATTATTTGCCACCCTTATCGGGTTCAGACAATCCTGGATCAAGCGCGCAAGAGCAATACATTTATATATCGACACCCAATTTAAGCCCGGTAAACTTTACGATTAAGCAGCTAGGCGGACAAAATATCTATGGCACGGTTTCTAAAACCAATCCCTACGTATATGATTGTGGGTATGGAACCAATACCCAACTAATGGTATCCAATTCGGCAGTAAGCAGTGTGCTGAATAATAAAGGATTTATCATTGAGGCCGAAGATTTAATTTATGCCACTGTCCGGATCATTGCCGGAAATGGAAATCAATCGGGAGCAGTCGTATCCAAAGGAATAGCTGCGTTGGGGAAAGAATTTCGTGTAGGTTCCTTTTTAAATCCCAACAACGGCGGCTTAGGAAACAACGTGCATACGTTTATTGCTGTTTTGGCTACCGAAAACAACACCACGGTACAATTTTCTGGGATTCAGCCCAATGTGGTTTTAATTAATAACCCCGGGGGCAGTAATCCGGCTCCCGTGATTTTAAATAGCGGTGAAAGTTATGTATTGGCTGTAGAAGGGCCTACAACGGCCAACCTCAACGGGTTAATTGGTGCTTTGGTTTCGGCCGACAAACCTATTGCGGTGAATTGCGGTTCGTTTACCGGATCAAATGCATCCCAAAATTTGGACCTGGGGTTTGATCAAATTGTTTCGGCTGAGCGCACAGGAAAAGAATACATTTTCATTAAAAGTACGGGGCAAGATATTGTAGAACGAGTTTTGCTCATTGCACATGAAGACAACACCGAAATATTCCTCAACGGAAACACGACCACCGCAGCCTATACCCTAAATGCTGGTAATTACGTGGCCCTAGATGGCAGCAATTATGCGGCAAACGGAAATTTGTATGTGTCCTCGTCCAAAAATGTTTTTGCCTACCAAACCATAGGCGACAATAGCCGAACTGATTTTGCCAACCAAGAACTATTTTTTGTTCCGCCCTTGAGTTGTGAAACCCCACATGTAATTGACAACATACCTTTGATTAACGAAATTGGCTCGCGCGTCTATCCCATTGCGCGCATCACCTTATTGACCGAAACAGCTGCCAGCTTGAGTTTTGAAGTAAATGCAGTTCCTTATGCCATAGGACAACTGGCATTTCTTCCGGGGGTAACGGTAAACGGCCCGATTGCAGTAGTGGGAAATCCAGCCTACGAAACCTATTCAATTACGGGTTTATCTGGAAATGTGGCGGTATTCTCGTCGGCGCAATTGTATTTGGCTGCCTACGGTACCGATGGTGCAGCAACATTTGGTGGTTTTTTCTCGGGCTTTACTTTTAAACCCGAGGTGAGTTTTGACGCACTCAATGTGGCACAATCCAATTGCATTCCCAATACCACCATTTCGGTCAATTCGATTAGTCCGTTTGATGTGTTTCAATGGTACTACAACAATGTAGAGATACCAGGTGCAACAGCCAATAGCTATTTGCCTTTGGCACCTGGATACTATTATGTAAAAGCAACCATCGCAACCTGTAGTTCGACATTAGTATCAGACAATATTCCGGTGAGTACCTGTGCCAGCAATACCGATAATGACGCAGCCAATGACAACATTGACTTGGATTGGGACAACGACGGCATACCCAATTGCACCGAATCCTTAGGCAATCAACCCATTGATGTGTCAGATGCTAGTAGCTTGAATGTGCTCACCAGCGGGACAGCATTTCCCTCCCCTACACCATTTACAGGAACATCTTTGGGGAATTTTATCACAGAAACACCAATCGGTAAGGGAAATACCGTACAATTTACCAAAACATTTTCCCAAATCACTGCGTTCAAATTAAGCTACCCCATTGTGGGCGATCCCACTGCCGTGTTGGATGGTAATGTAGAGTTTATTATCAATTCGGACACTAATCAAACGCTTACTGTGCTGAATCCTGGCAATCAACTGCTTATTGATACCAATTACGACGGGATATACGAAAGCAACGTGACCCAATTTTCTTCGTTTGAAATTAGATTCCGACTCAACAGCGCTTCGCCTTTGGGTTTTGGAATGGCCAATTTTAGTTTTCAAGCAGCCGGCAGCAGCAGTTTGCGGTTCACCCAAGTAAATTTATCCGATACGGCAATAGCCCGAGTGCAATGGGAATTGCAAGCCACTTGTGTGCCTCGTGACTCAGATGGCGATACTATCCCCGATTATGTAGATCTTGACAGCGACAACGATGGCCTTTTGGATAGTACTGAGGCACAAGCCTTGACTGTGATTTCTCCCTTGGTTGATGCGAATAATGACGGTTTATATGACGAATACTTTGGGCTTGTTTTGGCCGATACCGACAGCGATACTATTCCCGACTATTTGGACTTAGACAGCGACAATGACGGCATCTATGATTTAGTCGAATCAGGCTGTAGCGCTCCCGATAGCAACTACAATGGCATGATTGATGCCGCTACCCTTTTTGGAGCAAATGGTTTGGCCAATTCGCTCGAAACTGCTCCCGAATCTGGGCAACTCAATTATACGGTAGCCAATGCTGATCCCGATGCTGCCGCCAACTACATTGATCTAGATAGTGACGATGATGGGTGCCTGGACGCACTTGAAGCCGGTTATTTAGACGGAAACGCTGATGGTGTGGTGGGCAATACGTCTCCCGTAGTGGTAAATTCATGGGGCGTAGTTACCAATGCAGGTTCAGGATACACTCCCTTGCCTAATTTGAATTATACGCTTTCGGCGCCGATAAGCATAACTACTCAACCCGTTTCAATAGCCGTTTGTGCTTTGCAAAACACCACTTTTACGGTGGCTTCTAATCCGGTAGACAGCTACCAATGGCAACAAAATATTGCCGGTGTTTGGACCAATTTGAGCAACACGCCCATCTTGTCGGGCACCCAAACCAACCAATTGCAATTTACTGCAGTGCCAACCGCTTTTGATGGGGCCATTTTTCGTGTGCTACTACAAAAAACAGGCAACAGCTGCAATTTATATTCGGATACCGTAACACTCACCGTTTATTCCTTACCAGTAGTAAATAGTCCTATTGTCATCAAACAATGTGACGACGATGCCTTGACCGATGGATTTACATTTGTGAATATAAAATCGCTAGAATCGCAACTTTCGGCACAAGCTGCTGTAGAAACCTTCTCGTATTATACTTCACAAACAGCCGCTCAAGACGGAAATATTGCCAGTACAGATTACATTTTGTCACCCGAACAATACGTTACCGACTCAGCTACTGTATGGGTGCGCGTGGTGAATGCCAATGGCTGTTTTAGTTTGGGTTCGATTTCAATACTTGTTTCGGCCACACAAATACCAGCCTCTTTCTCGAGAAGTTTTGCCAAATGCGATGATTTCTTGGATACTTTTGGGAACAACAACACCAACAACGACGACCGGGATGGTATTTCGAGTTTCAACTTTAGCAGCGTAACCGCTGATGTGGCCGCCTTACTTCCAGCAACTTCTTCCTACACGATTAAGTACTACAAAAACGGAATTGACGCGGCCATTGAAACCGATGCCTCGGGAAATTCGCTCGAGATTTCCCAAAATGCGGCCGATCCGAATTCCATATTCAATTATAGAAACATTGGCTACCCCAACCAACAAGCCATTTGGATTCGGGTAAAAAGCACGATAGACAACGCCTGTTATGCCTTGGGCCCTTATATTCAACTCACCGTAGAGGCATTACCAACCTTAACAGATGTAGCGCCTGCAAACCTCATTCGGCATTGTGACGACAACCACGATGGAGATTTTTTGTTTGACACCTCTGCCCTTGATTTGGCTCTCTTAAATGGACAGACCCAAGTGAGTTTGAGTTATTTTGCGGCCAATGGAACTCCTCTTCCAAGTCCTTTGCCTAATCCGTTTTTAGTAAATACTACAACAACGGTAACTGTGCGAGCAACCAATGATGTGACTGCAGACCCTAATGGCGCCTGTTTTGAAGAAGCTACGCTCACCTTTATTGTGGATGATTTACCAGAGGCATTTTCAATTAGTTCTGCCCTTACTCAAGTGTGTGATGACGAATATTATCCGGCTCTACAAAACGGAACTATTGGCTTTGATTGGGCGGCGATTGAAACGGCTTTGCTAAACGGACAAACTGGGCTTAACTTGCTGTATACCGATGGTGCCGGCCAAAGTATGGGCTACCCGGTACAGAACCCGTTCAACAGTTCTTCACAAACTGTGACTGTAACGCTAGAAAATGGGATAAACAACAGTTGTGCAGTTACCACTACCTTACCGTTGGTCGTGTTACCTTTGCCTCAAATTGATTTGAACGAATTGGGCACAGCCAATGTACTCATCTGTTCGGATGATCCGAATTTTACCCGCACTTTGGACGCCGGTGTTTTGGCTGGAACAAATCCTGCCGATTACAGCTACCAATGGTATTTGGACGGAAATGCCATTGCGGGCGCTACCCAATACACCTTGACTGTAAATACGGCGGGCTTATACACTGTAGAAGTGAGCACTGCAGCCGGATGTCCCAAAACTAGAACGATTCTGGTTACCGCTTCAGAAAAAGCAACGATTACAAGTATCGATGTGGTTGACATTACCGACACCAACTCGATTACGGTGAATACTTCCGGTTTGGGCAACTACATTTATTCTTTGGATTACCCCGATTTTTTCCAACCCAGCAACTATTTCTACAATATTGCACCGGGCACCCACCACGTATATGTGAAAGACACCAAAGGCTGTGGTACTATAGGTCCTGTTGAAGTAAATGTGTTGGGAATTCCCAACTTCTTTACGCCCAACGGAGATGGCAGCAATGACAGCTGGAATGTAAAAGGCGTGACAGCTGCCTACAATGCCAACACGATGATTCGTATTTTTGATCGAATGGGAAAATTGGTCAAAGAAATTGCTCCGTTGGGAACCGGTTGGGATGGTACTTTTAATGGAACACCACTGCCAGCCGATGACTATTGGTACGTGATTTTCTTTGAAGACCAACGCCTGGTAAAAGGTCATTTTTCACTAAAACGATAACACATGAAATTAGCGCTAATTTACCTGACTTTGTTAGTCCTTCCATTTGGGATTATGGCCCAAAAACCGGCCGTGAGCAGTGGTAAAATAGAATACATCAAGCATTTTAAATCACAATATGTAGCCAAACGTGCTATAGAAATTTGGTTACCCAACGGCTATACTCCAAATAAAAAATATGCCGTGTTGTACATGCACGACGGACAAATGCTCTTTGATGCCGAAATTTGCTGGAACAAACAAGCCTGGGAAGTAGACGAAACGGCCAGTACATTGCAAGCCGAAAAAAAGACCCGCGATTTTATCGTGGTGGGCATTAACAATACGGCCAAAAGACATCCGGAATATTTTCCGCAAAAACCTTATGAAAGCTTGTCGGTTGCAGAACAGCAATTCGTGACGCAAGCACTCAAAGATAAAGGACGAATTACCGACACCTTTACTCCTCTGGCCGATGCCTATTTGCGGTTTATCGTTTTTGAACTGAAACCCTACATTGACAGCCATTATGCGGTTGATCCAAAACCGGAAGCAACCTGTATAGCCGGTTCAAGTATGGGCGGATTGATTTCGATGTACGCACTTTGTGAATACCCCGAAGTGTTTGGCGGCGCCGCCTGCTTGTCTACCCATTGGCCGGGTATTTTTGCGGCGGAAGGCAATCCTGTACCTGCTGCCTTTTTGGCCTATATGCGCAAGCAGTTGCCCAACCCAAACACGCATAAAATCTATTTTGATTACGGAGATCAAACCTTGGATGCCCTGTATCCGCCCTTGCAAAAAAAGGTGGATGAAGTATTGGTAGAAAAAGGATTTGATACTTCCAACTGGAGTTCGCAATTTTTCCCGGGGAAAGATCATTCGGAAAAATCATGGAAAGAGCGCCTGGATATTCCGCTGCAATTTTTGTTGCCGCCCAACTAGCCCAGATGGCAGCAGCATCCTTTTGAGAGGCACGAACAAAAGATACCGCGGACAGCTGGAAACAGCTTCACATAAAAAAACCCATTCTGCAGTAGAATGGGTTTCTTTTTATAACTAAACTGTACTTAGTTTTTGAATCGTTTACGATCGGTTTCGGTTAAGTAAATTTTACGCAAACGAATTGATTTTGGCGTAACTTCTACGTACTCGTCTTTTTGAATGTACTCCAAGGCTTCCTCTAATGAGAAAATGATTGGTGGAATAATACGGGCTTTCTCGTCGTTTCCAGAAGAACGCACATTGGATTGTTTTTTCTCTTTGGTCACGTTTACACACATATCATCTCCACGAGAGTTTTCTCCAATTACTTGACCTTCGTAAATTTCGGCATTTGGTTCTACAAAAAACTTACCGCGGTCTTGCAACTTATCGATAGAATACGGAATTGCTTTTCCTTTTTCCATCGAAATTAAGGACCCTTTGTTACGTCCAGAAATTTCTCCTTTAAACGGTTCGTATCCGATGAAACGGTGTGCCATAATGGCTTCACCTGCGGTAGCGGTAAGCAATTGATTACGCAAACCAATAATTCCACGAGAGGGAATATTGAATTTTACAATCATACGCTCGCCTTTGGTTTCCATGCTCAACATTTCGCCTTTACGTAAAGTAACAAACTCTACCGCTCTACCGGATAAGGATTCGGGTAAATCGATGGTGAGTTCTTCGATAGGTTCGCATTTTTTACCGTCAATTTCTTTGATGATTACTTGGGGTTGTCCAATTTGCATCTCATAGCCTTCTCTTCTCATGGTTTCAATAAGAACTGATAAGTGGAGTACTCCGCGACCAAAAACCATAAACTTATCGGCAGAGTCGGTTTCGCCCAACTTCATCGCTAAGTTTTTTTCTAATTCTTTGGTCAAACGATCACGAATGTGTCTAGACGTTACATATTTTCCTTCTTTACCAAAAAACGGAGAATCGTTGATGGTGAACAACATGCTCATGGTAGGTTCATCGATGGCGATGGTTTGCAAGGCTTCTGGGTTTTCAAAATCGGCAATGGTATCGCCAATTTCAAATCCTTCTACGCCTACAATTGCACAGATATCTCCGGCAATTACTTCTTGAACTTTTTTACGACCCAAGCCTTCAAACGTATGTAATTCTTTGATGCGGGATTTCATGATTTGTCCATCGCGTTTCACTAAGGAAATGGGCATGCCTTCTTTTAATACGCCACGCTCCAAACGACCTATCGCAATTCGACCGGTAAAGGAGGAAAAATCAAGCGAGGTGATCAACATTTGAGGAGTTCCTTCGGACACTTTTGGAGCAGGCACATTTTGAATGACCATGTCTAATAAAGGCTCTATATTTTCGGTTTGATTTCTCCAGTCGTCAGACATCCAATTGTTTTTGGCCGAACCGTATACGGTAGGGAAATCTAATTGCCATTCTTCTGCACCCAATTCAAACATCAAATCGAATACTTTTTCATGTACTTCCTCGGGAGTACAGTTTTCTTTGTCTACTTTATTGATAACCACACAAGGTTTCAATCCCAAATCGATGGCTTTTTGCAACACAAAACGCGTTTGCGGCATAGGGCCTTCGAAGGCATCTACCAACAAACAAACCCCATCGGCCATGTTTAGGACGCGTTCTACTTCGCCACCAAAATCGGCGTGGCCTGGAGTGTCAATAATGTTGATTTTGGTTCCTTTGTATACAACGGATACGTTTTTGGAGGTAATGGTAATTCCTCTTTCACGCTCCAAGTCGTTGTTGTCTAGAATTAAATCGCCGGCGTTTTCGTTTTCGCGAAAAAGTTGGCAATGGTA
>JAPLEX010000079.1:0-1501 GCA_026390995.1 Flavobacterium sp.
AATTCGATTTCCTTTTTGCTGAGCAAAGTTCCCCCACAATAGAAAGACCAGATTTTCTTTTTGGCTAGACAATACCTCAATTACCGCCGAGGTAAATTCCTGCCATCCCATTTTGGCATGACTATTGGGTTTGTCTTTTTCTACGCTAAGTGCTGCATTCAATAACAAAACCCCTTGATTGGCCCAATGCGATAGATTGCCCGAGTTGGGCAAAAGCAGTCGGTCTAAATCAGTGGCAATTTCCCGGTATATATTCCGCAACGAGGGTGGTATTTTTATGCCGTCGGGCACCGAAAAACTTAATCCGTGTGCTTCGCCTGATCCGTGATAGGGATCTTGTCCTAAAATCACCACTTGGGTTTGGGCAAACGAACAGCGTTCAAATGCCTGAAATAGTTGGGTTTGTGGAGGATAACACAACTGCTGCGCATAGGCATTTTCTACTTTTTGCATGAGTTGAGCAAAGTAGTCTTTTTGCATTTCGATTGCTAAGGCTTGTTGCCAGGATGGCTCATTGATGTAGGGCATAAATCAGTTTGAAAACCAAAGGTAATTAATTCCCTAAACAATCAAATTATAGCTACTTTTGTGTGGCAATTTTAAAACTGCTATGAATCGAATTACCGATAAAACACTACAGGATTTACAGTTTCCAACGGTATTAGAAACCGTTTCTAGCTATTGCAATACCGAGCTAGGCGCTACCAAAGCCTTAGGGATTTTGCCTATAGATGAGCAAGCTGCCTTGCTTTTGGCGCTCAATCAAACTTCTGAATACTTGTCGTCGTTTCAAAACAACAACGCCATACCCAATCACGGCTTCGAATCGATTGCGCATGAGATCCAATTTTTGGGCATCGAAGACAGCTTTTTGGAAGTGGGAAGTTTTAGAAAAATAGCGCAGCTGTCGGCCACAGTCAATGTGTTGTTGCAGTTCTTTAAAAAATTTACCGACTACTACCCCAACCTCTATATACGTTCGGAACAAGTAGAATTTACTAAAGATATTATCCATCAAATAGAACAAGTGGTGGATAAGTATGGTGAAATCAAAGACAATGCCTCTCCCGATTTGCTCAATATTCGCCGTGACATGCAAGTGGTGCGAGGCAAAGTGAATCAAAGTTTTGGCGCTGCCTTATCGCAATACAACGGTCTAGGCTATTTGGATGAAATCAAGGAAAGTTTTGTGCAAAACAGACGCGTACTCGCCGTTTTGGCTATGTATCGACGAAAAGTAAAAGGATCCATTTTAGGGAGTTCCAAAACAGGGAGTATTGCCTACATTGAGCCCGAAGCTACGCTGCGTTATTCGAGAGAATTGAGCGTATTAGAATTCGAAGAACAAGAAGAACTCACGCGTATTTTAAAAGAACTAACCAACGGAATTAGGCCTTTTTTACCCCTATTAATTGCCTACCAAGAGCTGTTGAGTGACATAGATGTCATTGCCGCCAAAGCCAAATATGCCTTGAAAATAAATGGGATAATGCCTCAAATT
>JAPLEX010000079.1:1552-7077 GCA_026390995.1 Flavobacterium sp.
TTCCACCCTATTTTGTTGGTGACCAATATGGAGCAAAAGAAAATTACCTATCCGCAGACTTTTGAATTGGGTAAAGACAGTCGCATTATTGTGATCTCTGGCCCAAATGCGGGTGGAAAAACCATCTCATTAAAAACAGTAGGCTTGTTGCAACTCATGTTGCAATCGGGGCTTTTAATCCCGGTGCACGAACGCAGTGAAACTTTTTTGTTTGATCGGATTTTGACTGATATTGGTGATAATCAATCCATTGAAAATCATCTCAGTACCTACAGTTACCGATTAAAAAACATGAACTACTTTTTAAAGAAGTGCAACGCCAAAACCTTGTTTTTAATTGATTAATTTGGGACCGGATCTGATCCCGAATTGGGCGGTGCATTGGCCGAAGTCTTTCTAGAAGAGTTTTACCACCGCGAAGCCTTTGGAATAATTACGACGCATTATGCCAATTTAAAAATCTTGGCCAACGAGTTGCCTTGTGCACAAAATGCCAACATGCTCTTTGATGAAAAATCATTAGAACCTTTATATAAATTGGTGTTGGGACAGGCCGGAAGTTCATTTACGTTTGAAGTGGCGCAAAAAAATGGCATCCCCTATGGGCTGATTAACCGCGCCAAAAAGAAAATTGAAGTGGGTAAAGTGCGATTTGATAAGACCATTGCGACCTTGCAAAAAGAGCGTTCCAAAATGGAAAAAACATCCCAAAACCTGAAAGAGGAAGAAAGCAAGGTGCGCGAGGAAAGCAAGAAAATGGAAACGATCAATGCCAAGATTAAACAAAAATTGGAAAGCTACCAGGAATTGTATGACAGCAACCAACGTTTAATCTACATGGGACAAAAAATTGAGGACATTGCCGAGAAATATTTCAATTCCAAAAATAAGAAAGACCTGATTGGCGAATTTTTGAAAATTGTTGAAGTAGAAAATTCAAAACGAAAAAAAGCCACAGTCAAAGAAGTTCAGCAAAAACAAGCCATTCAGAAGGAAATTGTAAAAGAAGTTACGGTAAAGGTGGATGCCATTCGCCAAGAAAAGAAAGAAAAGAAACGCATAGTAATCCCACCCGAAAAACCCAAACCTATTTTAAAAGTAGGTGATCGGGTGCGCATGATCGAAGGAAAAGCAATTGGTACAATTGATAAAATAGAGAAAACCAAAGCGATTGTCAATTACGGCGTCTTTACCTCTACGGTGAATATCAGCCAATTAGAATACGTACAACCCTAATGGATCAGATACCAACCAATAAAATCATTGTACTTTACGACGGCGATTGTGGCTTATGCAATCGAGCAATTCAAATCTTATTAAAAGAAGATCCTGCAGACCAATTTCGGTTTGTTTCTCAACAAGCTGATTTAGGGAAATCGATTTTAACTCACATTGGCTATAACCCGAATACGCTTGATTCACTCGTGGTATATCACCCCAACGTGGCCTATTACACTCAATCTCAAGCGGTATTTTATTTGTGTAAATTTGGTTCAAACAGGCTAAAGTTGGGATTGGTATTTCGACTATTTCCAAAAGCAATATTGGATGGAGTATACAATTGGATAGCCGAAAACCGATACCGTTGGTTTGGAAAAAACGAACATTGCTTATTTCCAAATAAAACGTACAGGGACAAGTTTCTGACTTGATTAATTCATTATAAACAAAAAAAAGCCTCAAAAAATTATTTTGAGGCTTTAATCGATCAATTGATTTGGTTTAGTTTTTAATCAATTTTTCTACAAAAGTACCTTCACTTGACTGGATTGTTAAGAAATACACTCCATTGGTTAGGTCTGTAATTGAAATTTGTTGATTAGCGATATTTTCGGGAGCGATTTGCTTTACCACTCTACCGTTAATATCCGTAATTGTTAATGTTGAAATGAAAGAATTTACAGCCGATGAAACAGTAATCACATCAGGAGATGGATTAGGATAAACGGAAAATAAGGCCTGATTTGGTATAACTGAGATTTCGTCAATGCTTAACAAGTTGTCTGTAGCAGTTGCTCTAAATACAAAAGCATCAAATAATCCCACTGCAGCAGCTGTGTTGGTTACAATTGGCGCAGTCGTTGTGGTACCACTGGTTGATACTAAACTTACGCGATCAGGATCAGAGCCTGTTCCCGCGCCTGGAACTTGCCCGTTGAATCCTGGACCTTTCCAACGAATTTGACCTGTAGTTTTATTGAAGCTTACGCCCAAACGTACCCAAACATCCGCTTGTAAAATGATGTTTTGAGTTCCAGTACCCAAGTAAAATATGTAGTTTCCAATGGGTGCCGTGGCACTGGTATAATAACCCACACCCGAAAGGGCTAAGGTTTTGGTATTGAATGAAAAGCCAGCAAGGATCTTAGTTCGGGTGGCATCAAAAATGTATAAACCTTTGCTATTAACACTTGTTCCTGATGTGTTTCCGGTATACATGTCAAACTCAATTTCTAATATTTCGTTACCCGCATCGCGAAAACTCCATAAATCAGCAAAACCATCATACCAGAGTTGACGGCTTCCTTTATCGCCATTAGTTCCAATAATTTGCAATACATTTTGATGGGCAGCATCATTTGCAACAATTTGAAAATTGGCGTTGCCTGCGTTGTTTGCAGTTGTAGGAGCTGTTCCATTGGTTGCCGCAGTAAAAATGTTATTAGTAGAAATGGCGCCTGTAAAATCGGTTCCTACGTTTCCAATTTGGAACGTATTAAAATTTTCTGAAAGCAATTCTTGTGCAAACAATGAAGTGCTGAATAGTAAAAATAAAAATAAGGGTAATTTTTTGTTCATGATGTGTAATGTTAAAGAGTTAAGTATTTAGTTTTCAGTGACAAATTAAGTAAATATATGTACAACAAGCAAGAAATTTAAATTTAGTTGGTAGTTGAATTTTGATCCTTGTTTTCCCATTCTCCTACTACTGAAGTGGCCAGTGCGTTGCCCAGTACATTGGTTGCGCTGCGAAACATATCGCAAAAATGATCTATAGGCAAAATGAGTGCAATGCCTTCGACAGGAATTTTGAACATGCCACAAGTTGCCGCTACCACGACCAAACTGGCACGAGGCACACCGGCTATGCCTTTACTGGTGAGCATCAACACCAACAACATGGTGAGTTGGGTGGGTAAATCCAAGGGAATGCCATAGGCTTGAGCAATGAAGATGCTGGCAAAAGTCATGTACATCATGCTGCCGTCCAAATTAAAGGAATACCCCAAAGGCAACATAAAGGAAACAATACGGTCTTTTACACCAAAACGCTCTAACTCCTCCGTCAATTTTGGAAATACGGCTTCGCTGCTGGTGGTGCCAAAAGCAATAATTAACGGGCTTACGATGCGTTTGAGTAAAACAGTCATGCGCGATTTTAGAAATAAATACCCCACAAGCAATAACACCACCCATAAGGTGGAAATTCCTACCATAAAGGAACCAAAAAATTTGGCATAGGTGAGCAACAATTCGCTAAAATCACGCACGGCAAATACCCCTGCAATCGCGCCAAATACGCCAATTGGTGCAAACTTCATGACATAATTCACCATTTTTAAAATAATGTGCGACGTTTTGTCTAAGGCATTTATTACGGGTTTTGAATCTTGTCCAATGGCTGCAGCGGCTAATCCGAAAAAGATGGAGAAAATTACAATTTGTAGAATTTCATTGGTGGCCATCGCTTCTACGATACTCTTAGGAATGATGTGCTCCACAAAGTTTTGGGCCGAGAACGAGGTGGTTTTTTCGGTTACTTCGGCAGCAGAAGAAAGATCAACGGAAGTTAAATGCAATCCAATTCCGGGTTGCAATACGTTTACCCAAAACAGTCCAATGAGTAAGGAAATAAACGAAGCGGTAAAAAACCAGCCCATCGCTTTTCCGCCAATACGTCCTACGGCTTTGATGTCGCCCAATTTGGCAATTCCAACCACTAAGGTGGTAAATACCAAAGGTGCAATGATCATTTGAACCAAGCGAATAAAAAGCGTAGCCAATAATTTGATGTAGCCACTAAAGGCTGTTGCCGAAGCGACATCATACTTGGTGTGCACAAAAACGCCAATTAGTGCGCCGAGAATCATGGCCAACAAAATTTGGGTAGTAAGGTTTGAAAAAAAAGTAGTTTTGGTTTTTGCTGTAGTCATAAGTTGGTTTAAAGTATTAGGTAGCCCCGATTGCAACGGCATCCTTTAGGACCGGCGTTCGGGACTAAAGATAGAGTGAAAAGCGGGAATTGCTACAATGGAGAAATAGCTTTTTGACGAAGAGTAAAATCGGCCAACACTAAGGCAGCCATGGCTTCGACTATGGGAACAGCACGAGGAACAACACAGGCATCGTGGCGTCCTTTGCCTTCGATAACAATCGAATTGCCTTTATTGTCGATACTTTGTTGGTTTTGCATGAGTGTAGCAACGGGTTTGAAGGCCACACGAAAATAAATAGGCATGCCGTTGGAAATTCCGCCTTGTACACCACCAGAATGATTTGATTGGGTACTGCCGTCGGGCATAAAAATATCGTTGTGGGCACTTCCTTTTTGCGTGCTTCCAAAAAAACCGCTGCCAATTTCGAAGCCTTTCACGGCATTGATCGATAACATGGCTTTGCCTAATTCGGCCTGCAATTTATCAAATACCGGTTCGCCTAATCCGGCTGGAACACCTTGAATTACACAGCTAATTACCCCACCAACGGTATCGCCTGCCGCTTGAATGGTTTGAATGTAATTTTCCATTTGTTGGGCTGTTTGTGCATCGGGACAGCGCACAGCATTGGATTCGGTAGTGGCTAAATCATACAATTGGTAATCGGCCTGCAATGCTATAGGCCCTACTGCCGATACATACGCTTGAATGGAAATGGCAGGAAGCAGTTGTTTGGCAATGGCGCCGGCTACTACTCTACTGGCGGTTTCTCGCGCCGAACTTCGGCCACCGCCGCGGTGATCGCGATGCCCGTATTTTTTATCGTAGGTATAATCGGCATGGCTGGGGCGGTAAGCAGCTGCCAAATGATCGTAATCGGCCGATTTGGTATTGGTATTGGGAATGATAAATGCCAGCGGAGCTCCTGTAGTTTTTCCTTGAAATAATCCCGATAGAAATTGCACCACATCAGCTTCGTCACGAGGACTTGAAAGAGCTGACTGTCCGGGGCGTCTTCGGTTGAGTTCGGCTTGTATGGCTTGCAGATCGAGTGAAATGCCAGGTGGGAGTCCATCGAGAATACCTCCGATTGCTTCGCCATGGGATTCGCCAAATGTGCTGAGTTTTAAAAGTGTACCAAAACTATTTCCTGCCATAATCAGTTTGTGTTGCAAACAAAAATACTATTTTCAGTTTGATATTATTGAAAAGTTAAATCAAACCATAACTATTTAAACCCAATGGGTTTCTTAGAGTTAATTTTAAGCACCGTAAAAGGTGTATAGTAAATATCCTTTTCAGCCTTTGAAGCAGTTTTTGGCGCTACTACATTGGTATAAACTAAAATACTGTCTTTGGTTTCAGTTA